>DRFJ01000054.1 GCA_011050615.1 Bacteroidota bacterium
AAAGACCATGTTCATTTCTTGATACAAAGTGTGCCGACAAAGAGTCCGACTCAGATCATAACGATAGTGAAGAGTTTGACTGCCAGAGAGATATTCAAAAAGCATCCGGAGGTGAAAGAGCAATTTTGGGGAGGAGAATTTTGGACTGACGGATACTTTGTGAATACAGTGAGCTCGGCGACATGCGCCACTCAGCGTTAGGGGGGGTGACTTTTAAGATCCCCACCAATTATTGATAAAGATATCTTTTAATCTTTCGTGTGGGTGTTTTTTCAAAAGGAATGGGTTGCAGGACGAACTGGTTTATGCGTGAAAACCTGTTAAGTCGCTGGTTTACCTGGTGGTTCAGTTCGGTGATTATTTCCTGCATCTTTTCTTCCACTATGCGTGCCATCTCTTCCTTCATATTCCTGTATTTCTCTTCGATCTCTTCCCTGTTGATATGGACCATGGCCACCAGTTTGCCTCCTTTTTCAATGACGAGCGATTCTACAACATGCTTAAAGGTATTGATCATTGATTCTATTTCTTCCGGATAGATATTTTCACCGCTGGATCCCACGATGACTGTTTTAAGTCTTCCTTTAATAAAGAGATAACCATCTCTGTCGAAGACCCCAAGATCGCCTGTCCTGAGCCAGCCGTCTTCTGTAAGTACTTCTTTCGTTTTTTCAGGATTCTTATAATATCCTTTCATGATATTCGGACCCCGGGCCCATATTTCTCCTTCGCCTGTGGATGGGTCGGGATCATTGAGAATCAATTCTACCCCTTCAACGGCAGCGCCGGTCGATTCCACCTTATTGGCGGGATGGACCATGCCTGCAAGCAGGGGTGATGATTCTGTGAGCCCGTAACCTATGGCGTAGGGGAATTTAGCTTCAAAGAGAAAGCGCTCAACTTCAGGATTAACTTTTGCACCGCCAATGCCGAAGAAAGTAATTTCACCGCCGAAGGTTTCCAAAAGCTTTTTGCCGGCTATACGGTTAAGCATTTTTCTCACGGGCGGAATTTTATAAATTATCCGCAGGGTAGCTTTTTCAGTAAATGAAGGCTTAATCTTGTTGAAATATATTTTTTCGATAATCAGGGGAACAGATAACATTATTGTTGGCCTGATAGCCTTGAGGGCAGGAAGCAGAACAGGCGCTGTCGGAGGTTTGCGAAGATAATATATTGATGAACCGCTGATAACAGGTATTACCATTCCAATAGTATTTTCAAAGGTATGTGCAAGGGGAAGGATTGAAAGAAACCTGTCGGTAGCATCAATATGCTTAAGTTTTTTACCCATTATGGCATTGGAAATAATATTCCGGTGGCTTAACATAACCCCTTTGGAATTACCGGTTGTCCCGGAGGTATAAATGATAGCCGCAAGGTCATCGGCATTAATCTCAGACTCAAGGGCAGGTTTATCATCGATAGAAAATTCGATCTGGCCGCCGGTGTTTCTCAGAAATGAATAATCATTCAGGCTTATTACAAATTTCAGACCCCCGGGATAATTATTAATTGAAGTATCTGTTTTATCATCCACAATGATGGCTCTGGCATCTGAATGTTCAAGTATACTGTAAACCTCCTCCGGGGAGAAATCGTGCAGTATTGGAACAATAGTGGCACCCAGGTATACGACAGCAAGATAACTGATTACCCAGTCGGGCGAATTAGGGCCAATGAGGGCAACTTTATCGCCCTTGGAAATACCCAGCTTTTCGAGAAAAGCAGCCAGGGCTTCTATCCGGTTAAAAGCGGCTGTGTATGTATACCCTTCTTCTCCAACGAATGATAAGGCATGCTTATCCGCATACCTCGATGCTGATTCCGGTATTACCGACCGGAATGTGCTGTTTGTTTGTGTTTTCATTATTTCCTTCATAAATCCTTAAACCACTTCCCTTGCTATTTCTATGCCATTTTCCCTTATTGAATGGGAGTGTAAAGATAAGTAATTTTGATGTAATTATATGTTTTATAATACCATATTTATTGCCTTAATCCCTTATTGAAGTGACTGTGATTTGTTTTTACAGCCCTTGTACAGATCATCTTTCACCCACTTTATATTGATGTCGTAATCAATTAATTTCTCATACAGTGCGCAAGCATGGGAATTATTACCCAGTTTTTCATATGCTTTTGCCAGCACAACCACCGTATTTACATATATCCAGTTTTTCCTGAGGTTTTCGGCATCTGCTTCGATCAGACGGATAGCCTTTTTATAATATTCGATTGCTTCCTCGGTATCGCCGCCCACGATTTTGGGTGAAAAGTTAAGCTGGTTTGCCTTTTCAAGGAGGGTTCTTACCGAGTTGGGATCTTTTTCCACGGCACCGTCAATTTTTTCTTTTGCCTTTGGCCCAAGGACCATGGCTTTCAATTTATGGATGCCCATCTCGTAGCCAAAAAATGCACCTTCCAGGGCTATCAGCTCGGCGCTGCCGGGCTTATTGGCTTTCAGTGTTTCAAGGTTTGCCCTTGCCCTGGCAAGATGATATGAGGCTTCTTTTTTCATATCTTCCTTGAGGCAGTAGCCAATAAAGCCGTACTGTGAAAGTAAGAGTTCATGGAGCAATTCCATGCTTCCGGATCTGTCATATACTTTTTCCATTTCTTCAATGGTAACTCTCCATCCACTCATTTCACCCCTGGCGTAGGAATCGTATATGCGTGATCTGTACGTGTATATGTCCTGTGCCCCGGTAATCAGTGAGGAAAAGATCATAATTGCCACAAAAAAAGCCCGGTATTTTTTAATAATGATTTTCATGTCTTTACCTGTCGTTCCTTCCATGTGTATGAACCTGCGAATTTAATTTTTACCGCCTTATAAACAATAAAATAAAGTGAAAGTTGACGGAGGGGAGCAAATATATAGAGTATATTTTGTTTGCTTGTCACTGATATCAGGATCCTTATAACTATTCCTGCCAGCAGGTGTACCTGGCTTACAGGTATTATTCTACCCTGTTCAGGCTTATCAGCAGGACAGATGTTAAAACGTTAATGTCCAAAAGGATCAGTGTCAGTAATTTTACAAAATTATGGCTGATGGTGAGTTCATATATTGGAAATAAGCTCAAGCTTATCTGATCAGACTATCGCATTAAGAAATCTTACTATTATTGGTTACTTTTGTATAAGATTGATTTATTCAGATCATGAGCAAAATAAGGGTTACAAAAGAATTTAGCTTTGAAACGGCACATGCCTTATGGAACTATGACGGACCCTGCAGGAATGTGCACGGGCATTCATACAGGCTCTTTGTCACACTCAGGGGGGAACCCCTCAATGATCCGGAGAATCCTAAAAACGGGATGCTTATAGATTTCGGGGACCTGAAAAAGATAGTAAACAGGGAGGTTGTGAAAATATTCGACCATGCTGTTGTGATAAGCAGGAGGCTTGAAGGTGAAAAACTGGAAGCCCTGAAAAAAATGTTCGGGAACGTCCTGGTCGTTGATTATCAGCCGACCTGTGAAAAGCTGGTGGAGGATATCGCCTTCAGGATCAGACCGCACATTCCCGCTAACACATCTTTGCACAGTCTCAGGCTTTATGAAACCGCCACATCATATGCCGAATGGTTTGCAGATGATAATAAATGATGCTTATGTTAGAAAATAACGATAGAAAACTTTTCCTCCTTGATGCTTATGCACTTATATTCAGGTCTTATTATGCCTTTATCCGTAATCCGAGGATAAACTCCAAAGGTATGAACACCTCGGCTATATTCGGCTTTATGCTTACACTCGAGGATATCCTTCAGAACCAGGACCCTTCACATATTGCAGTGATCTTTGACCCTCCCGGACCAACCTTCAGGCATGAAATGTACAAGGATTATAAGGCTAACAGGGATGCTACACCCGAGGATATTAAAAAGGCCGTTCCCTATATCAAGGAAATACTGGAGGCCTATGGTATACCCGTATACGAGGCAGAAGGCTTTGAGGCGGATGACCTTATCGGTACCATGTCAAGACAGGCTGCAGATATGGGTTTCACTACCTTTATGATGACCCCTGACAAGGATTTCACCCAGCTGGTTAACGATACGGTGAAGATGTATAAACCTGCCACCCGCGGAGGAGCTGCTGTGGTAATGGGGCCTGAAGAGGTATGCAGGGAGTACAGTATTGACGATCCAAGACAGGTAATAGACATTCTTGCACTTATGGGCGACAGTGCAGACAATATACCGGGTGCCCCGGGGATAGGACCTAAAACTGCCAAAAAGCTGATATCGGAATTTGGCAGCGTTGAAAACCTGATAAAGAACAGTAATAAGCTGACCGGAAAGCAAAGGGAAATAATAGAAGACAACAGCGAGGAAATACTTTTTTCCAAGAAGCTTGTTACCATTGAGACAAATGTGCCCTTCAGGCTCAATGAGGAAGAAATGTTAAGGAAGGAAATAAACAGGAGCAGACTGCGGGACCTGTTTTCAGAGCTGGAGTTCAGGAACCTGGCAGAGAAGCTGGATGCTGATACGCGGAACAAAGGAGGGGGGACAGCGACAACGGCACCAGGCGGTGGGTCTTTGCAGGGCTCATTGTTCGAAAACGCCGGGGTGCCGGTCAACAAAGCCAGCGATCTTGAAACGCTGAATGACAGGAAACATGACTATGCCAGGGTGGCGACAGTGGATGAGATGAAAAAACTGGCGGATGAATTACTGAAACTGAATGAATTTTGCTTCGATACAGAGACAAGCTCGCTGAATCCACTTGAAGCAGAACTGATAGCCATTTCCTTTTCCTGGGAAAATAATAAGGGCTATATGGTTTATTTTGAAGATGATAAGGCCGTAATGGAAAACATTGATATCTTCAAGCCGGTTTTTGAAAATGAAAATAACCTGAAGATTGGCCAGAACCTGAAATTCGATATCCAGGTTCTTAATTCCTACGGGATAGAAGTCAAAGGGGAGCTGTTCGATACCATGATAGCACATTACCTGCTGGAGCCGGATATGAGACATAATATGGACTACCTTGCCGAAACCTACCTGAAATATAAGCCCATAGCTATAGAGTCATTAATAGGCGACAAGGGGAAGATGCAAAAAAGCATGAGATCAGTTGCTGTAGATAGATTAACAGAATATGCTGTAGAAGATGCTGATATCACCTATCAATTAAAGCAATTGTTCTATGAAAGACTGAAAAAGGAAAATTTATATGAGCTGGCCAGGGAGATTGAGATGCCCCTGATACCCGTACTGGCCGGGATGGAAAGAAGGGGGGTTTTGGTGAATAAGGAAGCGCTGAAAGAATATTCAGGGGTGCTGAAGGACAAGATCAAAGGCCTGGAGAAGGAAATTTATGAACTTGCAGGTGCAGAATTTAACATAGGATCTCCCAGGCAGCTGGGGGATATACTGTTTAAAAAGCTCAAGCTGGATGATAAGGCAAAGAAAACAAAGACAAACCAGTATGTTACGAACGAGGAGGCTTTACAGCGCCTGAGCGACAGGCATCCTATTATAAACAAGGTTCTTGATTACCGGGGTCTGAAGAAGCTGCTATCAACCTATGTGGAAGCCCTGCCTGAATTAATGAGCCAAAAGACAGGAAGAATTCATACATCGTACAACCAGGCTATAGCATCCACAGGCAGGTTAAGTTCCAACAATCCCAACCTGCAGAACATACCTATCAGGGATGAGAGTGGCAGGGAAATACGTAAGGCTTTTATCCCGGATAAGGGAAATGTGTTCCTGTCGGCTGACTATTCTCAGATTGAACTCAGGCTTATGGCTCATCTGAGCGGTGACCAGGGGATGAAGGAAGATTTCATGGGTGGGCAGGATATCCACTCAGCAACAGCGGCAAAGATTTTCGGGGTAAAGCCCGGGGAGGTAAGCCGTGAAATGAGGTCCAGGGCAAAAACGGCAAATTTTGGCATCATATACGGTATTTCTGCTTTCGGCCTGTCACAACGGCTTAATATAAGCCGTTCTGAGGCAAAGGATCTTATAGACGGTTACTTTGTATCCTATCCCGGGGTGAAGAAATATATGGAAAAGAGCATTGAAAAAGGGAGGAAGAATGGTTATGTAACAACCATGTTTGGACGCAAGAGGTATCTCCGTGATATACAGTCGCGCAACTCGCTCCTCAGAAGCAATGCCGAGCGTAACGCGATAAATGCACCCATACAGGGATCAGCAGCAGATATAATTAAGATAGCGATGATCAATATTCACAATAAGCTGAAGGAATCTGATCTTAAGGCCTCTATGATATTGCAGGTGCATGATGAGCTCATTTTTGAGGTTGCCGAATCCGACAAAAATAAATTGAGGGATATGGTTGTCAAAGAGATGGAAGAGGCATGCAAGCTTGATGTCCCACTGATCGTGGAACACGGCTTCGGGAAGAACTGGTTGGAAGCACATTAGGAAAGGAGGAAAAATGAAAATAAGGGTATTATTATTTGGCGTACTGGCAGAGGAGGCAGGCAGGCAGGAGCTTGAGCTGGATAATGTCAGCAGTCTTGATGGCTTAAAGAAACAAATGATAGCGCAATATCCGTCTTTTGCGGATTATAAGTTCAATATCTCAGTGAATCACGCCCTTGCCCGGGGGAATAAGAACTTACACGAAGGAGATGAGGTAGCCTTGCTGCCACCCTTTGCCGGGGGCTAGTGTAAATAAGGGAGGCGAAATGACTCAGCCTGGTTTCAATGTTGCCACTGATGGGTGTCATCATCGAAGATTTCCTTTTTCCAGACAGGAAAATTCTCCTTGATCATTTCAAGTACATGCCTGCAGGCCCGTGTGGCATGGTCGCGGTGGCCGGCTGTGACCATTACAAAGAGTGACAGTTCACCTGCTTTCACAATACCTGTTGAATGGACAATTACCACATCTTTGACATCACTGAAGGCTGTCATAATGATTTCCTTGATTCTCAGCGTTTCCTTTGCAACCATTTCCTCATAGGCCGAATATTCGATTGCTCTCACAGTGCGGTCGTCAACCATATCGCTGCGCACCTGGCCGAGAAAGACCGAATGGGCTCCGGCTGATTTGTCGTCAGAGGTTTTGTTAAAGTATTCTGCAATATGTGAAGTTTTTACCGGTCCGGGTATCAGGATCATATTTCCCATGCTCATATATTATTTTTTTGAAAGCATTCCAGATGTACCCTGCAAGGTTGAGGTATAAAGATTTTCATTATTTATTACCTCGATGGCTTTCAAGATTTGCTTATCTGATCTGAGTGTATGCTTTATTACACCTTCCTCATAGTAGTACCTCCCTACTATTTCATCTTCAAGGAGCCTTGTCACCTCATCCCTGAAAAGATCAAGGTCATTTTGCAACTTATGGTCAAGGCTTTTTTCCAGTTCAGCAAAAAGTTCTTCATTGTTCTGATAGTACTTTTCCCTTTTCGCAGCGGCAGTAAGCCTTTCGAGGGCTCCCTCTGTTGCCGAGGTATAGGTAAAATTCCTTTTCTCGAGAAAGGCCCCGAATTCACTGAAGGCCTCTTCACTCAACTGATAGCTTCCGGGTTCATCTATGGTGGAGTTATCCCAGTAAAAGTCAGTTGCAAAGTCAAAGATCAGGGATCTGATATAGAGTTCTGTTGAAAACTGGCTCATCTGTTCGGGTTCTGCTTCATAGTCAGGCGCAATACCCCCGCCGTCCTTTACTATTCGGCCGTTCCGGGTTCTGAATTCTGAAGTGAGTGAATCGGGTATGTGTCCCACGCTGCCGTCTTCGTTACGGTTTGAAAAATCCAGGGCCTGTATGCATCTGCCCGAGGGGATATAGTATTTGGCCGTCGTAAGCTTGAGTGTTGCGTTATAGCTGAGTGGCCGGCTTATCTGGACCAGGCCCTTGCCATAGGATCTCTGACCCACAACCACACCCCTGTCGAGGTCCTGGATTGCTCCGGCCAGTATCTCTGCTGCCGATGCCGTATTGCTGTTAATCATTACCACAAGGGGAATGTCTTCATTAATGGCCTGCTTTGTGGTCTTGTAGGTATTGTCAAATCTTTTCACCCTGCCTCTGGTGCTTACCACTTCATGCCCCGGGCCTACGAAAAAGTTAACTATCTCAACAGCTTCTGAAAGTAAACCACCGGGATTGGATCTGAGGTCAAGTATAATTTTGCCGGCATTGTGTTTTTCGATCAGCGAAACAAGGGCATTTCTTACATCTGCGCTGCAATCCTGTGTAAAATTGGTAAATCTTATATATCCCGTTTCATCATCTGCCATGCCGTAATAAGGTACGGGAGGGATTGTAATTCTTTTACGGGTGACACTTTTCCCTATTTCCCTGCCCTGTCTTTCAATAAGGAGGGTCATATCAGTATTAGCTTCCCCCTTAAGCTTTTCACTTACCTGTTCAGCAGTCAGGCCTTTAAGTGATTCGCCGTTTATCTTTTTCAGTACATCACCTGCCTTCAGTCCTGCCACATCAGCAGGAAAGCCCTTATATATCTGTGTAAGAACTGTATAATCACCTTTTTTTCTAATAAGAGAACCTATACCCCCGTATTTACCGGTTGTCATAAAAGCAAATTCATCACTTTCCGATTCAGGATAGTATGTCGTATACGGGTCAAGATCATTAAGCATTTCATCAATACTTTCCCTGAACAGTTCATCAGGTTTGATCTCATCAACGTAAAAAGCATTGAGTTCCCTGATCAGGGAGTAGAAGATATCAAGGTTTTTCTGCAGTTTAAAATCTTTTGATTCATTCCTTGCAATAAATGCGGTTGCAAAGACAGATATAACTAATACCGCAAGACTTATCAGCAGGCTTTTGTATAACTTTTTATTCATAATAAGAAATATTTCCGTTTTTAAAGACTATTATCCCGTTTTTTTGATGCAAAATAGTTGCCAAAAGTAACAAAGGGATTAATTATTTTTCGGGCTTGCGTTCAAATGCAGTGAAAATTTCCGGACAAGATTTTTCATCTGTGTTTCCAGCTTCCCGTATTCGGGCACTTCGGTGCCTGTATAAAGAATCATGATATAGACCTGTGTGCTCATCTGGTTTAGCTGCCGGTAGAGTTCATTTTTATTTAGCCGCCACACTTCACGCACCAATCTTTTTATCCTGTTACGTGTGACGGCCCGCGGGAAAGACTTTTTCCCTGCGCTAATGGCTGTCTGTGCAGGAAATGGAAGTTCATTATTGCTTTTCATCCAGAGTACCCTGAAAGGTTCCGAGTTGAAAGATTTTCCGTTTTCAAATAACATTGAAATGACTTTGCGGCTGCAGAGTTTCTCTTTTTTACTGAAGGTGAATTTATTATTATCCATGCCGCAGATCCTTATATGTCTTTTCCGT
Source organism: Bacteroidota bacterium (assembly GCA_011050615.1). GTDB lineage: Bacteria > Bacteroidota > Bacteroidia > Bacteroidales > VadinHA17 > UBA9300. Next base: position 9,336 of record DRFJ01000054.1, read on the forward strand.
GGAACTCACCTGTTGAATTTCCTTCCGGCGCTTTCCACCTATTTAGTCTTCTTCTGTTCTTTAATGAACTGATCCAGTGCCATTGTCATGGATGGAGCCTGGGGATTAGGGGCATGGATGTCAAGTCTGAGCCCCAGTTTATCAAGAGCTTCGGCGGTTGTTGACCCGAAGGCTGCAATCTTTGTGTTGTTCTGTTTAAAGTCAGGAAAATTCTCAAGCAATGATTTTGGACCTGAGGGACTGTAAAAGACCAGTATGTCATAATAAACATCTGCCAGGTCAGACAAGTCGGCACTTATAGTCCGGTACAGGTTTCCAATGGTATACTTTATCTTATGTTTGTCGAGCAGTTCCGGTATCTCCGCCTTATGTGGCACAGACAGGGGAACGAAGTACTTGTCGTCTTTATGCTTTGACACGATGGTGCAGAGATCGGGAAACTTTGAGTTACCGTAGAAGATTTTCCTTTTCCTGTACACAATATATTTCTGCAGGTAAAATGCAACATTTTCAGTAATACAGAAATATTTCATGGAGTCAGGGACGCTGATGCGCAGTTCGTCACATATTCTGAAGAAGTGATCAATGGCTGTTTTACTTGTAAAGATAACGGCTGTATAATCAAGAATATTGATTTTTTGCTGCCTGAACTCTTTTGCCGGGATACCCACTACTTCTATAAAGGGCCTGAAATCAATTTTTAATCCATGATTCCTGGCAAGTTCGAAATAAGGTGATTTTGGATTCTGTGGTTCAGGTTGCGATACCAGTATACTTTTTATCTTCAAAACACTCTGATTTTAAGTGTATAACAACTAGCCTTCTATTTTATTGTGCCTGGCCGCTCAGATATCTTATCAATATAAGAGCTGGGGAAAATTCCAGTGTGCAAAGATACAAAATCATATAAAATAATGAAAAACTCCTCCTAAGAAAAATATATACAAGCCTTACTATCCTGAAAATAAGGATAATAGCTATCATGAAGAAAGACAGAAATATGAGGTATTTATCGGGGACACTTATCAGGTAAGATATAAGAAAATTGACTATCATCAGCAGTATACCGATTAGTTTATAATTCAGCGAAACATTGAACAGGTATTCCCTGAAAGCATCCGCTGTACGGGACAGCGAACCTGCAGCCAGGCAGGTCAGGTATGTGAAGGAAATCCCCGCTGTAACTATGAGCAGGTTGAAAAGCCAGAGCATTAAGGATTTGAGATCAAAGAAGGTGACATTAAAATGGATTTCCGCGAAAAGAATAAATGTAGATATACTTATTATGCTTAAAAAGCCCAGTAAAACATTGAATAATTGTATACCCGGGTTACTTCTGCGGTAAGCGGTATGTGCGTATTTATTGCTGAAGACTATTTTAATGATCGTGGCCAGGGAATATTTTTCGGTCATCGAGATAAGGAGATAGATCAATACCGGCAGGATGAGAAGGGCAAATATCCCTTCTGACCTGAAGATGTCTTCGGTAAAGGGTTCAGGTATACGTTGGGTAGTCATTATTAAATCAGAAATAATCCACATTTCTTCCTTCGACTTCGCTAAGTAAAATATTGGCCAGACGGCTTGCACCTATCCTGAAATTTTCGGGTAAAAGCCATTCTTTACCCAGTATCGTTTCAACAAGAGAATAGTAACTCAGGGCATCCTCTGTGCTTGCTATTCCACCGGCTGGTTTAATACCGATCATTTTACCGCTGGCATGGTAGAAATTTTTGATTGCATGGCACATAATATATACAGCATCAGGAGAGGCTGATACTTTTTCTTTTCCCGTGGAGGTTTTTATAAAATCAGCACCTGATTCCATTGCTAGTATTGAGGCACTGTATATTAATTCAGGATCTGACAGCACTCCGCTTTCTATAATGATCTTCAGGCGTTTACCACCCATAATTTCCTTTACTGAGGCTATCTCATCCCTGATATAATTTTTATTACCCTCAATGAATTCACCAGGGGGCATTACCATGTCGATTTCATCGGCACCGGCCTCGATGGCTTCCCTGGTCTCGGCTATCTTCACCGATGTGGTGGTTTGGGATGAGGGGAAGCCGCCGGCCACGGAAGCAATTTTTACCGTGGGTATTGCAAGCCTCTTTTTCAAAACGTGAACAAAGCGCGGATAAACGCATATGGCAGCAAAGCACGGCAGATCAGGGAAAACAAACTGATAGTTATTTATTTTTTCACATATGTCTTCGATTGTGGCTGCTGTGTCAGTTACATTCAGGCTTGTAAAATCAAGCAGTCCCAGAATCCTTCTGGTGTTCACAGGATTATTATCTGCCTGAAGCCGTGAGATAAGAATCTGTATGTCTTCCTTGCTTTTTCCCTGGAAAGTATTACTCATTTTAATGTTTGTTTAGTTTTTTATTCCGTGCCAGAGAGGCAAATATGGCCGGGATACAAATTATTGCAAATATAATAAGACCGGTCCTTATTGTTTTAAGAAGCTGGTCATAGTTTGAGGGATTAATAGCTTCATCGCCCAGGTTAAGAGATATAAGCATCATTGCAATGCCGAGGCTTGTAGTCTGTCCTATCATTCTCATTGTCCCGAGCATGCCACTTGCTACACCAAGGTGTTTCTTTTCTACACTGCTCATTATGGCATTTGAATTAGGAGAGCTGAAAAGCGCATAGCCGAGGCCGATAAAGGCCAGGATACCTGTTATATAGAATAATGATGTTGATTGTTGAATGAAAGTAAGGGCAAAAATACCTGTTGAGGTAAAAGCTATCCCTGCAGATGCTATATGCCCGGGATTTTTCCTGTCTGATAATTTTCCGGCTGGGATGGAAAAAAGAGCCATAACAATGGGTTGTGTCATAATTACAAGCCCTGCCGTTCGTGCATCCAGTCCTTTCAGATACTGGAGATAGAGGCTCATAAAGAAACCTATCCCTGATGTGGCGGCATAATGTATCATGGCAGCAAGGTTGGAAAAGCTGAAGGCTTTATTTGAGACGAGAAGGTTAATATTGAGCAGGGGGAAGCTTGCTCGTCTTTCATAAAGGAAAAATACTATAATCAACAGCAAACCTGATACTATAAGTACAATCCCTGTTATTCCGGGTATTCTTGAAAAGCCCAGAATGGAGAGTACGAGTCCTCCTCCAAGTAAGACCGAACCGGGTATATCGAGCTTTTCACCCCTGGCTTCTGACCATTCTGTTTTTATTTTCCTGTAGGTAAGCCAGGCCGCTGCTGCTGAGACAGGAACGAGAAAGGCAAAAATACTTCTCCAGCCAAAATACTCGGTGAGCAGGCCCCCGAGGAAGGGTCCGCTCGAAAGCCCTGCATAAACGGCCGTAATATTTATTCCCATAGCTCTTCCTCTCTCTCCGGGAGGGAAAACGGAAGTGATTATAGCCATGCTGGTGCCGAAAATCATGGCACTTGATATCCCTTGCAATACCCTGAAAACAAGGAAAGAGCTGATATTATGTGTGAAAAGCACGCAGCTTGTGGTAAGGGTAAAGAGGATAAGGCCAAACATAAAAATCTTTTTCCTGCCAAGGATATCACCCAGTCTGCCAAAGGGCAGCATAAAGACTGCTGTTCCAAGCAGGTAGGCTGTGACCACCCAGTTCAGCTGCCTGGCACTTGCTCCCAGTTCTTCACCTATCGAAGGAAGGGCAAGGTTTACTGAGGCGCCCATGAAGGGCGTTATAAAGGCTGCAAAAGCTGCTATATAAAGTACAGATCTCTTTAGCTCTTTTGTATTCATTCCTTGTTTTTTGTGTCAATGATGATAGTTACCGGTCCGTCATTCACCAGGCTAACATCCATCATTGCCCCGAATTCTCCGGTACCGGGTTCCTTGCCGGATAATTCGGTAAAATATTCGATGAACCTCCTATAAACAGGTATGGCTTTACCAGGCTTTGCTGCTTTTATATATGATGGCCTGTTCCCCTTTTTTGTCTTTGCATGCAGAGTGAACTGGCTTACAACAATTATGTCACCCTCAATATCACCGAGCGACAGGTTCATTATTCCTTCACTGTCGTCAAAGATCCTGAGTTGATAAATCTTATTTGCAAGCCATTTAATATCTTCCTCATTATCAGCATCCTCAATGCCAAGGAGAACAAGAAGGCCTTTTCCTATTTTCGTTTTAACCAGGCCTTCTATGGTGACCGATGCTGTGCTTACTCTCTGGACAACTGCTCTCATAGCTTCTGTAATAAAGGGTCAAAGATACTAAATATCCCAGAGCATAACGTTGGTATTTTTTACACGGGAAATTATGTTTTTCATAATCTAAATAATACTTTTGTATTCATTTTTTCTCCGGAGTAATGGAATTTATTACTGTATTTATCATAGCAGTCGGTCTTTCCTTCGATTCATTTGCTGTTTCCCTTGGCTCTGGTGCAATGGAACCGGATATTTCCTTCGGCCGTGCAATAAAAATTGCTACAGTACTGGCTCTCTTCCAGGGTCTGTTTCCCGTAATAGGTTTTTACCTTGGATATTTTGTTCATGAGCGCGTTGAATCGCTTGATCACTGGATAGCCTTCGGCTTACTGGCTTTCATAGGTACGAGGATGGTTATAGAAGGTCTTGGCACACTACCCTGCCGGAAGAAAAATAATACAATAACAAATTACACGCTCTTTTCAATGGCCGTAGGTACCAGCATTGATGCCCTGGCTGTTGGAATAAGTTTTGCCTTAATTTCTCAAAGGATATGGTTTGCGGCAATAATAATAGGCCTGGTAACTTTCCTGGCTTCAATGACAGCGATAAGGATAGGCAAGTTTGCCGGGCCAAGGCTTGGATCTAGGGTTGAAATAATCGGAGGATTGTTGCTAATTGGCATAGGTGTGAAAATCCTGCTGGAACACACTGTTCTTGCCTGAAAGCCTCTAAAGCATGCACTCATAATGTGAATTTCTTCATTTCAGGCTTCCTTTCATGGTATGTAGCCATTTCGGTGAACCCGGCCTTTTTCAGCAGCCTGTAAGCCTCATCGAAATGTTGCCCCAGCCGGGCCGGACTATGTGCATCTGAGTTCACAAGTACAGGCACTCCCTCTTCCCTGAATATATGCAGGTAGCGACGGTCAGGGTAGAAATCACGGAGAGGTTTATTCATCCCGTTGGTGTTAACTTCAAAAGCTACACCTGACTTTTTTAATTGTCCTGCCAGGCTACGGTAAAGAGGTTCAGCGTTATGAGAAGGATGATACCTGAAAATCCTGACGAGGTCGGGATGTGCCATAAAATCGAATAAACCTGAAGATGCGGCCTGCGCTACAAGGCCAAAATATTTTTCAAAAATCATGTCTATGTCTTTATTCTCATAATATTCAGGTCCAAGGTCTACACTGGAGTCCTCCATATAATGTACAGAACCAATAACATAATCCAGGGGCAGACCAGCGATATACCCGGATATCTCTTCTTCTTTGCCCGGGAAATAATCAACCTCAAGGCCAAGTCTGACAATTAAGGCATTTTCGTTTTCCTTAAGTTTTATGATACGGTTAATGTATTCATCAAGCAATGATAGCTTTATGCTCCAGTCCTGCTGCTCCCCGGTAAGGGTAAGATGATCGGAAAAGCCTATTTCCGAAAGGCCGGCATCAATTGCCCTGCTTATATATTCCTCAGGCCAGGCTTTGCCATCACTATAATATGTGTGTACGTGATAATCTGTCTTGTATATCGATCCGCCGAAGGACATATTTTGCTTATGTTTGTTAAAGGTGGTCAAAATAGTCAGAAAAAAGCAATAATATAAAAACCGGATAAATTTGTCAGGATAATTATTTAAATAGGTTACTTTGTAGATATAAATTGTTAATAAGGTATGATAAAAAATAATAAGTGCCAGTGCTCAGACTGCCAGTTCCGGAATGTGGCATTTTCGACTCTCGGGGATTCGGAAGTAACAACACTTTGTGACTACCATAAGGAATACTCATTCGGCAGGGGAGGTATTATACATAAGGAAGATGATCCCATCCAGGATTTTAAGTATTTAAAAAGCGGACTTGTAAAAGTATACAAGGAGACACAGACGGGGCATGAGCAGATAATAGCAATCACAAAACCGTTTGAATTTGTCAGCAACATAAGTATTTTCTCTGAAGAGAGATATAAATACTCAGTGTCGGCAATTGAGGAATCGGTGATATGCAGCATTAAGCTGGATCATATCCGGTCACTGGTGCTGAGTCATGGTAATTTTGCACTTCAGCTGATGATCAAGCTTTCACAGATAAGCGATAAGATTATTTTGCAGACTCTGGATATCAGAAGCCGCAATCTTGCCGGCAGGGTGGCTTATATCCTTTTATATTTTGCCAGGGATATTTATAAGTCAATGATTTTTGAGCTGCCTGTTTCGCGCAAGGAGATAGCCGATTATATAAGCATGAGTACGGCGAATGTCATAAGAAGCCTTTCAGATTTCAGAAAGGAAGGCATCATTCAGCTGCATGGTAAGACGATTGAAATTGTTAATCCGGAGAAGCTTGAGATGATATCCTCAAAGGGATGACATCTGCATAAGACTGTTCCAGAACATTCGTATTGGCAGATCCTGTTTCGCAGAAATTAATACTTTTATATAGTTTATTTCTGAACCTTTTAAATCCGTACAAATGAAGAGGACGTTGTTTTTGATTTCACTTGTTCTGCTGGCAGCTAATGTTTTCAGTCAGGACTATAAAATCCTGAATCCTGTTATCTGGCCCGAGTCGGATGCCAATGATTCGGTATACACCGTTGGCGGTTACAGGCATGGCCTGAGTTTTTTCCCCCAGGTAAGGCATGATGACGTGGAATATATTGCAGGAGAGAAATTAGACTTTGACAAATTCCATTCCGCCGATGTGATAAATGAGTGGCTGGTGAGATGGTCACAGGAATATCCTGACCTCGTTGATCTTTACCAGGTAGCCGAAAGTTTTGAAGGAAGGCCAATATTACAGATGACCATTACAAACAAAAGTAAGGGGAAACATACCGATAAACCTGCTGCCTTTTTTGAAGGTAACAGGCACAGTGGTGAGATAACCAGTACTGAATCAGTCATGTGGCTTGCCCGGTACCTTTTAAACTCTTATGGCAAGGATGATGAAATAAGCAGGCTTGTTGATAATTTTACCTTCTATCTGAGGCCCGTGAATAACCCTGACGGGCATAACCTTTACATACATACAGCCCAGAGTAACCGCAGTACCGTGCGACCAACCGATAATGACAATGACGGCTTGCTGGATGAGGACTCCCCGGATGATATCAATGGTGATGGCATAATATTGTCGATGAGATGGAAAGACGATGAGAAGGGCAATATGATAATTGATCCTGAAGATCCGGGTGGCAGGATAATGAAAAGAGTAAGCCCCGGCGAAGGAGATTACAGGCTCGAGCCGGAAGGTATTGACAATGATGGTGACGGTCGCATTAATGAAGACGGTATCGGGGGGCTTGATCTTCACAGGAATTATCCTGAAAACTGGAGACCCGAAAGTAATGTTGAGGCAACAGGAAGAGGGTTTACTCAGAGGGGTGCCGGAGAATACCCGCTGAGTGAGACAGAAACACGTTCAGTTGTAACTTTCCTCCTGTCACATCCCAATGTTTATATAGTCAACTCCATGGATACCAGGGTTCCCATGCACCTCAGACCACCTTCAACATCTCCTTCAGATGAGAGAATGTATGAAGAAGATCTTGAGTGGTATAAGTATTTTGATGAAATAGGAAAGAAAATAACAGGCTACCAAAGGGCAGGTGATGTCTACCAGGATTACGGGGGAGGAAATCCCCTCTTCGGTCACGGTCCGGATTTCGGTTACTGGTACTATGGTTCAATATGGTACGGCGATGAGCTCTGGAACGGGGCCAGGTTCAAAGATTATGATGACGATGGGGATATTGATGAAATTGATCTGCTGAGATGGGATGATGAGGAAAATAACGGAGATGGTTTCATTGAATGGACTGAAGCTGTACATCCGGTGTATGGCAAGGTGGAAATAGGTGGTTTCCACCCGAAATTCTTTTCCCAGAATCCGCCTGCCAGACATCTTTTACCCTGGGCAAAAAACCAGGCACTGTTTAACCTGGAAATGGTGAAGCATCTTCCAATGCTGGAGTGGGATGATATTAAGGTTAAAAAAGAAAAGTCATATAAAAAAGACTCAACAGATTACAGAATAACTGTAACATACAGGAATACAGGTAAATTACCAACGGCACTTAAACAGGCACACCTGGTAAAAATTGTTAAGGAGGACCAGGTGACAATAAGTTTTGACAGGAAATTGGTGGAAGGAGAAGACCCGGTGATGAAAATTATAAGTGAAGAAAGAGGCAGGGGAAGAGGCTATTATGGAAGGTATGGAAGAGACCGGGCACAATCATCCCTTACTCTCGATGCGGGATATGCCCAGGGAGGCTGTACTAACAGCAGGGAGTTCACGGTTCGGCTATATAGGGAAGCTGAAATCAGGGGTGAGGCAACTGTTTCATCCACAAGAGGGGGGATTCTGAAAGAAAAAGAGTTTGTTATTAAGTAAATGATGGTACGGGTCTGAATTACTTCGATGGATCTTCAGGTCCAAACCGGGTAAACTGGAATATGCCAAAAACTGGAAAGTACACCCTGACATTCTGGATATTCGGTGGTTTCATCCTTGGTATAATCGCGGGTTCCGTTTTTGGAGAAGGAATCATTCCTTTTGTTGAACCTCTGGCCAGTATATTTCTGCGATTATTAAGGATGGCAATCATTCCGCTTATTATTACTTCTATAATAAGCGCTGTTGCTCAGGTCGGATCAGCACATGGACTGGGACGCATTGGTTTGCGAACTCTGGCATATTACCTCATAACCAGCTGCCTGGCCATAATAACCGGTCAGACACTTGTAAATATATTGCAACCAGGAAGGGGAGCCGAGATTGGCCTCGAGGCAGAGCCGACAGGTATAGATGTTATTGAGCAGGGCCTGGGTGATATTTTGCTGAACATAATCCCTGAGAATCCCATTCATGCAATGGCATCGGGCGATGTCTTGCCCGTTATATTCTTTTCCATCCTTTTCGGTTTTTTCATTACAAAGCTAAAACCTGATCAGCGAGACCTGCTCAGGAATGTTTTTGATGCAGCATTTGAAGCTATGCTGAAAATGACCACCTTCATAATATGGTCTGCACCCTTTGGAGTTTTCGGGATAATTTCAAAGATAGTGGCAGAGACCGGCTTCAGTGCTTTCAAATCACTGGGATTTTATTTCCTTGTGGTGCTGGCCGGCCTGGCAATACACATGTTAATTACCCTTCCGTTGTTATTGAGAACCCTGGGCAAAATAAATCCCGTAAAACATTACCGTGGTATGCTCCCGGCTCTTTTCACTGCTTTTTCAACATGTTCCACGATTGTCACCCTGCCACTCACAATGAAAGCCGTAACCGAAGAATCGGGTGCATCAAAAAGGGCAGCCGGTTTTGTTTTACCTATAGGAGCCACAATGAATATGGATGGCACTGCTCTGTACGAATGCGTGGCAACCATTTTTATAGCCCAGGTTTATGGCTTTGACCTCAGCTTTACCGCACAGATCACGGTAGCAGTTACGGCAGTACTGGCATCGATAGGGGCCGCAAGCATTCCAATGAGCGGCATGGTTATGATGTCAATAATTCTCAGTGCTGTAGGCCTGCCCCTGGAGGGTGTGGCAATAATACTGGCAGTTGACAGGATACTGGACATGTTCAGGACAACGGCAAATGTATTCAGTGACAGCTGCGGTGCTGTAATAATATCAAGATTTGAATCCCTGAGTGATCAAAAAGCAAATTAATGTTAAATATTGTCAGCTAATATGCTTTCTGATTTTTTTTAAATAATTTAACGGCTCATAAATAAGGGGGATCTTATAAAATATTTAAAATCAACAGTTATGAATGAAAAGAAATACTTTGTCAGGGATATTCCGAGACGAAAATTCCTGGAATTAAGTATGAAGGGCGGACTTCTTATAGCGGCAACTCCCGCCCTGTTATCACAGCTTACTTCATGCAAGCCACAGGGCTTATCGGCAAGCGGACTCGATATTGACAAGGCAAGCCTTGATAAGGTTATTGCAGAAGCACTGGGCAAAGGAGGTGATTTCGCCGAAGTCTACCTTGAAAACCGCACTTCCAGGAATGTCGTTATGGAAGAGTCGAAATTCAAGAGCGGCCTGTATGGCATAAGCCAGGGTGCAGGTGTAAGAGTAATATCCGGTAATAAAACAGGCTATGCCTTTACCGACGATATCAATACTGAAAATCTGCTGAGGGCAGCAAGGGTTGCTTCCTATGTGGCCAGGGAAGGAGGTCCGGTTACACCTGTTAATGTGAACGAGGCTTCAAGGGAAAGTTTTATTACGGTTCAAAGGCCGCTTGAAGATGTCACAGACCGGAAAAGGATAGAAATAATGCAGAGAGCCGACCAGGCAGCAATGGATTATGATGAGAGGATAAAGATGGCTATGATTGACTATTATGATGAAATACGTGCTCGTGTTATAGCAAACAGCGAAGGCATATACCTTCGTGATGAGCTGCCCCTGCTTTTCTTTATTGTCCAGACAATGAGTGATGACGGAAAGGCAAGACACCTGTCACGGGAAAGGCTCAGCCGTCACAGCGGCTTCGAGATGTTTGATGAGGTAAGCCCGGAGGAAGTTTCAAGGCGGGCAGCACGTGAAGCAATAGCGATGCTTGATGCCGAGGATGCCCCTGCAGGAATGATGGATGTAGTAATGCAGAACGGCTGGGGTGGGGTCCTGGTGCATGAAGCCGTGGGCCATCCGCTTGAAGCCGATAATATTGCAAAGGGTATTGGAGCATTTACGGGAAAAATAGGCCGGAAGGTGGCCAGCGATGTTTTTACTATGGTGGATGACGGGACCATAGCCAATGCCAGGGGAACAATAAATTTTGATGATGAGGGTACACAAAGCCAGAAAAATGTACTCATAGAAAATGGGGTATTGAAGGGCTATATGACTGATATACTGAGTGCAAAACAACTGGGCATGCAGAGAACAGGTAATGGCAGAAGGGAATCATTCAAATACTTCCCAATACCGAGAATGACAAATACCTTTATAGAAAACGGGGATTCAGATCCTGCTGATATCTTATCGTCAACCAGGAAGGGCATTTATGTTCAGAGTCTAAGCGGGGGAAGTGTGAATCCGGTGACCGGCGTTTTTAATTTCACCTGCCGTGAGGCCTACCTTATTGAAAACGGAAAGAAAACCAGGCCGGTAAAAGGCGCAACGCTTATAGGTTCATGTATGGATGTAATTTCAAATATTGATGCAGTGGGCAATGATCTTGAATTTGGCCCGGGTATATGCGGTAAGGGCCAGTCGGCCGAAGTGGATGCCGGACAGCCCACAGTAAGGATACGTGGTATCAATGTGGGAGGCTCAAAGGCCTGATAAACAATTTTAGTTTATATTAACGATTAAAAAGCCAAAGAAATGAATTATAAGGATCTTACAGTAAAGCTGGTCAATAAATGCCTGAAATTTGGAGCCGATGATGCCGAAGTATACCTGCAGTCGACCAGGAACCTTAGCATTCAGGTACTGAACAATGAAATTGAAACAATAGAAGAAGCTTCATCCCATGGAGTGGGATTCAGGGTGTTTGTTGACAATAAGATGGGCTTCAGCCATTGTAACGATTTCAGCAATAAGGCACTTGAAGCAACTATAAAAAAAGCTATAGCCTTTGCCAGGCTTACAAGCCCGGATGAAAGCAATATACTTACTGACGATAAGGGGATAAGCGACATAGAGGGTTTATTCGACCCTGCAATAGCCACTGTTTCAATGGAGGAAAAAATCGCTATGGCCATTGAGCTTGAAAAACTCGCCTTAAGCGATCACAGAATAAGTAAAAGCTCGGGCTCCGGCTTCAGTGAATCTGAAACAGAAGTGTTTATAGCCAATTCCACGGGGCTGGTAAAATCATATAAATCAGGTGCTTGTGGTATAGGCGTGAGTGTGGTTGCAGAAAAGGGCGACCAGAAAAACACCGGGGGCGAATATTGTTCAAGACGCCAGTTCAGTGATCTGAAAAAACCCGGGGAAGTGGCTGCAAAAGCTGCTCAAAAGGCCTATGAAATGCTTGATCCCAGGATGATCCGTACACAAAAGGCAGCGGTTATTTTTGATCCCGATGTGGGAAGGTCATTGCTGGGAGGTGTGATAGGTGCACTGAATGGTGAAAGGGTATTACAGGGAGCCAGTTTCCTGAAAGATTCAATGAATGAAAAGGTTGCCTCCGAACTGCTCACCATAATTGATGACGGTACCAAAGAAAAAGGAATGGCCAGTGCACCCTTCGACGGGGAAGGGGTACCTACACAGAAAAATACCCTTATTGAAAATGGACTTGTTAAATCATTTATCTATAATACCTCTGCGGCTAGAAGAGCCGGGACGGTAAGTACGGGAAACGCTTCACGAAGGGGATTTACCTCATTACCCGGTATAGGGACACATAACGTGTACCTGCTGCCCGGAAAGCATACAAGAAATGAAATTATCGCTTCAACAGAAAGGGGCTTGCTGCTAAAGGGACTTACAGGCTACGGGATTAATTCTGTCAACGGTAACTTCAGCGGTGGTGCCAGCGGATTCTGGATAGAGGATGGTAAAATATCACACCCGGTAAAAGGCCTGACCATAGCAGGCAAGGCATCTGATATCCTTAATGATATAGATATGATGGGTACCGATATTGATATGAATGATACTTTCGCCTCCCCCACCTTCAGGGTAAGAGAAATGCAGATAGGAGGGGAATAATTATAAACCGAGCCCTGGGAAACCGGGGCTGGCTCGCAGCGGAAACTGATTGAGACCGGTGGAAGACAGCAAATATTGATGATGAAACATGGGGCTTCATGGAAGGAACTTACCGCAAATGTATTGAAGGCCGGAGCTCAGCAGGGAAGGTGGGTTTCAAGAATAATTGCTTCAAAACATGATGAAGCAACAAGCTGCCTCACCCAATACGGGTTACAGGAATGATGATATCAATCCATACGTACTTAAGACAACAGACTATGGTAATACATGGGTGGATATTTCATCAAACCTGCCTGATTATCCGGTGAACGTTATTTTTGAGGATGCAAGGAATCCGGATCTTTTGACTCTTGCTTTTTATCCATAACGATGCTTCAGTTTGTTGATGGCAATAAATTGACTATTAAACCAATAGGCTGCCAGTTGAAATATTTCCTTTCCCAAAGTAAAGAATATTATTAATAAACAATCAATTAGTGGATACCTGTTAAAATTTTGCTGCTAAAAGCAAATATCTTATTTTTGAGCGCCGTTAAGCAGCAGGATATAAAATAAATCATTCTAAATTATGGCTAACCAGCAAACACACAAAGGAGTTATCGCCATTCTTACTGGCGGAGGGGATGTGCCGGGACTTAATCCGGCTATCAGGGCAGTAACAATCAGGGCAAACCGTGAAGGATATAAGGTCATAGGCCTGAGGAGAGGATGGGCAGGCATCGTTGAATTAATTAGAGATAAGAAGGCTGATAACAGCAGTTGTTACCAGGTACTAACAGATGATATTGTTAACAAGGCAGGACGAACAGGGGGTACTTTTCTGCATACATCAAGAACAAGACCCAGCCATGTTCCTAAATCCGATTTGCCTGATCATTTAAAGGAAAGCTACAGTGAAGATATGAATGACCTTACTCCTGAGGTGATAAAAAACCTTGAATGGCTGGGTGTTGATTACCTTATTCCCATGGGGGGTGATGACACCCTTAGTTACGGTGTTCACCTCTACAAGCAGGGAGTAAAGGTTGTTGCCATACCCAAGACCATGGATAATGATGTGCCTGGCACGGATTACTGCATAGGTTTCAGTACCTGTGTTACAAGGACCATACAGATGACTAACAGTCTCAGGACATCGGCAGGTTCACATGAAAGACTGATGGTACTGGAAGTATTCGGACGTTATGCCGGCTTCACTGCCATGCTCCCGACAATGGCAGGATCGGCGAACCGTTGTGTTATACCCGAGTATAAATTTAATATTGATCATCTGGCTAAATTACTTGTGAAGGACAGGAATGCAAACCCCAGTAAATATGCCGTCTTACTTATTAGTGAAGGTGCAATGTTCGAGGGCGGGGAGATGATATTTTCAAACAGTGAGAAAGATGCATACGGGCATGCAAAACTGGGTGGTATAGGTGATATTGTATCGAATGAACTGAAAAACCTGTCAGCGAAATATAACAGGGGAAAAATCATCAACGTAATAAACCAGAAGCTCGGTTATATGGTAAGGGGAGGTGATCCGGACGCCCTTGATTCGATTGTTCCGATGGCCTTCGGTAACCTGGCTCTTGACCTCATATTGAAAGGTATTCACGGTCGTCTTGTGGTACTGAAGAATGGGAGGTATGATAATGTACCCATTGATATGGTTGTAGCAAGCAAGAAACTTGTTAATGTAAGAGATTATTACAACACTGAACGTCTCAGGCCCTACTATCACAGTTTCGAGATGAAACCCTTCTTCCTGATGGCATCTGAGAGCTAAACGGGCCATTCAATTCAAAATATAAACTGAATTGTAGGAATCTCCGAATTACCGGGGGTATTCATGATTCCTTATCTTCTTTTTTTGTATTTTGCAGGTAAAATAAACCTGGATTATGAAAAATATTAATCTATTTATGCTTGCCGTTTTTCTTACGGCTCTGCTTAGCTCATGCGGAGGCAATGGCAGTGAACAGCGGAATGAATTAGCTGATTTCAATGATTCTCTGATAATTAATGCTGAAAATCTCATGGGCCTGCATTTTGATACAGCCGGGCACAATCAAATGCAGTCAAACCTGAGGCGTCAGCTTGCGAGCTATGAGAGGATGCGCGGGTACAGCCTGGATAATAGTATTGCTCCTGCGTTGATGTTTCAGCCACTGTTGAACCCTGATGAGCAGCCGGTGCAGGAATATGCCAATCCTGTGCCGGTGAGGGAAGTGACCCTTCCTGAAAGTGAAGAGGAGATTGCCTTCCTTACGGTTGAAGAATTATCACAATTGATCAGGAATGGCGATTTAAGTTCAGTCGAGCTCACAAAAATTTACCTTAACAGGCTTAAGAAATATGGCGATTCCCTTTATTGTGTGGTAACCATTACTGAAAACCTTGCCCTGGAGCAGGCAGAAAAGGCCGACCGGGAAATATCACAGGGTAATTATAAGGGACCGCTGCACGGAATACCTTACGGGGTAAAAGACCTGCTGGCGGTTGAAGGTTATAAAACAAGCTGGGGAGCCATGCCTTACAGGGACCAGGTTATTAACCAGACTGCCACCGTGGTGAAAAAGCTTGAGGAAGCAGGAGCTGTGCTTGTTGCCAAACTTTCCATGGGAGCCCTGGCTATGGGTGATGTGTGGTTTGGAGGGATATCCCGAAATCCATGGAATCCTGAACAGGGATCCAGCGGTTCATCTGCCGGATCAGCATCTGCTACAGCAGCCGGACTGGTAGCCTTCAGCATAGGCACAGAGACCCTTGGCTCAATAGTGTCACCATCGACCCGTTGTGGTGTTACAGGATTGAGACCCACCTTCGGCAGGGTAAGTCGCACCGGTGCCATGGCCCTGAGCTGGAGCATGGATAAAATAGGACCTATATGTCGCTCGGCCGATGACTGCGCCCTTGTTTTTGATGTTATAAGGGGCCCCGACGGCATCGACCGCACAGTGGTAGATAAGGCATTTAATTATAACTTTAATACTGATATAAAGAATCTTAAGATAGCATACCTGAAGAATGAGTTCAGGGGCGATTATGAAAATCAGGCCAATGACCTGGAAGTGCTTACTGTCTTCAACAGGATGGGGGTTGAACTTATACCAGTTGAAATGGAATTTGAGGGTATACCCATAAGCAGTCTGAGGATTATCCTAAACGCGGAAGCAGCAGCAGCTTTTGATGAGCTGACAAGAAGCGGGCTTGATTCAACCCTTACAGCACAGGAGGAATGGAGCTGGCCGAATACCTTCCGGTCGGCTCGTTTTATTCCTGCAGTAGAATATATTCAGGCCAACCGTCACAGGACAGTTCTGATGGAAGAAATGGAGAAACTGATGAGGGATTATGATGTTGTTATAACACCGAGTTTCAGGGGTGACCAACTGCTGGTTACTAACCTGACAGGGCATCCCTGTGTTGTTGTGCCGAATGGTTTCAACGAAGAAAAAAGCCCAACCAGTATCTGCTTTATTGGCAGACTTTATGATGAAGCAAGTATCCTGCTTGCCGCCAGCAAATACCAGCAGGCAACGGGATTTGATGAGATGCACCCCCCGCTGTTCTACAAGGGAAACTAAAAGCCTGAGACTCATAAGGCTGATAGAGGGGAGATGCACCCCCGCAGTCTGCGAGGGAAACTGAAAGCCTGAGAGAATTGAGTTAGCAAGAAGAAGTTTTAGCAGTTGAAGAGTTTGAGTGGTTTGTCTCATTTTTAGCTATTTTTGCAGCAAGGGGAGACAACATGAAAAAAGGACTGGTCATAAAATCAGCAGGCAACAGGTACAAAGTTTCTGATGAAAAGGGAGAAATTACAGAATGCCTTATCAAGGGGAAGTTCAGGGTGCAAGGTTTGAGGACAACAAATCCGGTAACGGTGGGAGACAATGTATTATTTGAATTATCAGATGACGGTAGCACGGGGATAATTACAGGAATTGAAGAAAGGAAAAATTATATAATACGAAGGGCATCCAAACTTTCAAGTGAATCGCAGATCATAGCTGCCAATATTGACCAGCTGATATTGCTGGCAAGCATAACAGAACCCGAAACACATCCTGAATTTATCGACAGGGTGCTGGTTACGGCCGGGGCCTACAGCGTTCCCGTGAAGATAATATTCAATAAGACTGATATATATTCCGAAGGGCATAAAAAGAAAAGGGATTACCTGATAGGAGTATACAGCAATATAGGCTACGATTCATACAGCCTGTCATTGTTTAATGATGCCGATATAGACCTGATTTCAGACCTGGTAAAAGACAGGGTAACTCTACTTGCCGGAAATTCAGGTGTGGGAAAATCATCTCTTATAAATAAAATAGAACCCTCATGCAAGATTAAAGTTGAGAATATATCGGAATACCATAAAATGGGGAAACATACAACAACATTTGCTGAAATGCATGCTTTAAGTATAGGTGGATATATAATTGACACACCGGGCATTAAAGGCTTTGGCATTATAGATATGGAGAAGGAGGAGATTTACCATTTCTTCCCCGAGATATTCAGGGCTTCAGACAGGTGCAGGTATTATAATTGCCTCCATATTAACGAGCCCGGATGTGAGGTCAAAAAACAACTCGAAGAAGGTTTGATTAAAGAATTCAGATACAGGAGCTACCTGAAGATTTTTGAGGATAATAATTCAAAGTACCGGTAAATTATTGCTTATTTTTAAAATACCCTATCTTTACCTGATTATATAAACTACGGTGTCTATATGAAGCGACTGACTCTATTTACTGTTATCATATTATTGCTTATCCTGCTTATTAACTTTTTCTATTATAATAATTTATATAATAAACAGATAGATTATGTCAAGGATTTGCTCGGGCAGCAGATAGCAATAATCGGTTCCGAAGTTTACAACACCAATATTGAATTTGAAAAGGATATTAATAAAATTATCCGGGAGGAAGAACTTTCTGATTTATTTAACGAGAAAAGGCCCGGGGTGAAGGATCTGGTAATAGAAAAACTCAAATTTTATTACGGCAAATATGACAATTTTGTAGAGACGATAGAATATAATGGTCCTGAAACACAAGTATTTGTCCTGTACAAGGACCTTGAGACCGATGCCTGGATAGCAAATACTTATCTGGCCCAGGACCAGAAAGATTTACTGGAAAGTGACAGGCTTGAGCCCAGCAGGAATAAATGGGATCTCATCAAGCCTGTATATAATAGTGGGGATGAACTTATCGGAAACATTATTATAACCGTAAATTACATTAAATACTTCAGCAGTTTATTCAGAAAATACAAGATCGAAGAACAGCAATGGCAATGGCTTGTAGATGAGGAGGGAAAGATTATTTTTTCCAACTATTACGATGACAATATCAGTAACAGGGCTAATCTGGATGATATTGCAGTCAGGAATCTGAAACGTATTAATGATGACATAAGGGAAGGGATTAACGCTAATACCGAGCATTCCATAGAGGTGGCAGGTGACAGCCGGAGAGTAATTTCCTCATATTATGCAGTTGAATTACTGAGAAGGAATTTCGGTATGGTATTTTCTGCCCCCGGTGATTTCTATCAGATTTACCTGATACGCAATTCATTGCTTATAGTATCACTAACGATTATCCTGGTCATTTCCCTAATTCTTCTTTATCGCAGGTTCATTGCCGGCCAGACCTACAGTGCCGAAAGGTTAAGGGAATCTGAGCAGTCTTTTGTCCGGCTGATAGAATTAATGCCCGTTGGGATTGTGGTAGTGAATGGAAATAATGAGGTTATCAAGGCAAATAAGAGTGCTGCTACCATGTTTAATTACCCGGATATTATAGAAATGGAAGGCAAAATAATGCCGGAAACAGAACCTTCCGGGAAGGGGGTATTTTTTGCAGAAACCCTCGGATCCGGCTATGAAGCCAACGAGTTCATGGTGATAAATAAACAGGGTGTGGATACTGTGTTGTACAGGAAGAAAATCCCGGTAGCCTTCAGGGGGGAAGAGGCCAGCATGATAGTACTCATGGATGTTACTCTGCTGGAAATGGCGCATAAGCAGGAATCGAAATCCAGGGAGTTGAAATCGGAATTTATTTCTAAGCTAAGCCACGAGATAAGGACACCCCTGAATGGTATAATAGGTATGGCTGATATACTGGCGAAAAAGGACAATGATCCGGAAAGCCAGAAGGTAATTAACCTTGTAAAAAGCTCTTCTGACCAGCTGATGGAAATTGTCAATGACCTGATGGATTTTTCAAAAATTGAAGGGGGAAGCCTGATGCTGGATGCAATACCCTTTAATTTAAAGAAAGAAATTGAATATTGTTTCAACGTTGCAGACACTACGGCAGGTGACAATATAAGATTAAAGTGGGAACTTTCTGACGAGGTGCCTGAAAGGGTAATAGGTGATCCCTTCAGGTTCCGACAGATAATAAC
Organism: Bacteroidota bacterium; assembly: GCA_011050615.1. Taxonomy (GTDB): domain Bacteria; phylum Bacteroidota; class Bacteroidia; order Bacteroidales; family VadinHA17; genus UBA9300. The sequence goes on from DRFJ01000054.1 coordinate 28,615, forward strand.
ACATCTGCTTAATACCTCCCTTGAACATACTGATGAAGGAGAAATAAGACTGACTGTGAATACCCGGGATGCAGGGAATGGGGAAGTGCTGGTGAAATTTGATTTAAGAGACACTGGCAAGGGCTATGACAGCAATATACTCAGGAAAATGTTTGGAGAATATTTAAAGGCTGAAACCGGCAGCCTTCAGAATTATGGGAGCAAGAGACTGGGGGCTCAGATAGCAAGGCAACTTATTGAAATGATGGGTGGTTATCTTAAACCTTCAACACCGTCAGGCTTATCGGACAAAGCTGATACCCCGGGTGCGAGGTTTGAGTTCAGCCTAAAGTTCTATTCGGATATTCGTACAAAGAAAGAATATGACGCTGCCAGGGTAAGATATTATAAGGATATTAAGACTCTTTTAATTAGTGGTTTGCGGGAGAGGGATGAAAACCTTCTCAATGCCCTCCACAAGCTTGGTCTTGCCACCTATGTCACCAGCTGGCAGAAACAAACGGTGAATCTTGTTAAATCAAACCTCGAATATGTAGATGAAAGGTATAAGGTGATAATTATCCTTGATACCTCTGACTTTAATGGTTTCGATGTTGCAAAAACATTGTTTGAGAACGGGCTGCATACCGAATTATTGATTCTTATGATCAGTTCAAACGATAAGAGGGGTAACTATGTGAAGTGTATAAAATATGGTATTGATGAATATATTGTAAAACCATACAAAATAAGCGAATTATTGAATATCCTCAGAGAGAGGTTTCCCAATCTTGAATCTGAAACAGAGAAAGACTTGCCTGATGAGCTTAAGAAAGATCTAAAAGTACTGGTGGTTGAGGATAATCTTATAAGTCAGAAAGTGGCAGTTACCATACTCAAAAACCTCGGTATTTCTACCGATATTGCAGGAGACGGTAAGGAAGGAGTAGAGAGGGCGTCTGCGAAGAAATATGATATTGTATTCATGGATCTTGTTATGCCCGAGATGGACGGCTATATGGCAGCAAAAAAGATACTGGAACGATCGCCCGGCACCCTGATTATTGCCCTGAGTGCAGACAGTACGGCCGAATCAGCAGAGAAAGCTGAGATTGCAGGTATCGGAGACTTTATAGCAAAACCTGTCAGGCAGGAAGATGTAAGGAAGATATTGGTAAAATATTTTTACAGGTAAAGTGAGCTTTAATCCTGCCAGAACCGGAGCCGGAGAATTTATTGAGCTATCGAGCTCAGTTCCCCTTGTTGATGTCAGAACACCTTCCGAGTTCAAAAAGGGCCATATTCCCGGGGCAATCAATATACCCCTTTTCAATGATTATGAAAGAGGGGTGGTCGGCACTCTGTACAAACAGCAGGGCCGGCTGCATGCCATCATGAAAGGCCTTGACATAGTGGGTCCTAAGATGTCGGACCTGCTGAAGCATGGACTGAAGGTAGCAGGGAATAATAAGAAACTCTTACTTTATTGCTGGAGGGGGGGCAGCCGTTCTGAAAGCATGGCATGGCTTTTTTCCAATGGAGGAATTGAGTGTATACTGCTAGAGGGGGGATATAAGGCTTACAGGAACTTCATACTTGCAGAACTGGGGAGGTCAAGAAAAATGATTGTCCTGGGTGGATTAACCGGCAGTGGCAAGACAGCTATACTGCACGAGCTGTCAGGAATGGGAGAACAGGTTATTGATCTTGAAGGAATTGCCTGCCATAAGGGATCGGCTTTTGGATCACTGGGACAGGCTGAGCAACCTGGCTCGGAACATTTTGCTAATCTGCTTTTTGAAGCCCTGAAAACTACCAGGCCTGAACAGCGTGTCTTTGTGGAAGACGAAAGCCATAATATCGGATCAGTGAACATACCTCAAAATTTCTTTGCCCTTATGAAACAATCACGAGTTATAGCTCTTATGCCGGAAATTAAGATCCGTCTTCCCAGGCTAAGAAAAGAGTACGGGGTATACGGAGCCGATCAGCTTATTAAGTCTGTTGAAAAAATATCAAGGAAGCTTGGAGGAGATAACACGTCAATGGCCATTGAAGCCATAAGGACAAATAATCTTGGCAGGGCAATGGAAATTGTATTGAAGTATTATGACAGTACCTACCGTTACTGTTTGTCACAGAGGCCGGAAGGGCAGGTAGTTTTTATAGATTCACCCTCTGATGATCCCTGCGAAAATGCCTTGAAAGTGAAGATGCTGGCAGATAAAATTGCTTATTGATTTACTGGCGCCTGATATCTGAGGCGTAAACCCATTTATATATTTTATCTGAACGGCGAAGAAAGGTGGCAACGGGTATTGAACATGTTTCGCCTTTTACCGATTTATCTGTGGATTTATCCTCTACCCTTATCTCATTCACGGTATAATTTATCACGCCTGTGCCCGGGCCAATAATAAGCAGTTCGTCTCCCTTTTGCAGGTCACCAGTTTCCAGCTTTATCTCTGCCACCTTCATCCTTGTGAAATAATTATTAACCTTGCCGAGGTATATTTTCCTCCTTGTTGCACTGGAGCCGTAATTATGGCTCCATTCACCCATCTTTCTTCCCAGGTAATAACCATCCCAGAAACCCCTGTTGAAGACGCTTGCCAGCTTATTCTTCAGTTGTTCAATCAGCACGGTGTCATAAGTGCCATCTATAACGGCCCCGACAGCTTCATTATATGCTTCAGATACTGTTTTGACATATTCCGGTGACCGTGCCCTTCCCTCTATCTTCAGCACCCGCACACCGGCATCAAGAAGCTTATTTACAAACCCTATGGTGCACAGGTCTTTCGGCGACATGATATACTCATTGTCAACAGCCAGCTCATAGCCTGTTTCCTTTTCCCTTACCGTATATCCCTTCCTGCAGGTCTGGTAACAGTTACCCCTGTTGGCGGATTTATTATTTTCATGGAGGCTGAGATAACATTTACCTGATATAGCCATACACAATGCACCATGGGCAAACATTTCTATTCTTATCTGCCTGCCTGAAGGGCCAAGGGTATTATCTTCAAGAATTTGCTCATATATTTTCCTTACCTGTGACAGGTTGAGTTCCCTTGCAAGCACAACGGTGTCAGTCCACTGTGAATAAAATTTCAACGCATGGAAATTGCTTATATTCACCTGTGTAGACAGGTGTACTTCCACTCCTGCTTCATATGCATACTGTATGGCTGCCAGGTCGGATGCAATTATGGCAGATATACCGCTTTCAGCAGCTGTTTTTATTATCCTTTTCAGCTGTTCAATTTCCTCATCATAAATAACCACATTGAGGGTAAGGTAACTTTTAAGATTGTTGTTCCGGCAGGTTTCAACTATTTCAGGAAGGTCCTGTTCAGTGAAATTATGTGATGAGCGCGCCCTCATGTTAAGCTGTTCCACCCCGAAATATACGGAATCGGCCTTCCCCTGGATGGCTGCCATAAGCGATTCACGCGACCCTGCGGGGGCCATTATTTCTATGTCTTTCCTTTTAATATTCATAATTCAGGGGAACAAAGATAATTATTATTCAGTCTTGAGGATAATGCGTATGACAGTGCCCCTGGAAGGATCGGAAGATTTAACAAAGATTTTTCCTTTATGGAATAATTCTATAATTCTCTGGGAAAGAGACAGGCCAAGTCCCCAGCCTCTTGCCTTGGTTGTATAACCGGGCTTGAATATATTTTTCTGTGCACTTTTTGGTATTCCCTTACCTGTATCGGCAATATCGATAATCAGTTGCTCATAGTTGCCTGTAAGTGTTATTACAATGTTGCCCTCACCGTTCATGGCATCAATGGAGTTTTTACATACATTCTCTATCACCCATTCAAAAAGGGGAGCATTGAGCGGGATAAGGGTATCTTCGGGTATATTAGGCCTGATGCTGAAATTAATTCTTGAGCTGGATCTCAATCTGAGGTACCTGAGGCTGCTGTTGATTATCGACAGGATGTTTTCGTTCCGGAGTTCAGGAACGGAACCTATCTTTGAGAACCTCTCGGTTATTTTCTCAAGGCGTTCGACGTCCCGGTTCAGTTCTTCCGCTATGCTGGTATCTGGATATCTGCTGCTTATAAGCTCCGAGAGGGCGGAAAGGGATGAGGTAGGTGTGCCAAGCTGGTGGGCTGTTTCTTTAGACATACCCACCCAGACACTGTTCTGTTCGGCTTTCCGTGACATGCTGAAAGCAACATAGGCTATCAGGATGAACATTATGATAACAGCCAGCTGGACATAGGGATAATAAATAAGCCTGGTAAGAATGATACTGTCTTTGTAATAAATGTAATTCCTGAAGCCTTCACCAAAATCGACTATTACAGGATCACTTTTTTCCTTTAACCTCTTAAGCTGCCCGCCAAGGTAAGCAGGATCTTTCAGCTTAAGCGAGTCAAAATTATGATAGCCGATTATATTATCATTTTCATCAGCCAGGATGACGGGTATTGTTGTGTTATTTTCGATAATGGAGAAAAGGAAGCCAATATATTCTTCATCTTCATTGCTGTCGATTAGCATGCGCCACGTTCGGGCCAATAATTCAGCCTTTTCCCTTTCTTCGTTTTTAAGGTCATTAACAAGAGCCTGGGTATATAATAGTGAACCCACCCCGATAATTACAGCAAATATCAGCAGTAAAAATTTCCAGACGGTTTTTCTCCTGTATATATCCAAACCCGGTGTTTTATTTATTTATATTCTTTCTTTTGAATAGTTTTAATAAAGGTAGTTTTTTTTCAGTTGAATCTGCTGTCACGGTCCTGATTGAATCGGTCTCCTCCCAGGTTACCCTGAACAGTCGCGTTTTATCAGTTTCATTACCGGTCAGGGTATCACCCTTATACCAGCCATATTCCTCGTTAAGGATAGATTTGATAGTTTGTTTTTCCTTTTGCAGATCTTCCTTCAATTCTGTTCTGAGGGCATCGGTGTCATAACTGAGCCTTGAACCGAATTTATCGCCGCGGAGACTGAGGTACAATGATGTATGGCCCAGTCCGTCATCTTCGACCACACCAAATTCACTCACTTTCTCATTTTTCTTCTTGCTGAGCAATTCAGATAATAAGATTTTGAGACGGTATTCATAATTACCGTCAAAACCATGAGTTCCTTCAAGGGAAATATTAAAGGCCGATGAGCTGATATCCATTCTGGGGATGGTTATCACTTCATTATTTATTATCAGTTCGTTTTCCAGCTTTGAAAACTCAATTTCCGCCAGTTCGTCTATTTCTATAAATCTTGAAAGTTTATACGCGGGTTCAAAATTTACAAGTTTACCATCCATGATTTGATATTCACCATTAAGGACCAGGTCTTCCATGTTAATTTTAAATTGCCTGTCGGCGGTGACCGAAACGCTTAACGTTCCGGTAATAAGTCCTTCAAGATTTTCTGATTTTATATAATGCTGACGGAAATTATTGAAGGTTGAAAATGTTTTGCCTATATCTATGTTTTCAATATCAAACCAAGCTCTTAATGCATAAGTACTATCCCCGAGATCTGCAAGCACGGCATTACCTGATAAGGAACCGTTAAGGGTATTCATGCTGAAGGATGAAATGTCGCTCAGCCCGGTGACATATGACAGATTGCCGTCAAAAAGGGAGGCCCTGAAATTGCCTATAATAATACTATCGCACAGTATGTTAAGGTTTAGCCTGGTTTTCGTTTCACGGCTTCCTTCCCTGTTTGGGCCGCCTGTAATATTATCCCTGAATGAGCCAAGGTCAATCTTGTCCGACCATATGCCTGCTGTTATTTCAAGGGTGGGATTTTTATCCAGCAGCCAGTTGTTAAACCCAGTTATCATCCCGTTAAGGGCTATATTTTGATCATTATAGCTCATGCTGAGATCATCGATCCAGATATTGTCGGCAATCATAATGTTGCCGTGAATATTATTTATTTCACCCTGCAGCCAGGGAAGGCCTAGATTTACCGAGTTCAGTCCCAGATTTACTGAACGATGGAGCCCGAGAATATTAAAATTGCTTTCTTCTGTTTTTGCAGGTATTGAGCCTGATAACCTGGCATTAATCCTTACTGTACCTTCGGAAAAAGTTATTTCCTCTTTATTCAGCAGGCCGGCAATACGGTCAGAGGGGAAGAGACCTGCAATTATCAGGTCAATGCAGGGATTTTTGAGGTCCCTGATGAGGAATGAACCTGAAAAACCTGTATTGTCAAGACTGGCATTGAACCTGCCGGCATAGATTTCAAAGTTATTGTTACCGTTCCCGAATTCCATGCTGAGCCTGGCAGAGGTCCTGATATTATCGATGATTACATCAGTTGAGGGAATATTTACAAGGCCTTTTTCAAGTTCAAGGTTTGCCGTTAATATGAGGGGAGAACTTTTAGCATAGCTGCCCTTTAAACTGAGAGAGGATGTCATTAATCCATCAATACCGTATTTATCGATATGATCCTTACTGCGGGGGATTATTATTCCTGCGAACTTTCTGATATTTGCCTTCCCGGTCTCCAGGGAAATTGATAATTCCTTTTCGGATTTCCCTATCCTGCAATCCCCCTGCAGCTGAACGCCATCAACATTAATTTCCGCAGGTCCTATCTTTATGCTGTCTTCAGAAAAAACCAGGTCTGCATGGAATTTTAGGGGATATGAATCGTTTAACTTAAAACCCCCGCCGGTATTCAATGTGGATATTACCGTGCTGCTTTTTGATTGCAACTTGGTAATGCCTTCTTCCATGAGCAATTTGTTTGACGAGCTGTTAACTATTCCAGCGATAAAAAAACCTGACTCCCGGACACTGTAAGTAAAGCTTGAATTGTTAATGTTTATATTATTAATATTCAGATTCATTGCAGCAGAATCCGAAGGAACAGATTTTTCGTAAATATCTGTATTCATCTTTCCTGATGGTCCTTTACTGATATTGATAATAGCCATGTCGATATTGATACGATCGACGATATATTTTTTTTTGATCAGAGGGGCAATCTTGAGTGTAAGAATCATTTTTCCGGCGTACAGGAGGGTGTCGGGATAAACATTTACAGATTTTTCATCCTGCAAGCGAGGTGATTTAACAAGAATATTTTCAAGCTCAAGGGATGCACGCGGAAATCTTCGCAATAATGAAAAGTTCAGATCCCCGGTGCTTACCGGTGCAGAAAGGTTTTTGTTAAGTTCACTGATAAATATTCCGGAGATTTTTGCTTCAAAAATTACTGATACCAGGTATAATATAATTACCAGGGATATACCTGCAGCCAGGATATATTTCAATATTTTCCTTGCACGAGTCATTCATTCAAGTTCTTATTTTTTCATCAGGAAGCTCAGGTCATCCTTTTCCGAGTATTCGGCCGGTTCGTCACCTTTCCGGAACAATCTTAATTTTCCGGGTCCTATAAGCTCAAGCCTGTCATTTTCCAGTCGAAGCATTGTACCTTCGCGGAGACCGGCCACATAAATACCAGGATTAACGGCAAGGAACTCCTCTATTCTTTGCTGCCGGGTTTCACCCGCATGACCGTCCGGGTTGGCGTCGAGGTAATGCGGATTAATCTGGAAGGGAATAAGATTAAAGGCCTTAAATGAGGAAGGTTCAAGAACAGGCATATCATTGGTTGTACGGATGGTAGGACAGGCCATATTTGACCCTGCACTCCATCCTATATAGGGTGTTCCTCCCAGGATCTTTTCCCTTACCGGTTCAATCAGTCCCTTGTCAATTATCATTTTAAGTAACTGCCATGTATTGCCGCCGCCAACTACTATTGCCTTTGCCCCGGTGACAGCTTTCAGGGGATCGGGAAAATTATGGATGGATTCGATATCATGACCCACTTCCCTGAACCTGTTCCTCACCTTCTTTTCATAGTCACTGAAAGAGAAAGTTACGGCAGCATAGGGTATGAATAAGGCTTTAATGGGTTTTTCTCCAAGAAATTTTCTGATTTCTTCCTTTGGATAATCCAGGTATTCTTCACCTGCATTCGTCGAATTGCTAATCAATAATAACCTCATAGATTATAATTTTTATTTAATCTCTTTAATCAACTTGTTCCGTGGGTCAGGTATAACTTTAAATAAGTAATGTTTATTGTTTAATATATTGAAAATTAAGACTTCCCCGGATAATACTTTTCCGGTCTGGAGTATTATTTTAATCACTTCGTTGGCCATATAAGTCCCGGTTATACCTGGCAATACATTTATCATGCCAGTTTCCGATGGGTGAGGATTATTGTTTTCTTTTTTTAGTTCAGGGTTATAGCACCTGTAGGTAGGGCCGTCATTATAATTAAACACGGAAACCTGGCCTTCAAACTGGTAAATGGCCCCGTGCACCATTGGTTTGCCTGCGATCAGGCATGCATCATTCAGTATGTACCGGCTTTCATAGTTATCGGTTGCATCCACTATTATATCATAGTCACGGACGATTTTCAGGACATTTTCCTTTCCGAGCTTTATATTCAGTATCCGGACACTGACATGATTATTCAGTTCATTAAGTCTGATTTTGGAGATAATGGTTTTAAGTTTGCCTATGTCATCAGCACGGTAGAGGATCTGTCGTGGCAGGTTGGTTTCATTCACGAGGTCAAAATCCACCAGTCCTATATTTCCTATTCCTGCAGCGGTAAGGTACTGAAGTACGGGGCAGCCCAGTCCGCCTGCGCCTATTACGAGGACTGAGGAATTCTTGAGTTTTACCTGCCCTTCCTCTCCTATAACGGGAAGCCTAATGTGCATCATATAGCGCCTCTTTTCACTGTCGGAGAGGTAGTCTGTGTTTACCATCTTACATTGTTTTATACCGGTAACAAAGATAAAATAAAATGACGGATTGGCACAGGGCTGGCACCTTTGTCAGGGATTACCCGGGACCATGGTGCGCAGCAGGGCGCAGAGCCAGGGGAATGAATAATGGATTGATGCTTCTGAAACGGTCGGGTTTCAGTGTGCATCAATCCATTCTTAATTTTTCCGTGATGATCAGTCGTTAAAGGAAAAGGATATCCCAATCTGTATTGGATAAAGTTCGGGGCCCTTATCCTGGATGAACATGCCGTTCAGGTAGTATGTTGCGTACACCTGGAATGACTCATAACCCAATCTCAGTGTAGGACCGTATCTGAGAACCGAAAGGCTGAAGTCATCATTCTCTTTTACCTTTTGCTTTCCTCCGTCATAATAAACCATTTTATTATGGGAGCCAATCTTTACACCCCCGATTACACCGGCAGCAATATTGAGGGTTCTTCGTGATTTCACCGGTATCTGTCCTTCAAGCATCAGGGGCATGGTAAGATAGATAGTTGATAATTTGGTCTTTTCAAAATTTATTCCGTCAGAAGGGTAATAGGGTATGATAATACCTTCTTCATCCTTGGTAATATTGTTATTGCCTTCAAATTTATAGTCGTTGAATTCCAGGCCCAGTCCGGTAGCAATTCCGAAATGCCTTGAAAAGCCCAGGCCGAGCTGTACGAAATTGATATTCACATTGAATGACTTACCCGTATTAAGGTCCATGTAAGCCATTTCAGGAGGGAGACTCATTGAATAGTCTGAGGTGAGGTAATTATTTATTCCCAGCTCAAAGGCAGCCCAGTGGGGGGAGAACCTTCTCCTGTTCCTCCTTCTCATTTCCCCGGTATCTTCCTCGTGGTCAAGATTTTTTTCTTCATATTTCTTCCAGTCCACCTTTGTTCCTTCAGGTGTTTCAATTATTTCAAGGCCATGGAGACCAAACCTGATTTTTACATTTTCATCATCGGCTACCACTTCGAACCAGTCGTCTCCTACTGTTACACTGGTATTGTTTTCATCTTCGGTAACTTTCAGGATTTCGTTTTTCCTCAGCTTAATTTCGGTTGTATCCTGTGCGGAGGCCCATATTGTGTTTGCAAGGATAAAAGCTATGGTGATTAAAAAAACAATTCTTTTCATGATAAATTTTTTTGTGTTATTATGATTTTAGGCTCTGACGAAATGAGGAGGCAGAAAGTTACAGGCCGGCGTTATTTTTTTCTGGATTTATGGTCGAATTTAATCAGTTCGCTTGTGAAGCTTATATTTTTAAGTTTGCCGTCTTCAGTTTCCCCTGTCTGAAGGTCCATGTTCCATCCAAGGAGGCTGTTAACCCCCTTGATTCCGGCATTGGCTATCTCCCATGCCCTGAGATGTTCTATACCGGGATCCTCTTCGTCGAGTATCTGTTTTCTGAAGTGGTAGGCCAGGAATTCCCGTATTGACATTTGAGCAGTATCAGCGGATTCCGGAGGCAGGACTATATCATAGGGTTTTATTACTGCCAGCAAATAAGGGACCTGTTTATTATCGAGATTTATTTCTTCACGTATTGGGAGATGGCTCAGGGGCATCCAGGTTTCCTTTTGTCCGGTAGTATTTTCATCCTTCATAATTTCTGATGTCTTGACTGTCCCGGCAAGCTGCATGTCTGTCCGGGTGCTTAAATGCCTTGGTGTTTCATCTGTAAGGTCAAGCCTCGGAGTTTTTTCCTGGCTTGCCTGCCCGCTTTCTTCTTCAGGGCTGTAGGCTGTCAGGGTACTATCATCGATACTAACTGCCTGCTGTTGGTCAAATATAAGGTAGAGACCAGTCATGACAGCTATTGAAGCAGCTATTGAGAGTGCAGTAAGAATTATTCCCGTGATTCTTCTACTTTGAGGTATTTTAAGCAGTGATGACTTTTCAGGATATATTGTATTATCGGCTTCAAGCCTTATTTTTTCATATATGCCGATAATTTTGCGGAAGCGGGGATCCGATTTTTTAAGCTCAATAATTTCCGGTTTTTGCTTTTCGTTGAGATCATTTTCGCAAAGTGCGATTGAAAAATGTTCAACCTGTTCATTTGTTAACTGTTCAGGTGTGCGCAGGAGTTCACTTTTATCGAATTTACTCTGTTCATCGGGGCTTAGGAATAATCCCTTGTACTCTTCAAATTCAGGCATAAGATCAGGATTGTCAGCCAGGAAATCCATGAGCACTTCAGCCTGGAAATCGTCGAGCTGACCATCGTAATAGTCAGTAATCCATATTTGATAATTTTGCCTGTTTATTATCATTTCACACCAGTACTTCCATTTTACCTATCATTTTGCGCAGGGCCATCCTTGCCCTGTATATATTTATCTTGACCTGTGATTCCGATTGTCCTGTTATCTCACCTATTTCGCTGTAGCTGTATCCTTCATAATCTCTCAGCAGTATTACCGATCGCCATGACTCATTGAGTCTGCCAAGGCATTGATGTAGTATTTCATTCAGGTCGGAATAGGTCTGTTCGTGCATTAGTTCTGGTGGTGAGTCAACGGAGACAAGCCTCTTTCCCTTTCTCAGGATGTCAATCATTGAATTATGCGCAGTAGTAAACAGCCAGGCTTTTGCCTTTACGTAGTCTATTTCCTCAACACCTATCCACAGTTTCTCATAGCAGTCCTGAACCACATCCCTTGCTTTGTCCTGATCACCCATGCTTTTCAGGACGAAGCGGTATATGCGGTCAGAGTATTCTTCAACTGCTTTATTATACTCCTGTGGTGTCATAGTCAGTTATCGTTTATATGACGGATAAAGTTATAAAAAGTTACATGGGAAATTTACCGGTCCATCCATTTTTTGAAATCAGCAACACGATTCCTGCTGACAACAATATCATCCTCCTCATCATGCCCTTCAACAATTAATTTTAGCCTGCTGGATGAATATACTATTATGTCTTTTACGGCGTTAATATTCACGATATAATTCCTGTTCACCCTGAAGAATTTTTAGGGTCTGCCATCTTCTCAAGCCTGTCAAGTGAGAAATCAAGAGCATAATCGCGCCCGCTGCCTGTCTTCCAGTGACACCCACATTTCTCCGTAGTATAATGATCTTCCTTTAAATGACATCCCGGGAGTGTCAGCTTTAACAGGGTTATATTCTGATTCAAACTTTATTACAGCACAGACTTCGTTATTATGCTTGGTTATGGCTGACCAGGTAAGCTCCTGATATCTGCTTGTAAAACTGACCCGGTTCTGAAACTCTATATCAAAATCTTCCAGTAAATCTGGCATAAACACATGCTTGAATTTCAAACTGTCTAATACATATATTGCCAGTCCCTGCATCTGCATGGCATCTGAAACCAGCCGGCCGGGTCGTAATATTTGATTGTTGAATCGTAGATAATCTCAGTTGGCAGGATCACGGATAAGATCAGATGCTTCCTGTGCCGAACACCCGGAGATTTTTATTATATGGGAGTTCATAATTCCCCATTTCTTTATTACCTCATCCAGGAATTCATTTCTCACGGTTAAAATAATAATTCCATCCTTGTTTGTCAGGAGCCCTGAAAGGCATGGTGCCCATCCTTTGTTTTCAAGCTCCAGCCTTCCCACCTCATCTATCACAGTGATTGTATCAGCACTCTTGCTGGACAGTATTTTATTACCCAGCCCGATGGCTGCCGGGAATATGGAGTACCTACCTATCTTCTCCAGTCCATCATTCCGGTTTATTCTAAGGAAAGCTACCCTCTTCTTTGATTTAATGCCGACCAGGTCATAACCTCTTGTTTCTTCATTGACCATAACTCTTTCCGTAAGTATTCCGTCAACCTGGAAATTATTCCGTGTTAGTATTTCGGCAAGCTTTTTTGCAAAGCTTGTTTTTCCCTCGGCCAGCGAACCGGTAATAATAATAACTTTCGGATTTTCAGTGTTTTTTTTCTGTAGTTCATGTAAACGTGTACCTGCATTGGCAATGACACCTGAGAGTGCGGTAACAGGTTTTTTGACAATTGTCCGGAAACCGGGAATGCTGGAAATGAAGAGAGGAAGGCTTTCAACTGCCAGCTCAAGGGCAAGCGGAAGATTTCTGAATGACGTCCTGGTAAAGAAATTCCTTATTACAGGATTATAAAGTTCAGTTCCAAGGACAGAAAAACCTATAATAATAATGGCAGCCCTGAAATTCATACGTAAGCCTACAATTAATCCCTGTCTTAAAATATCCTCTCCTTCACGGGCCCTGGTAAAAACGAATGAAGTGATCAAAGTGATCAGTATAAAGAACAGCCAGAACCTTGGGTTCATCAACTGGCGCATTGCCCGTCTGTATCTCACTATCCATAAGCTGATTATCACAGGTACTGTTACGAGCCAGACAATCAGGGATGAAAAATTGAGCACAAGCATGGCGGCTGTGAGGAGAGAAAGGTTAACAAAAAGCCATACCAGGGAGTATGAAGTATTCTGATCAGGGCCATTAAAGCTGTTTTTAATTGTGATCTTAGGGTCAGAATGAATTTTTGCCTCAGTTTCAGTTGCTATCCTGCGGCCAAGCCTGAGCCCTGTAACCGCAGTGATAATGCCCAGTATGACATCAGCAGCCAGCAGGACCAATAAAGGCAGCCAGGCCATGTCAGCCCGGATACCAGTTTGCTTTTCAGCCATGTCAGCCAGACCGGCATATACCTCGATTATATTTGTCCCATAGAATACTATCAGTGTTAAGACTCTCTGTACAAGGCTCCACGACATTGCAAGAACAGCACCGGTAATATAGCCTGCAAAAGTCCGCCCCATCAGGCTCACTGAAAATTCCATCAGCAGTGCCTCGCTCATTATTGCAATCATTGGTCCGAATATCAATGCACTGGGCGATAAGGTTTTCATCAGGGCACAGATTAAACCGGCACGCCAGAATAGACCTTTTTCATTCCATTTATAGCTTATGGAAATAAGTAAGATTATGCCTATGGCAGTTAATACACTGCCGCTAAATGGTACTCTCAGATTATGGAGGAAGCTTCCTATAACTATCTCGGACGCAGCCCACATGCTTCCTGCAACGGAAGCCTTAAGCCACCTGGGATCTATGTCAGTCTTCGGGGTGTATGGTTTAGCTGATGTCATTTTTAAGAAATCAAGGTACAAATATACTCTTTAACTGACCGGCCGGGGTGCCCTGAAATCGGAAGGCAGTTCTTTAACCGTGGGAGTTGACGGTATGAATGTGATATATGGCCATTTTCTGGCTGAACTGGCCCCACAGGTAATATGCCGTATCGTCATCATCAGTAAATACAGCCGGGTCAATCTGGTTATATCCACAGGTATTGATTGGCTGCCCTTTTCCGAAAGGGCCGGGGGGATCCATGCCGTCTATGGCCACTCCTTCGGCATTCAGCCTGTCGGGATGGCAGTAATAGAGGCAGTATTTGCCATTTCTTTCTGCACAGTCCGGGGCAAAAAGAAGGCCGTTGTTATAGGGAACGGCAATATATGCTCCGGGCGGGCTGATGGGGTTCTGTGCCGGTAGCAGCAGAAAAAGAGGCACACAGAAAATGAATATACACAGGGATCGTTTCATACCATGGAAAAACATAAAAGCAGAAAAGAAGTACGATCTAAAAGTTTGCTCTCAGTGAAAGTATGAAATTCCTTCCCGGGGCGGAGATACCGGAAGTATACGGCCGGTAGCGCCTGTCGCTAATGTTTTCTACACCTGCTGAAATGGCAAACACATCCGTCACTTCATAGATAGCTTTCATATTGAGGGTGCACCAGGCAGGTGAATAATTATTCCCGTTGGTGTCTTTGGCATAGATTTCATCCTTGCCTTTTTCTTCTTCCGGCAAATCTTCATACTTGCGCTCTCCCTGGTATTCTGCATAAAATTTGATATGCAGCCGGTCGGCCTTGTAATTAAGGCGAGTGATACCGAATAAAGGAGCCGCATGGCGTGAAGGGCTTGTACTTCCGTCATCCAGTTCTTCTTCTCCTTTCTGGAAATTAATATCTGAAGAAAAACTGAAGCCTGCAGGTAATTTCACCTCAAGGCCTGCCTGTATTCCGTAAACTCTTGCCAGGGCAGCGTTCTGTAAAGCCTGAACCTTGCTCATAATACCGTCATACATGATACTGTCCTGCCCGTTAAGCCGGAAATCCCTTCGGACCAGGGCATTTTTAAGGATGGTGTAATATCCTGTAAAATCAATTTTTACTACATCATCAAAAACCTTGGCCAGGCCCAGATCGAAGTTATAGGCATATTCTGCCTGCAGGTCGGGATTAGGAACCACAACCGCACCGGGTTCGGAATCAAAAATTTTACCCAGGTCATCAACATTCGGCGAACGGAAAGCCGTTCCGAAATTGGCACTTATGACCAATGATTCTGAGGGTCGGTATACGCCTCCCAGGCTTCCATTAAGGGCACCGTCATTGATGCTTGCAGTGGTGAAAGGGAAGGGATAAAATGTATTATCGAATTCAGCGTTAAGTAAAAAATGATTATACCTCAGTCCTGTCTGCAGGGTAAGTTTTTCTGAGAGCCTGTATTCATCATTGATGTAAGCTGCGATGGAAATCCATGAAGATTGGGGGTATCTGGAAGGACCGGGAACACTTGTCCCGGTCGAAATATTTTCATCTATACCGGTGGATGTTACATCATTAAGAACGTATTCAACACCGTAGTAGGCTGTATTCCTTTTACCTGTTGACTTAATGAGGTCCAGGTTAAGGGAATAAGCCACTACTTCCTCAATCCGGATACGCCGGCCGTTACTGTTAAGTGACCTGTCAATACGGCTTTCCTCAAATGATTGCTGAGCCAGGCTAAGTGTTATCTGGTCATAAACGAAATTATTGGTCATATGGTTAACAGACAGCTTATTCATCATCCATTTTTGCGGGCCATAATTCCATTCGGCATACCTGGCGGTCCCGTTGCGCACCCTGTTATGCCTGTCATACCGTCCGTAGGGTGAAGTTTCGGAATAGTTGAAGCCATATTGAAAATCCCATTCTTCACCCGGGGTAAACCTAACTTTCTGCATAAGGTTAACCTGGGAATAAGCTGACGGGATTTGAAGCAGGGGATTTTCCTGCCTGATTATCCTGTCTGTGCTGTCCTGCCTTTGTACATAATAATCTTTAATATAATCCTCAGGGCCATGTCTCCCCTGGCGGAGATGGTCATAATCCCAGCTGCTGAAACTCGTTACCATAGCCCACCTGTCCCAGCCGACATTAATGTCGAAGTGTCCGGTTTTTTCATTATTGGCCGATGAATATCGTGTTACAGCCTTACCTGTTATCAGAGGCTCCCCGGTAATTGCCAGTTTTGGGACGAGGGTCTGGAAACTCATTACCCCCCCGATGGCATCACTGCCGTATATTACCGGTCCGGGACCAAAGAGTACCTCGGTGTTTTCCATGGCAAAAGGATCGAGGTTAATGACATTCTGAATATTACCACTCCTGAAAATAGCGGTATTCATCCTTACTCCGTCAACGGTATATAATAACCTGTTGGTTGCAAATCCCCTGATCATTGGGCTTCCTCCTCCCTGCTGGCTTTTCTGGATAAAAACCTTACCTGAAATGCCTAAGAGATCAGCAGCGGTCTGCATGTTCTGTAATTCCACCTCCCTGGGCGAAATGGATATGACTTTAGCAGGCACATTGTCTGTTGACTGTCTCCAGCGTGTAGCAGAAACAACTATTTCCTCAAGGTTGATATTTGAAACTTCAAGGTATACCTGGAAGGATTCTGATTCAAGTTCTGAAAAACTTTTAACGACTGTTCTGTATCCAAGAGTCCTGATTTCAATCCTGTCTGCATCCCTGAAATTCGATATATCAGCCTGCCCCTTTGCGTTTGTGGTGGCAAAGGCCTTTGGGCTTTCGCTTATAAGTGTAGCCAACTCAATTGCTTTGTGACTATCACTATCCCTGATGGTTAATGTCTGGCCCCGGGCAAAAATGCCAATACTCAGAAATAAACACAATATGAATGTATTCTTCATTCTCCAAAATTTAAAGTTATTAAATGATGTCCCGGCAGAAAAGGCCATGGAACGATTATTAGAAGAAAAAAAATGAGATTCAGCAAAAACGGGGTGGCAGTTAAGGTGGAGGAAAGGCAAGTGAAATATAACAGTCAATATGGAATAAATTTTTTTCTTCAAAACCGGCAATGTTAACGGGCAAATTTATAAAATAATTAAGCCTTAAAACAGGTTTTTTAACAGCACCAAATCCCATGCCAGCTTTTAATTTCAGGGGAAGATATTGTTTTGCCGGCCCGGGAGGAGGGATTTAATTAACGATTATCTCATCACAGAAAATCCATGCGGGAAGGCCTGCTGAATTATGCCATTCCGGGGCTTTTTTCATATTGCGTGCATAGATTTTAACATAACGTGCCTCAAGGGGATCGAATTCAAAATTAAAATATTCAATATCATTAACCTTACTGCCCGGTTTCAGTGGTCTGGCAGTTGTTAGCCTGATACCATTACCGTGGCTATGCCCAATTTGGGCATTCCCGCCTGATCCTCCAGGGTCCTTGTTGCTAATATCCTCAGGGAATGACACTTCAACAAATTCCGGAAAGAACACAATATGATTTGTAACCTGTAGGAAGGCAGTATGAACATTTTCAATGGTTTTCACCTCGCCCAGGTCAATAATTACCTCCATGTCATTTCCTTCAAATCCCAGCCAGTTTGAATAAAAGCTTGCACCACCGAAGGCTCCGTCGGTCAGTGACATGGGGTCTTCTGCAGCATATTTTTTTGGTCTGGTAACAGCTTCAACCTTTTTGCCTGCTGCAATATTCGGTCTTTCTGATCTTTTAATTGTTTCACTGTAAGAATCGGTATATTCGGAAACCGAATAGCCCATTTCATTCATCATGATAATACCGGCGTTGCTACATATATTTTTAAATAGTTCAAGCCTGGATCCGGCTTTTTCAAGATTATATTTTTCCGACATCCCCTTTCTGGAAGCTTCCAGTGCCGCATAGTGTGTGCTTAACCTTGCTTTTTGTACCCTTGTGAGAACCTCAGCCTTATCCGAAACAGAGGCTTCAGCCTTTTCAAAAAGCTCATCGTATTTTTCCAGCATGCCGGGTCTGAGGAAAGAATCAAAGCCCTGGGAGGGGTCGCCATACAGAAAGAGAAAGAAACCAGGCACCTTTTTAATCTCCCGGTGTATTATATCAATATATTCCTTTATGTAGCTGCCTGCCTCTTCATAATAAGCATCTGTAAATTCGCCTGTAATCTCATCAGTATCCAGGTCAGGGTTCCAGAGAAGTTTAGCCGTCAGACAGGACCTGAGTTCAAAAAGCTCACCGGGATTATGGCTGTGCTGTTCAAAAACCCATTTGGCATTATTTTCCCTGAAGAACCTGATATTTGGCCCCAGGGTATGTATATTTGGGAAGGGTGCAAGAAAATTTGTAAATTGTGTTGTATAGTCCCATATCCTTATATTTTCAGTCAGCTGCTTCCACCCTTTCAGGTCAGCTGCAAAATCAGTGCATCCATCCTCTATCGGCTTACTCCGGTCACATTCTATTGAGCAGAGTGTCACCAGAACATTATCAGCCGGTCTGGTTTTGCAGGGCTTTCTTGTATACTGGTAGGCCAGTGTAGAGATTGTTTTATCGGGAAACTGTTCAGCAATCTTATTAACAAACCTTATCATTGTACCGCTTGCCGAACCTTCTTCCCGGTCAATTGCAGCACAGTTTTCACACTGGCAGTGCAATGTGTTATCATTCTGGCTGACAGAGATAATGGAGGCCCCGGGGTAACGTTTGAAATATGCGGCCACAGAATCTGCCACAATGGCCAGTACATCGGGGTTGCTGAGGCATAGCTGGGTGCTTAACCTTTTTCCTTCACGCAGGGCATAATATTCAGGGTGCTGTTCATAAAAGGCACTGCCGGGCATGAACCTGTGGAAGGTATGAACCCTGGCTTCAGGGACATAGCCGGGGAAGGCTTCATATGTCACCTTATGTTTATCTGCAAAAATGTGGTCATCATAGAAGAGTTTTGAATGCACTGTTCTTGTTTCTATATCAGGAGTATATTCATAATCAAGTTTTGCATTTATACTCATTTTTTCTGAAGGTGGGACTATTTCCTCTCCGGGGCTCAGCCATAAACATCCCATTTCGTTTTCAAGGAAGCTGTATACTGAATAAAGAACACTTTTTGAACTTCCTCCCCCGATAAGCAGATTATGCCCTTTTACCTTGTAA
The DNA here is from genome assembly GCA_011050615.1 of Bacteroidota bacterium. Classification (GTDB taxonomy): domain Bacteria; phylum Bacteroidota; class Bacteroidia; order Bacteroidales; family VadinHA17; genus UBA9300. Next base: position 47,678 of record DRFJ01000054.1, read on the forward strand.
AAGGTAAGATGCGGATTAAATCCCTGGTTTACAGGGTAGGAACCAACAAATATTTCATGTTTGTCTTCATTGCGGTCAGTGACCGTCACAACAGGTATTTTCACCCCCGATATCTCTTGCAGGTATTTCTGGAGTTCATGAGAGGCATGATTAATCAGGCTGTCCTCCGTATTTGCAATAACTATTTCATAATTAGTCTGTGAGTTGTCTGCAAGGATAATCTTTTTATGGCTGCAGGAAAGCAGAAATGCAGGAAGCATTAATAGAACAAATAGTTTTTTCATTCTTTGTATTTTATAAAAACACCTGCCGGTAAAATTAAACTGAAAAAATATGGAATCAAACAATAAAAAACAGGGAACCAGGCATAATCTCTTTGAGGTAATGGAGGTATATTATGATATTAACGATTATACCTGTCCCAGGAGAAGTATAAAGACAGTCTGAAAATAATGCTGTTTTAGTTATCCCATGCTGTTTCACCGGTACAGTTAAGGTAAAACTAATGTTCAGACGCTTATAATGAAATACCAGATACCGGGTATTTGAATACGGGGCAGAAGAGGGAGCTTAATCAGTTGACGCATTCAATATTAGTTGCCAGGTAAAGGATACCTGAAACAATAATACTGTAACATCAGTTTTTCAATTTGTTCAACAGCAGGGGCCTTATCATCCAGTATTAAATAGGATTTATACATAAAGAGGTAGAATTCTATGTTGTGGTAGGTGACATCGTTATTTTAATCTTTGACACAGCGGACAGAAAATCCAAGCTCCTTATCTGTATCCAGCCGGTAAACTTCATAATTATGGTATCCCAGAGTACGGTACCAGGCGGTAGTGTCAGAAGACTCCGTTGAGCTCCAGTAACGACCATTTTTCCCTAGTCCGTTGAAAGGATCAATAAAGGTATAGCGACCCCCGGCAGGTAAGGCTGAGAAACCATAAATATCTGTGCCGTTCCCATCATTTTCCCACCCTGTTCTGGCTTTCAATACTGTGCACTCCGTTCCGGCATAACCCTTACTCTGTAAAAAGTCAATCAATTCTGTCCATTCTGAATCACCTGGCAGGTGCCAGCCGTCAGGACATGCACCCTGCACACGGCCCGGCACAGCATTACTGCCTCTTGCTTCAGCGACGGCAGCAGGCCAATTGTACAACACTCCATAGGTGGAATAGGTTGCGGTTTTTCTGGCTGCCTCTGCATTTGTTCCGTTATAGCCATAAACATAATAACAGGGCTTGCTTTGTGAGCCGGTAAGAGGACTGACCACCGAGGGTAAAAATCTAAGGTTTTCGGCCAGCCATACCTGTTGCCCTATTATAACAGTCCGGTAAATATTTCCATCCCTGGTATCAGTGAAGGTATTTTCAGGCCTTTGTGCCTCCAGGGAGGTAAATCCAATCCCCAGGAATATAAGGATGCTCAATTTTAGAATTTTATTATTCATTTGAACTTTTATTATTTATTGATCATATTAAGTTCTTTTCTTCTTAGTATTACTGCTGAATACCAGCAGTTTATAAATCCGGGTAAGCCGCTGTTCCGGATTACTAATTTAAAAACCGGTATTATGTCAGATTAAGGTATTCAATTCAAATTTAGAAGAATTTCCCTGTATAACAATGGAATATATCATTCTGATTAATCAATCAGTGCCTGATAAACAAGGGTCCTGGGTTTCCCATGGTCATCAATCCCGTCTGCAGGTATAAGCTGTGTAAAATAAACAACCACAAGTTCTTCTTCAGGATCGGCAATCAACAGTTTCCCCTCTTCCTGTAATATCATTATCCCAACACTTACTATCGCTTTTGTCTGGGAGGCAATTCGGAATATGGAATTCTTATCCATAGCTAAATTATTCCCATGTCTTTTTTACCGAAAGCTTTATAATAAGCAATCTGACCCTTCCGTGCCACCAGTATTACTGCACCGGGAAGCTTACCGTCATCCGCATATTTTTGAAATGTACCGGTCATAAATTCCACCCTTCTTGAAGATATGCCCACCTCTTATGGACTTACTTCTGTAAATTCCCGGGCAAATAATGAAGCGTGAAGCAATAAGGCTATAAAAAAGCTATATACTTCAGTGAAAGCCTTGTTTTCATTTCAAAGATTTTATTTTGTCAATTCAAAATTAACACATTTGATGCGATATTGTTACATACAGCTTATACACCCTGTGTAAAGTCTTCTCCGGTGTTTTAAATACACTCGTGTCACTGTATTTCTTTCAATCCTGAGGGTGAGCCTCAGCTTATAATATGAATGGTATTACCGCCTTCCGTTTAGCCGGATAAGCGGGAAATTTTTCCTTATACCATGCATGATGATGCAGGGCACGCGGAATAAGATTCACAGCTGTCCAAACAGCAAATGACAGAGCCGGCAGGCTCCATGTCATAATCGCATAAGCGGTCCATTCAATAATCTCACCTGAAAAATTAGGGCAGGATATATACCTGAAAAGTGTATGCTTCGGGACGGAATAGCCTGATTTATTGCCCTTGCGTAAATTTATAAGGTGGTTATCGGCCACCTGGTTAACAGTAAAGCCCGATAAAAATAATATGAGTCCGATAATAAATCGTGGATCGGTAAGCCAATTGTCATAATAAGTCCCTGTTGCCTGCCCGGTGCCCCCTGCCAGATAGCCCAGCCAGTAACCGTTCAAAAAGCCGTTAACAAGGTTGAAAAACATAGCAAAAAAGACCACAAGCAATGGGATCTTCTTCCCTTTTGTTCTGGTTCTGAACGGAAAAATGAAAATGCGGTTGAAGTAATGAATGAACCAGAGTGACCAGAATACCCAGAGGATATTAATTCCCGGACCTCTGCCCGCAAGAAACAGAGCTGTGATAAGGATCAGGGACGGGAGCTCCATTATGAACCATCCAAGACGGTTGTCTGTAAGCGGCCCCCACCTGCCACTGGCATGCCTGCCATAGGGGGCTTTTATCTTGAGGAGCAGTGGGAATAACAGTACGGCAAATATTATCCATGCCATCACAAGTATAGTGAAATGCTCCTTTGATATCATTTCAGACATTATTGATTTTCAAAACCGGGATTCTCTAACGGGAGCAGGGCTCCCGTCTCCTCCTGCATTTTCCTCAAGAGTGCTTTGAGTTCATTTGTTTTTTCGGGATATTGTTCAGACAGATCAGTTGTTTCACCTATATCCCCGGCCAGGTTATAGAGTTCGGTTTTCCCATAATGATAAAACTCAATAAGTTTCCAGTTGCCTTTGCGTATTGCAGCACCAGGTGTCCACTGGCTTCCGTGGTAATGCGGGTAATGCCAGAAAACGGCTTCTCTCGGGGGTGGTTCATTTGCTGTAAGCAGGGGGAGCAGGCTAAGTCCGTCTGTATGCTGTTGGGGCATCAGGGGCAATCCTGCCATATCCAGTATTGTAGGATAGAAGTCGGTGCTGATAACCGGGAAATCGTTCGATCCGGCTATGATTCCCGGTCCGCTTATAATCAGAGGCACCCTTATTCCTCCCTCGTAGCACCATCCCTTACCTGCCCTCAGGGGTTTAACGGAAGTAGGGGCCGGGCTGTCTTTCCATAAAGTTGTGAGGCCACCATTATCGGATGTGAAGATAAGATATGTATTTTCGGATAAGCCTGTTTCATCGAGGTATGCAATTATCCTCCCGACGTTCTCATCCATGCTGAAGACCATTGAGGCATAGTCTGCATTTACCTGGTTAAGCGTTGTGCTGCCCGTATGTTCACCGGCAAGAACCGGCTTGCCTTCTTCACCCAGTACATCCTTTTTTTTCTGGAAGTATTCAATATGTTTCCTGCATGCCTGGATGGGTGTGTGGAGGGTATAAAAAGCAAGGCAAAGGAAAAATGGTTCATCTTTTACCGATTGCATAAATTTAAGTGACTCATCTGTAAGCCTGTCAGTAAGGTATTCACCTTCAGGGCCGTCTTCAAGCCTGGGGTTATTATATGGTGAATAATATCCTGCAGGGGGCTGGCCCATGTGATGACCACCCTTATTTATGTCGAATCCCTGGTTTTCAGGGAAATAAGCTGTATCACCAAGGTGCCATTTACCTGCGAAGAACGTTTTATAACCCTTGCTCCTCAGCACTTCAGCTATGGTTTCCTCTTCAAGGGACAGCTGGTGATAATCCTGTGGTCCCAGGAGCCTCCTGTCTTTTGGATCATCGCCAGGGATCCAATCAGTGATATTGACCCTTGCAGGGTATTTCCCTGTCATGATGCTTGCCCTTGTAGGCGAGCACACCGGGGAAGTGGAATAGGCACCGGTAAAGACCATCCCTCCCGAAGCCAGCCTGTCGAGGTTAGGTGTTTCATGGAAAGAGCTTCCATAACAGGTAAGGTCGGTCCATCCAAGATCATCAACCAGTATGAAAATGAAGTTTGGTTTTGTGTCTTTCCTTGAGCACGAAATGAGAAATACAGCTATGAGCAAGAGGATAAGATAACTTTTTCTCATATTTATTCTCCCATAATATTGAGAACAGCCACGTAAAAATCTTTATCAACTACAAGTTCGCCGGGGTTTACATCTTCAAGAAATGACCATCCCCTGTTTCCGAATTCGAGCCAGGTTTCTACACCATCAAGGTATACCTTAACGGGCATATTAAATCCGCGCACCGTGTTTCCCCACCTGTATCTCAGTCCACCGTCGGCAAAACTGTATTCCAGTACGGGGATCCTTGTATCACGCAGAAACTGGTCAAAAACGGGTTTCAACTCAAAATTTGTATGTTCTTCCATATAGCCTTCTATCTGTTCAGTGGTGACTGTCTGGTGCCAGAATGTTTTATTAAGACCACGCAGGATAGCCCTCCATTTTTCATCATTGTTGACAAGCTGCCTTATCATGTGGAGCATTGTTGCGCCTTTCTGGTACATATCACCTGAGCCGGAGCGGTTAACGTTATAAGGACCTATGATATTCCGGTCATTATTTATGTTTGACCGCACACCTCTCAGGTATTCAAAACCGGCGTCCTTACCGTACCAGTACTCAACATATAGCCCCTCGGAATAAGCAATGAAACTTTCGTGTATCCACATATCGGCAATATCCTTATAGGTTATATTATTTGCAAACCATTCATGTCCTGATTCGTGGATTATAATAAAGTCAAATTTCTCACCCCAGCCGGTACCGCTTATATCCCTTCCACGGTAACCGTTCATATAGCCGTTGCCATAAGTAACAGAGCTCTGGTGTTCCATTCCAAGGTAGGGCGCCTCAACAAGTTTATAGCCGTCTTCATAAAAAGGGTAGGGTCCGAACCAGTATTCAAAGGCCTCGAGCATCATGGGCACCTGTTTGAAGTGTTCTTTTGCCTTGTCCAGGTGATAGCTGAGGACGTAATAGTCACAATCGAGATTGCCCAGTTCGCCCTTATATACCTCTCCGAAGTGAACATAATCACCAACATTTATGTTAACCCCGTAATTGTTAATGGGATTATAAACATACCAGTGCCATGTTTTTGTTCCATCGGGATTTGTTGTAAAGCCCTTATACCTGCCGTTTGAAACATCCATAAGGTTTCCGGGTGTTGTAATACTGAAGCGCATGCTGTCGGGTTCGTCATACATATGATCCTTGCATGGCCACCAGATGCTTGCACCCCCTCCCTGGCATGATGTGGCGTAGAAGGGATTCCCGTTTTTATCATAAGTCCAGGTCAGACCTTCGTCCCATGGTGGACGCAGGCTTACCTTAGGTTTACCTCCGTAGAATACCATGACTTCATTCGATTGACCCGCAAGCTGGGCCTTTTTCATCTTTACAAACCAGGCGTTACCGTCGCGTTCAAATTCCAGTTCTTCTCCGTTCTGGGTTATTCTGCTTATTTCAAGTGGTGGCTGCAGGTCTATCTGCATACGGTTATGAGACTTCAGTACATTATATCTTACCAGCACATAGCCCTCCAGGCTGCTGTCGGCAGGATTGATGTTAATATTCAGATGGTAAAAAGTAAGATCCCACCATTCCCTCTCGGGCGTGATTGATCCGCGCAGGGTATCCTGCCTGGTAAATTCCATGTAGCGTTGTGAAAGTAATGATCCTGATAAAACGGTCAGGATTAAAATAATTAGAAAAAATCTTTTTGACATACAGGTATATTTCTGTGCAGGGACTGTATCATAAATCATTTAACCACCCCCGTCCCGAGACCCCGGGGAGGTGGTGCACTTTTGAGACAGCCCCTGGAAATTAATATAAAATCTTCTTATGCCACGGTGCTTAATCAATTTTTAAACTGGTAAACCCTTACCCAGTCTATTTCCATTGAGCTGGACCCGGGTATTGGTTTGTCCAGTCCTCCTGAAAAATTGATATACATGGGCTCACCGGGGATATTGTAAGTTTGCCTGAAAACCTCGTAATCATTTATTTTCCAGACCAGCTTGTCTGCCGTCCACTCAAGGGTATAGATATAAAAATCCCTGCCGTATTTGCCGCCTATTGACGTTTTTGCCATCCTGTCACCATTGGCGAATAAATCCATCCATACCCTTCCCTTACCTGTGCGGCAAACATCAATGTGCGGGGTTACCTTTTCGGCCAGCAGGTAAAATGCATGTCTTGGACCGACAGCCGTATTAAGTTTCACCTTTGCCTGGAATATACCGTATTTCTGACGGAAGCTTTTGGCGGTGTTAATTATACCGGATGTATAGTTGAAATCTTTATTCCTGAACCCGCCAAGGTCAGGATTCCAGACCTTTCCTTCCTTTTTTTGTGGCCTTGTGCTGATGCTCAGGATGCTGCTGCCAACATTAATATTTTCCGATTCGGTGTAGCAATGAAGGTCTGTTTCAAGCGAATACCTTTCCTTTAACAGCTTGTCGCCCCAGTAATGATTGGTAAGCCATTTCCCGGTGTCAAGGCTGCCTTCATCAAATTCATCATGGAAGGTTAACACTCTGTGTTTCAGCACATCAAATTTATCCGAATCTTTAACCCTGAAATACCAGACTATATCGTCACTTTTTTTCAGCTTTTCGTATTCCTGCTCCAGCTTGTACAGATCAGATTTTTCGTAGCGCTTCTTATCCAGGAGGTAGGCTTTCCTTTCCCTGAACTGATCGGTTCCGAGGTAGTCTTTAAGTTCAGTGTGCCTTGCTACCTGCTGTGATCCGTCGAGTTTGTTGAAGTTTGAAAGTACTTTCGATGATTTAAACTTATAGAAGAATTTAATATCGGGATCGTTTTTCAGTTTCTTATATTCCAGGAACAGCTTATATTCCTCTGTATCCTTGAAAGTAATGGGCTTCATATTCTTCTTTTCAAGGAAGGCACGGGAATTAATAAATTCTTTCAGCTCGCGGAAACGCTTTATGCCGGGAACAGATTCGAGTTTTTCAGCTTCTTCCTTCTTGCCCTTTTTCAGAAGCTTTTTATATGCCCTGATATTTGAATCTGATTTCAGTCTTTTATACTCCCTGTATTTATTGTATTCCTCCGTGGTTTTGAACGTGATGGGCTTCATCTTCTGCTTTTCCCTGAAACCGGCTGAATTTATTATTTTTCCCAGCTCTTCATAGCGTTTTATCCTGTCTGAATTTTCAAGTTCCCGGTACTTCTTAAGGTCCACACTGTCGCGTGTTTTGAAATACATCACCAGGTCCTTGCTCTTATCCAGTTTTTTAAACTCCACTTCCTTGTTGTATTCTTCGGAATCTTTGAACCTGAGATTCTCAATATTTTCCTTTTTTGTTTTGAAATCAGTCGAATTTATCCGGGCGTCCAGTTCATTAAAGCGCTTCAGTTCATCCGATTCAAGGAATTTCTTAAGTTTTTTAAACTCTTCGATAAGTGCATTTTCTTCCTGCTCTATCTTTGATGTTGAAGGGATTAACCCAAGTGACAGTTTGAGCTTAGCCATGCTGAAATTGTTTGTATATAACCTGTTAAAGATAAAAAATCTTTCAAAAATAAAACACCAAAGCTGCATTATTATTGTGTCACCGGATTCTGAGGACTAAGGAATTAAGAAGTGATTGATATTCGGGCGGAGAGCTGCCTGATTAGTTTAAGTAAGGCAATAATGTAATAGGCTCATTCGGTGGCGCGGGTCTCACAACTCTTACCCGGATGAAGTTTAGCAATTATGAAATGACGGGATTTGGATTTTAAAAAAATACGGAAAAACCTGGGAAAGCCCATTTGAATTTTTTATATTTGACCGACCGTTCATTCAAAAACAGTATTTTGTTTGCTAAATCATTGACTGAACATTTAATTAAAATATGCCGAGAACACCACAACAGTTTGAAGGAATAAGGGAAGAGAGGAAATCTTCAATAATGCTTACGGCTCTTGGCCTGTTTGCAAAGAACGGCTTTCATGGAACCACAATTAGCACCATCGCAAGGGAAGCAGGAATATCAAAAGGATTATTATATAATTACTTTGAAAGTAAGGATGATCTGATAAAGACTATTATTTACTCTGGCCTCGATAAACTTGACAGGCTTGTGGATCCTGATAAGGACGGAGTGCTGACGGGGGATGAAATGGAGTACTTCCTGGACAAGTTTTTTGGTATGCTGCAGCATGATATATCTTTCTGGAAGCTGTATTTCACCCTCTTTGTCCAGGAACCTGTTATAAAGCTGGTCAGGGACAGGCTTGCTGAATCGGTAAACAAATATATTGCACTCCTTGTCGCCTATTTTAAAGGACGTGAATTTGAGGATCCATATACCGAGGCAGTGCTCTTTGGTGCCATGCTTGATGGTATAGCGATAAATTATATTGCCAATTCGGAATTGTTTCCGGTAGAGAAAATTAAAGAACGAATACTCCAGAAATATAGTTAAAGACTTAAAAATGACAAAGAAACTGCTTACACTATTATTGCTCATTTATCCATGTTTATCCCTTGCGGCCCAGGATGCCGCTGAAATAGTGAAAAGGGCGAATGATAAGATAAATGGTGAAAAATCGAGTTACAGCGAAATGAAAATGACCATTGTGCGTCCCGATTGGGAACGAACGCTGGAATTCAAGAACTGGACAAAGGGTAGGGAATATGCCCTGACTTTAATTACGGCTCCTGCCAGGGACAGGGGGCAGAGCTTCCTGAAGAGGGGCTCGGAGATGTGGAGTTGGAACCCGACCATCAGCAGGATGATAAAATTACCTCCCTCCATGATGTCGCAGGGATGGATGGGATCCGATTATACCAATGATGACATACTCAATGAATCATCAGTGGTGGATGATTATATTCATGAACTTGCCGGGGAAGAAGAAATAGAAGGGCGCCTTTGTTACAGGATTAAAATGACGGCCAAAGAGGATGCGGCAGTTGTCTGGGGGCACCAGGTAAGATGGATTGATAAGGATGATTATTTATTCATGAAAGCCGAACTTTATGATGAAGATGGCTACCTGGTCAGAACGGAGCTGGGTAAAAATTTAAAAATCATGGATGGAAGGCTGATACCGACCATACTGGAAATAATTCCTGAAGATGAAGAAGGACATAAAACAGTTGTGGAAATTGAAAAGATCGAGTTTAATATCCCTGTTGAAGATGACTTCTTTTCACAGCAAAACCTGAAAAGAGTAAGGTAGAAGTAAAAAAATGCAGATATGAAAAACTACAAAATGGCCTGGAGAAATTTATGGAGGAACAGGCGAAGGACAGTCATAACATCCGCATCAGTGTTCTTCGCAGTATTCTTTGCAATGATAATGAGATCATTACAATTAGGGACCTATGATTCCATGTATAAGAATATTATTGAATCATATTCAGGTTATATCCAGGTTCAGAATGAAGAATTCTGGGAGAATAAAATAGTTGACAATGTCTTCAACAATACCGCGGAACTGCAAAGCAGAATAACAGAGGATAAAAATGTCGAAGATCTTATTCCACGTTTCGAATCCTTTGCCCTTGCATCAAGCGGGTCACGCTCAAAGGGGGTTATGGTTATGGGCATAGACCCGGAGAAGGAAAAGCTCCTGTCGGATGTTGAATCCAGGCTTGTTAACTACAGGCTGACGGATGAGGCAATAGATGCGATAAAAGCTGAGGATATACCTTCCTACCTTGCAAAGAACCTTGACCTTTTCCGTGATAAATCATATTCTTCCGATGGGAGCTTACAGATTGACCTCGGAATAAAGGAAGGTGATGAAGAGACCCTGATGCCGGTTCTGACCAGGTATGCAGGTGTTGATAACTCTTATTTCAGCATGGGTGAGGATAAGGCCCTTGTCGGGGACAGGCTGGCTCGTTACCTGGGGCTGGAGAGGGGAGATACGATAATATTGCTTGGCCAGGCATATCACGGTCATACAGCTGCAGGGAAATATGTTATTGGAGGGATAATAAAGATACCAAATCCTGAGCTGGATAATAAAATAGTATACCTGCCGGTAGACGTATGCCAGACCCTCTATTACGCCCCCGGTATGTTAACTTCAATGGTTGTGCACCTGAAAGACAATGATGATGATGCCATTGAAGGCACCCTGGCGCGACTCGATTCAAAACTGGACAGCCCATACCGTGTCCTTGCCTGGAAGGAAATGAACGAAACTCTTGTTCAGCAGCTGGATGCTGATGATAAAGGCGGCATGATAATGATAGGCATACTTTACCTTGTCATTGCTTTTGGTGTTTTCGGTACCGTCCTGATGATGACGGCCGAGCGAAGGCGTGAATTTGGTGTCCTGGTTGCCATAGGAATGCAGAAAACAAAACTGACAGGAGTACTGGTATACGAGATGCTCTATTTAGGATTGCTGGGAATACTGGCAGGTGTGGCTATAGCCGTGCCTTCGATAATATACGGTTATTACCATCCCATACATTTTTCCGCCAGCCTGGCCAAAGTGTGGGAAGACTATGGTTTTGAGCCTGTTATGAAATTCCAGTGGATCGATAAGTATTTTATTTCCCAGTCGCTGGTAGTGGCCATAATTGTTCTGGTGGCAGCCATTTATCCGCTTATAAAGATCAGGAAGATGAAAGAGGTTAACGCTCTCAAAGCATAAAAACGAATAAAATGATTACAAAAACTGCATGGAAAAACGTATGGCGAAACAAGGTAAGGAGCCTGGTGGTTATCGCATCGGTTGCCGTCGGGATTTTTGCGGGAGTATTTGCTGTCGGGGTAATGAACGGGGCTATTGATCAGAGGGCTGATGATATATTCGAAAATGAGATTGCACATATTCAGATCAATCATAAGGACTTCAGGTCAAATAACGACCTTGTATGCAATATAAAAAATGTAAACTCAATCAGGGACCAGATCGGGGCTATGGAAGAAGTGGAGTCTGTCTGTGACAGGCTTTTTGTGGCAGGCATGGCAAATACGGCAAGGAAAAGTGTCGGGGTAAATATAATAGGGATAGATCCCCGGGAGGAAAAGTATGTATTCGGCTTGTACAAAGAGCTTGAACCCGGAACGGGAGATTACTTTGGTGACCCTGAAAGGGAGGAACTGGCTTATATAGGCTTTGACCTGGCGAAAAACCTTAATATAATCCGGTATGAAATCACAGACGAGGTAGCAGATCAGTTAAAAACGGCCGGACTGCCTGCAGAAATTTCAGGTGGTATAAGAAAATTCACTGGGAAGAGGTTTGATAATGAAAAGAGCTTTAAGAAGGCAATGAGATCTGTTCTGACCGAAGACCAGGAAAAGGAATATGGAAAGCTGATACTCGAAACATCCCAGACTTTCAGGGAAAGAGCCCGCTTCACCCTTACTTTCGTTGATATTAACAATCACCAGACGGGCGGTGTTTTCAGGGTTGGTGGCATCTACAATATTTCCAACAGCATGTATGAATCAAGCTATGTATTTGTCAGAGACCATGTCATCAGAAGCCTGGTTGAACTGCCTGAAAACACTGCGCATAAAATAATAATAAGGTTAAAGGACGTAGATGATACAAAGGCTGTAACCATGAAACTCAAAAGCGATTTTCCTGAACTTGAAGTTCTTGGCTGGAGGGAGATACAGCCTGATATGGCCCTGATGACGGATATGGCAGAGGTCATGTACGGTTTTTTTATGGCACTGATACTTGCAGCGCTGGCCTTCGGAATCGTTAATACCATGCTTATGGTAGTGCTCGAGCGCACCAAGGAGCTGGGAATGCTCACGGCCATAGGGATGAACAGGAAGAAAGTATTCAGGATGATCATGACCGAGTCGGTCTTCCTTTCGCTTACAGGAGGAATGGTGGGAATGTTGATAAGCTGGATAATAATAAGGATTACATCTGCCAGGGGCATAAATTTCGGCTCCATGCAGGAAGGCTTTGAAGCAATGGGCTTTTCATCACATATATATCCTGACATAGGGATAGGCTTTTTCTTTATTGTTACGGTTCTGATAATAGTAACAGGCGTATTATCCTCGGTCTACCCGGCCTTCAAAGCCCTTAAGCTTGACCCGGCCGAGGCACTGAGAACAGAATAAGAATGAAATATTAATATCACAGATATGAAAGTACTTGAACTGACTAATGTACACAAGGTTTACAATACCACTCATGTTGAGGTGCATGCCGTAAATGACGTAAGCCTTGATTTTGAAGAGGGAGAATTTGCTGCTATTGTAGGCCCTTCGGGCTCAGGCAAGACCACACTGCTTAATATGATCGGAGGCCTGGATATGCCAACGGAAGGTAAGATACTGGTAAACAGCACTGACCTGTCAACCTTAAAGCCATCTGCCCTTATTGATTTCAGGATGAGAAACATCGGTTTTGTCTTCCAGTCATATAACCTGATTCCCGTCCTTACGGCAAAAGAAAACGTGGAATTCATTATGAGCCTGCAGAAATGGCCCAAAAGGAAGAAAGATGAGAGGACCATGGAACTACTTGAAGCCGTTGGCCTTAAAGACAGGGTCGACAGCCGGCCGTCCCGGTTGTCGGGAGGTCAGCAGCAAAGGGTTGCCGTGGCACGGGCACTTGCTTCAAAACCAAGGTTTGTCCTGGCCGATGAACCCACTGCAAACCTTGATACAAAATCGACTGAAACCCTCCTTGATATTATGGAAAAACTTAACATGGAAGAAAATATCACCTTTATTTTCTCAACCCATGATGCCAGGGTTATGAAGAAAGCAAGAAGAGTGATAACCCTGGAGGACGGGAAAGTAGTTTCTGATGAAAGAAGGAAATAAAATGAAACGGGCACAGCGAGCTCACGAACAGTTTTACTGTGAGTAAGCGCTTGCATTCGTTCTCAAATTTTTAATTAATTTATATTCAGTTAATTATAAAATTTTAAACGAATGAAATTACATATCCTCCTCTTAATCCTGTTCCTTTTTAGCCTGGCTGCGGCAAATGGTCAGGATAAAACCGTTCAGGCTGAATTGACGGGATATATAAATAATATGCAGACCTTTATTTTTGAAGAACCGGAAGGGGACTGGGTCACGGATAATCTTATTCATAACAGGTTAAACCTCAGGCTATACGCCGGGTCAAAGCTTAGCTTTGCCCTGGAATTCAGAAACAGGTTTTTTACAGGTGACATGGTAAGCATGGATCCAACATACGCAGAAAGGCTGGCTTCGGATAAGGGTTTGCTCGATCTTTCAACAAATATTTTCAGTGAAAATTCCTTTATCCTGAATTCCAGGATTGACCGTTTGTGGGCTGATCTGAGCCTGGGCCCTGTGCAGATAAGGGCTGGCCGGCAGAGGATTAACTGGGGACAGACGCTGATCTGGAATCCCAATGATATTTTCAATGCCTATTCCTATTTTGATGTTGATTACCCTGAACGACCGGGCAGTGATGCCATAAGAATGCAGGTGTACCCGGATTATTCTTCAAGCATTGAACTTGCAGCTGCCATGGACGGTGATGAAAATCTCACTTTTGCAGGCCTCTACAGGTTTAATAAGTGGACTTATGATATACAGTTCCTTGCAGGGATAGCCGAAGGTGAGGATATCGTCTTCGGCACAGGGTGGTCAGGTGCCTTCGGTAGTACCTCATTCAGGGGAGAGATAAGCTGGTTTCATCCGGTGGAAAATTTCAGGGATACTACAGGGACGGGTCTTTTTACAGTAGGGCTGGACCGCGGCTTCTCCGGGAAGGGGATGATGCAAATGCAGCTTATGTACTGCAATAAGCCATTTTCCTTTGACGCCTTTGATGATTTCTATTCCGGGAACCTGTCGGCAAAAGACCTTGCCTTTTCTGAATTCTCGCTGTTCGGCAGTGTAAGTTATCCTGTAAGCCCCTTATTCAATCTGAGTTTTTCGGCTATATGGTATCCTGACCTGAAAGGTTTCTACGCAGGACCATCAGTGGAGATCTCACTTGCTGAGAACCTTGATTTTTCATTTATATGGCAACATTTCAATGCCGAATTGAGCAATGACAGAACAAGAATTAACCTTTGTTTTCTAAGGATGAAATACAGTTTCTGAAATATTTAATATTTTAGCTCCCTGAAAAATCACTCATTTATGGCTCTTTTACATGAATTTGAAAGGCACGGCAACTGGCTCTTTAAAAGAAGGGGATGGCTGCCCTTGTTTATTTTCATACCATCACTTGCTTATATCTATTTTTCCGGGGCCACAAATATGGATTTCAGGCCGGGCCTCGAGACAGCCTTTCTTGGTATAAGCCTTTTTGGACTCTTTATAAGGATAATAACAGTTGGAAGGACACCAAGGAACACCTCCGGAAGAAACAGAAGCAAACAGATTGCTGACAGCCTTAACACAAAGGGAATTTATTCCGTTGTAAGGCATCCCCTTTACCTTGGCAACTTTTTCATGTGGCTGGGGCCGGTATTATTTCTCAGGTCAGTATGGATTACCATCATTTTCGGCCTTGCTTACTGGCTTTATTATGAAAGAATTATGTTTGCAGAAGAGCAATTCCTGAGGAAGAAGTTCAATGAATCATATGACCTGTGGTCAGAAAGAGTCAGGGCCTTCATTCCTTCATTCAGTAATTATACCAGGTCAGACCTGTCATTTTCACTCAGGAATGTTCTCAAGCGTGAGTATAATGGTTTTGGGACAATCTTTATAGTATTCGCCCTGCTCGACCTGACCCGCAATTACACCCTCGAAGAGCAGGCTGAAATAAAGATCATGTGGCTTGTCTTACTTATTTTCGGTTTTCTTACATGGCTGATACTGAGAACGCTTAAAAAGCATACGGCGCTGCTTAATGTGCCCGGGCGGTAATATTAGGTTTATACCTACCTTTGCATCAAATATGGCAGCCTTAAAGAGAATACTGGTTTACATACTTCTGGTTCCGCTTTATCTATACAGGTGGTTTATCTCACCCCTTACGGGACCATCGTGCAGGCACACGCCCACATGCTCGAAATATGCAATTGAAGCGTTGAAGCGTCATGGTCCCTTGCGGGGCTTTTGTATGGCCGCCAACCGTATAAGCCGTTGCAGGCCGGGTGGCACCCATGGTTATGACCCGGTACCGCTTATTTACGTAAAGAAGTACAAAGCCCTTAAAAGCCTCAGGAGAGCATGGCCAAGGGATAACAGGCTTAAGAGATAAGGCTTCAGAAACTGATTCTCTCCTTAAGTTTCTTATAGCCTGAACGGCTTACAGGTAACCTTTCTCCGTCTTTCAAAATGGCAATATGGGAGTCCTTGCCATAGGGTTCTATCCTGCTTATCTGTTCAATTGCCACAAGGCAGGATCTGTGGATACGTACAAATTCATTTCCGGGGAGCTTTCTTTCATAATATTTCATGGTCTGTTCCTTAAGGGCTTTACCTCCTGTATGATATATCATTACATAGTCATCCTCCGCCATCATGTAAATTATATTTCTGACGGGGATAAAGCTTATGGCATTCCCCTTTCTGATCACTATCCTGTTCAGGGCAGGTAATCCCTCTGTCTCCCCTGCCTTCAGCTTCTGTATGTTTGCAGACAGGTCAGCGCCCCTGCTGATTCTTACGACAGCCTTTTCAACGGCATCATCAAAGCGCTTTTCCGAAAAGGGTTTGAGAAGATAGTCCACGGCATTCATTTCGAAAGCCTTAATCGCATATTCATCAAATGCAGTAGTAAATATTATATCCGGTTTTTCTTCAAGTACTTCCAGTAACTCAAAGCCTGTTAATTTGGGCATTTGAATATCAAGGAAAATAAGATCGGGATTTAAATCCTTTATTGCCATAAGTCCGCAGAACCCGTCGGAGCACTCGCCCACTATCTGTACAGTGTTATGTTTGGCAAGGTAATGTCTGATTATGCTTCTGGCCGGTTCTTCATCTTCTATGATAAGTGCTTTAATTTTATCTTCTTCATTCATTTTCCATATCTGTATGTTCGGGGATATAAATTTCTGCCGTAAAAAGACCGGCCTCCTTTACCGTCTTGAGCCATGCCCTGTTACCATAGTACAGCTCAAGCCTTCTTCTTACATTATTCAATCCCGTACCCGTACCTCCGTGAGCTATGGTTTCAGGATCAAAATCGTTACTTATGCTGATACTGATTGCGCCATTCAGCCTCCTTGCCGTGAGTTTTATTCTTACCTTATCAGGGCTTTCGTAAACACCGTGCTTAATGGCATTTTCATATAAGGGCTGCAGTATCATGTTTGGCACCTTTACTTTCAGGCATTCATCACTGACATCCTCACGGAATTCCAGTCTTTCTCCAAAACGTATTTTTTCAATATCAAGATAAAGCCTCAGGTTTTCCAGTTCGGTCTGCAGCTTAACTGTACGGTCTTCTTTCCGTGAGAGGGCATATCTCATGAAATCAGACAGTTTGATAACCATTTCCCTTGCCCGTGGAGCATCTGATATTGTCAGTGAGCTTATTGAATTCAGGCTGTTGAAAAGGAAATGAGGATTTATCTGTGATCGCAGCATCATAAGCTCGGCCTCTTTTAACATGTTTTCCAGTTTGGCTTCCCTCATATCCTTCCTGGCTATATTATCCATACTGATCAGGAGGTAGTAAGTCAATATTACTACCACATAAATAAAGGCACCTGCCCCAAGGCGGTAATATATTGAATTTTCCCAGAACGATTTATATAATTCCCCTTCTTGAAGGAAGGCAAGAACCAGCAATTTGGTCAGGAAAACCCATATTCCAAGTGCAATTACAGCCATAAGCAGGTGGTTAATAAGGGTCATCTTCATATTTTTGATACCCTGCTTGAACTGGTTGGCCGGGAACCACAGGGCGATGGCAGTCATGCCAAAAATCAATGCCGAGATGAAGCCATCACTGAAGGCAGCCACTACGCTTATTCCGGATGAATAGCTGATAAGTAAAGACTGACCCAGCCCTATTATGAGCCAGATCAGCCAGTAGACAAGTAACCTGTTGCGTTTGCTGAGAATTGGATGAATCAACATTATCAGTAACCTTTTATTTCACCCCCACCAAATACCACTGCACCTTTGATAACAAGTGTTTTTGACATATCTATTGCTGATCCTGATGTTTTGCGGCTATCAGAAAACCCTCCCAGCACAGGTGTTACATCGATAATAATATTCCATTCAGGCGGCACAATCAGGGATATACCACCGAAGATGCAGGCTATTTCAAGCTCATGGGTGCCTTCAGCCAGCCTGGCCCTGGTAAGGTCTATCTCGCCCCCGCCAAAAATGCAGGTTATTTTCCCTCCCCGGAAGTTCTGGCTCATGAACCGCCTTTCTCCCCCTCCAAAGATATTTACCATGTCAATAATGTCGCTTGATGAGGTCGATCCAGAATGCCACCTTTCTTTTGAAAACCACCTGGTATTCGTTAATACTATTACACCAATAATTATCAGGATGGCAGGCCAGAATAACCTGTAAGTCCTGAAGGGTATGTCAAATACTTCTGGCAGGATGAAGAAACCACCCACTGCCATCACTATCAGGCCGGGCATTTTATTGCCGGTGCCTAAAAGCATAATGAAACCTATTGCAATAAGTAACATCTGCCAGCTAAAGATTATGTCTTCGAAATAACCGGGCATCAGCCCTGTATTTCTTATTACCAGCATAAAGCCGAGCAATATCAGCACCAGGCCTATTACTACCTTGCTTGTTGCGGAATAACTGCGATGAGGTTTGTCCTCAAAATCTGAATGTTTATTCATTTCTAAATTATTTTAACTGGATTATTAAATCTACAATTTAACTCATAACTCATAATTGCTCGCTCTCACCGGCCACAATCACTTTCCGCTCGCGAGCTCGCCCCGAATCCTCGGGGCCCGGTTCATAATTAATTCCTGCGGTACCGCCTTATAATACCGGATATTATCAGGGTCAAACCTGCCAGTATTATTGCTACAGGCCAGTATAATTTCTCATAGATCACAGGTAATTCAAAATCGATGCGGGGAAGGAAGAAATAAGCTCCAACTGCTACCAGAATTATTCCGGCTGCAGCATTTTCAGTGAAAAAAGAAAGCACCCCGAAAAAAATTAACAGCATGGGCCAGACAAAATATTCCCTGAAGCTGCCCAGGTTCAGAACATCAAACATGAAACCTGCCAGGAATAAGCCTGCCAGTATAAGAAAGATTCCGAAATTCCTGCCGGGATTATGGTTTTTATCTTTCATGATAATTTTATTTTAGTTCGCAGATCAAAAATAACTATTAATGTCAGGGAGGACTTAATGGAAATCGGTAAATGACGGTTTTTTACCGGCAAATGGCCATGGGATACTTATTTTCCCACTTTTTTCCTTATTATCTTTAATAATTGAATAAGCTTTTTTATTTTTGCACACCAATTTTGGATAGTTATGAGGGGTTTATACAGCATACCGTTGAGGGGACTGAAAGAGGGAAGTCATCTGTATGATTTTAAAATCGATAGCAATTTTTTTGCTGCTTTTGAAAAATCTGAGATCCACGAAGCCGTACTTGAGGCTGCCGTCACCCTGGTTAGACGTTCATCCCACATGGAGGTGAAAATTGTTATTAGCGGAACGGTCAGTTTAACCTGTGACAGGTGTCTCGACCTGTATACACAGGAAATCATCACCGACGACAGCATACTTGTGAAGTTTGGAGACCAGTGGGAGGAAGTGGATGATGAAGTGATAATTATACCTCATGGTGAAAATGAATTTATACTGGACCAGCTTTTTTATGAATTTGCTCACCTCGGTTTGGCTCTCAGAAAGACGCACCCTGATGATGAAAACGGTAAAAGCACCTGTAATCCGGAAATGCTTGAAAAGCTCAGTCGGCACCTGGTAAGGGAACCGGGGAAAAATAATGAGCCATACCGGGAAGAGTTTAAGAAGTTAAAAAATATTAATAATTAGAAATAAATAAGAGATGGCACATCCTAAACGTAAAACGTCAAAAACAAGAAGGGATAAACGCAGAACTCACTACAAAGCTACCGTACCTACACTGTCGACCTGTTCTAACTGTGGCGCGGCAGTACGGTTTCACAGGGTATGTCCCGAATGCGGGCATTACCGTGGCAAACTGGCCATAGAAAAGGAAGTGTCTGCTTAATATGTAATGCGGCATGAATATAGGGCTCGATGTAATGGGCGGAGATTATGCACCCGGGGCTATCCTTGAAGGTGCATTTGATGCTTTAGGATCCCTCTTACCCGGTGAAAGGATTGTTCTTATAGGTGATGAAAAAGCCATAAGAGAGGGGGCTGACAGGGAGGGTGTTGATATTTCCCTTTTCGACCTGGCGCCTTCCACTGAAGTTATTGAAATGGGGGAACATCCTGCACGGGCATTCTCACAGAAAAAGGATTCCAGTATTGCAGTTGGCTATCAGCTTTTGAAAAAAGGGCTTATTGATGGTTTTGCCAGCGCAGGTAATACCGGGGCCATGCTTATTGGAGCAAGCTATACCGTAAATGTTATACCAGGGGTTTTTCGCCCTGCCCTGGTAATAGCCATTCCGACTTCAACGGGAGGCAAATCGGTACTTCTTGATGTGGGTTTGAACCCCGACTGCAAGCCCGATGTCCTTCTGCAATATGCAAAACTGGGAAGCTTTTATGCCAGGTATGTACTCGAGATTGATAATCCGACCGTGGGACTTTTGAATATTGGCGAAGAAGAAACAAAGGGATCTGTTGCCGTTAGGGGCGCATATGAATTGCTCAAGGATAATCCTGCAGTTAATTTTATCGGGAACGTTGAAGCTAACGTGCTGTTTACAGGTAATATGTCAGATGTAGTTGTGTGCGATGGTTTTGTAGGTAATATAATAATTAAACAGGGCGAGGCTTTTTACTCGATATACAGGGAAAGAAAACTGAAAGACGAATTCTTTGAAAAACTGAATTTTGAAAATTTCGGTGGAACACCTGTGGTGGGGATAAATGCTAATGTGGTTATCGGTCATGGAATCTCACGCCGAAGGGCAGTTATGAATATGATCCTGCAAACAAGGGACGTGATAAATGCAGATCTGGCAATAAAAATCGCTGAAGAAATTTAATATGGAAACACTAAGAGCCGCAATAACCGGGGTAAACGCATGGTTCCCCGAGTACAGGTTAACAAATGATGAGCTGGCAACAATGGTTGACACCTCAGATGAGTGGATAATGCAAAGGGTGGGGATAAAGGAAAGAAGGATACTCAAGGGAAAAAACCAGGGCACCTCCGTTCTGGGTGCTGAAGCAGTGAAAGGCTTGCTGAAGAAAACAGGAACCAGGGCGGATGAGGTTGATCTGCTTATCTGTGCAACCGTAACACCTGACATGATGTTCCCGGCTACAGCCAATATTATTTCAGATAAGGTTGGGATAAAAAACGCATTCAGCTTTGACCTGAATGCTGCATGCTCAGGCTTTCTTTTTGCACTGCAAACAGCTGCGGAATATGTAAAATCGGGACGCTACAAAAAGGTTATACTGGTAGGGGCTGATAAGATGTCCTCGATTACTGACTATACCGACAGGACTACCTGCCCGCTTTTTGGCGATGCGGCAGGGGCCATCCTCCTTGAACCCACAACACAAGACATGGGAATAATAGACCATCTCTTCCACACAGAGGGCTCGGGAAGGCAGTTCCTCTACCTGAAGGCCGGCGGTTCCGAAAGGCCTGCCAGCCATGAAACAGTAGATGCCAGGGAACACTTTATATTCCAGGAGGGACAGACAGTATTCAAGTTCGCAGTGTCAAGTATGGCCGATGTTGCAGTGGAGGTGATGAAAAGAAATAAACTCGAAGCCAGAGATGTGGCATGGCTGGTACCACACCAGGCTAATCTTAGGATAATTGATGCAACCGGAAGAAGAATGGGTCTCGATCCTTCACAAATAATGATAAATATTGAGAAATTCGGTAATACAACAGCAGCAACAATACCGCTATGCCTCTGGGAATACGAGGACAGGATGAAAAGGGGAGATAATATAATACTCGCTGCCTTCGGAGGAGGCTTTACCTGGGGAGCCTTATATTTAAAATGGGCATACGATACTAAAAAATAGTAAAATACTTAATATTGACACAATAGTTCTTAACTTTGAAAGTTATCTTTTTAAAAAATATTATCCAAAGTCATGGCAAAGCTTAACGAAAGTGAAAATTCAAATATTAACCTTATAAGTCTCGGTACCGAAATTACGGGCGACATAAAATCAGATGGTGATATAAGGATAGATGGTATACTAATTGGTAACCTGACAACAAAAGGGAAGGTAGTCATAGGAAATACAGGGAAGGTGAAAGGTGAAGTAGTATGCAAAAACTCGGAAGTTTGCGGTGAGGTGGATGGCAAAATAAATGTCAGCCAGTTACTGACACTCAAGTTATCATCAAAGATAAACGGAGACATTATAACCGATAAACTATCTATAGAACCAGGAGCCAGGTTTACAGGTAACTGCAATATGACTGACGATAATGAGAAGGAAGGACAGGCAGGCGCAGCAAAACGGCCAATCACGAAAAAAGAAGTCGCCGGCGAAAAATGATGAAAAACCTGATGATTCTCTGGCAACCTATGCACGGTATACCGGCATGGCCTTCCAGATGATTGTAATAATAGGTCTTATGACCTTTGTTGGTGTTAAACTTGATGAGCGGAGTGCCGGGGAAAAACCAGTATTTACCGCTATACTGTCACTGTTGGGTGTTTTTGCGGCTTTATACACTGCCCTGAAAGATTTTATCCGGAAAAAATAAGCTGATGAAAACTGCCCGGCAGATATTCATAAACCTTCTTCTTTTTTCCCTTTTTATATTTGCCTTGCTTGTAGCATCTACTTTTCTCTTTACCAATTACTTAAGCCTGTCTGATATCCTGCTGCCCGGCCTGGTATACCCGCTGATAACCGCACTTTCGCTTCAGGTATTCAGGATAGGAACCGCTAAAACTGCTGAAAACCAGCCATTGTTTACCATGGGTGCAGTGGGAATTAAATTTTTTCTCTCAATCCTTTTTGCACTTATATACTTCATTGTTCTTAAAAATACCGATCAGGTTTATGTCTTATTATTCTTTTTATTATATTTGTCGTTCACAATTTATCTGCTTAGGTTTATACTTAAAACCTTGAAAACTAAATCTTTAAAATAAGTTCAGGCTTGAAGGTAAAGAATATTTTTCTGATTTGTTGGCTTTTTTTCAGTCTTGCAGTTTATACTCCTGGCCTGGCTGCCATACCCCAGGATCATACTGATGAAAATTCCTCAGCCCAGGACGAAGATCTTCATAATGAGAAAGAAAATGAAGGGAAGGAATTTAATCCCAGTGACTTTGTTTTTGATCACATAGGTGATTCACATGACTGGCATATTCTGACAACACCCGGAGGCCGCCATGTGAGTATTTACCTTCCGGTTATTGTCTACAGTAAAAAAAATGGTCTGCATGTTTTTTCATCCAGGCACCTGGCTCACGGGCACCGGTACAGGGGCTTCATGATAATGCCTGAAGGTGAGCTTGAAGGAGAGATAGTGGAGATTGATGACGAGGGAAACATAAATGAAGAAAACCTGCCCCTTGATTTTTCCATAACAAAAAATGTGGCCGCCATGATGGTTGTGGCAATACTTCTCTTATGGCTCTTTCTGTCTCTTGCAAAATCGTACCGTAAAACGGGCATCAGCGAACCCAAAGGCATACAGGGCTTTCTCGAACCCGTGGTTCTTTTTGTCAGGGATGACATTGCCATACCTAACCTTGGTGAGGAAAAATATGACAGGTATATGCCCTACCTTCTGACGGTATTCTTTTTTATACTCTTAAACAACCTGATGGGGCTTATCCCGGTTTTCCCCGGTGGTGCAAATGTAACAGGTAACATAGCTGTTACCTTTACCCTGGCTGCCTTTACCATGATTATAATTAATACTAACGGGAACAAGGAATACTGGCGGCATATCTTCAATACTCCCGGTGTACCCTGGTGGCTGAAATTCCCGATACCCCTGATGCCCCTTGTTGAGTTAATAGGGGTAATCGCTAAGCCCTTTGCACTGATGGTCCGACTCTTTGCCAATATAACAGCAGGGCATATCATTGTGCTGAGCCTGGTAAGCCTGATATTTATTTTTAAGTCAGTGGCCTTTGCACCGGTTTCAATAATAATGGTCCTGTTTATGGACTGTATTGAACTGCTTGTGGCATTTTTGCAGGCATACATATTTACATTGCTGTCGGCCCTGTTTATCGGGCTGGCCATAAAGGAAGAACATTAAACCAAATATTGTCAAACTAAAATTAGAAATTATGACAGGTACTTTAGCAGCAGTAGGAGCAGCAATAGCGGTAATAGGTGCCGGGCTGGGTATCGGACGCATTGGAGGTCAGGCAATGGAAGCAATAGCACGCCAGCCTGAAGCAGCTTCCAAGATCCAGATGGCAATGATTATTTCTGCAGCGCTGATAGAAGGAGTAGCCCTTTTTGCAGTAGTTGTAGCTCTTATTGCAGATTAAGACTAATGGCAGCCTGTGACGATTGGTCACAGGGCTGCCTTTTTATCAGAAAAACAGGATAACCATGATATTAGCCAGTAACAGTCTTACAACACCCGAGCTGGGAACCATAGTATGGACAACTTTGATTTTCCTGATGCTCCTGGTGATTTTGAGAGCATTTGCATGGAAACCCATAATGCAGGCTATCAAAGCAAGGGAAGAAAGCATAAAGGGATCACTTGAATCGGCCGAGGAGGCACGACGGGAAATGGAACGCCTGAAAGCAGACAACGAGGCCATAATGGCGGAAGCGCGCAGTGAAAGGGATGAGCTCATGAAAGAAGCACGCGACGCTAGAGATAAAATGATTGCCGAAGCAAAAAAACAGGCAAAAACGGAAGCCGATAAAATGATTCAAAAAGCCCGCACCGGGATAGAAAGGGAAAAAACTATGGCTATTAATGATATAAGAAACCAGATTGCCAGCCTTTCGGTGGAAATAGCCGAAAAAATACTTAATGAAAAACTGAAGGAAGGCAATGAGCAAAATAAGCTTATAGCAAAATTGCTCGATGATATGGACCTTAAAGAAAATTAGAACACGGGCCGATGAATGAAAGCAAGATAGCAGTAAGATATTCAAAGGCACTCTTTCTGTCAGCAAAGGAGCAGGGACTGGTTAAAGAGGTCAGGGAGGATATGCTTTTTGTCCTTGAACTTTCAGGAATGCAGGATTTCAGGGAGCTTATCGAAAGTCCTGTTATACCCGATTCAAGGAAAAGACAGATCATGACAGCCCTGTTCAAAGAAAATATAAGTGATATAAGCTTTGGCCTTGTTACTCTTACCGTAAATAACAACAGGGAAGCCTTCCTGCCCGGTATTGCAAGATGCTATATTGATATGGCCGACAAGTACGAAGGGATAACGAAAGTAACACTCAGAACACCTGTGGCCATTAGCAGGGATAACAGGGATACTGTTATAGATATAGTTGAAAAGGACCTTGATACGAAAGCCGACCTGAAAGAAATAGTGGATGAGGAGCTTGCGGGTGGCTATATACTTAAGATTGAGGATCTCTATGTTGATGCAAGCTTGAAATCTCAACTTAGAAAAATACGTAAACAACTGATTAAGGAATAGATAACAGCGAACAAAACCGCAAAAATATTATATAATAAGTTATGGCAAGTATAAAACCAGCAGAGGTATCAAAAATACTGAAACAACAACTTGAAGGAATACAGACGGGGGCTGCTCTTGATGAGGTAGGTACCGTACTGGAGGTTGGTGATGGCATTGCCAGATTGTACGGGCTTTCCAATGTTCAGGCAAATGAGCTCATCGAGTTTGAAAATGGTGTGAAGGCAATTGTACTGAACCTGGAGGAAGATAATGTCGGAGCCGTGCTTCTGGGTTCTTCTGAAGGAATAACAGAGGGAGATATAGCAAAGCGAACCAGGCGTATTGCTTCAATAATGGCCGGTGAAGGTCTGCTCGGAAGGGTTATAACGCCAACGGGGCTGCCTATTGACGGTAAGGGCCCCATAGAAGGGAAGTTATATGAAATGCCCTTTGAGCGTAAAGCCCCGGGGGTAATATTTCGCCAGCCGGTTAAACAACCACTGCAAACAGGCCTTAAGGCAATTGATGCAATGATACCTATCGGTCGCGGGCAAAGGGAGCTTATTATAGGTGACCGCCAGACAGGTAAGACAGCTATTGCAGTAGATACAATAATTAACCAGAAAAGTAATTATGACAAGGGAGAACCGGTTTATTGCATTTATGTGTCAATAGGCCAGAAAGGTTCAACTGTTGCAAATATGGCAGCGGTGCTTGAGGAACACGGAGCAATGGATTACACTGTTATCATCTGCGCTACAGCAGCCGATCCCGCTGCATCACAGTTCTATGCTCCTTTTGCGGGAGCAGCCGTGGGGGAATTTTTCAGGGATACCGGAAGAGATGCACTTATTATTTATGATGACCTGTCAAAGCAGGCGGTCTCTTACCGTGAAGTCTCATTGCTGTTGCGCCGGCCCCCGGGAAGGGAAGCCTATCCGGGTGATGTGTTTTATCTCCACTCCCGCCTCCTTGAAAGGGCAGCCAAGATAATTGAATCAGACGAGGTGGCAGTTAAGATGAACGATATCCCTGAATCACTGGAGGGAATGATAAAAGGCGGAGGATCACTCACTGCCCTGCCTATCATTGAAACACAGGCAGGTGACGTGTCTGCCTATATACCCACAAACGTGATATCTATTACCGACGGCCAGATCTTCCTTGAAGGTGACCTTTTTAACGCGGGAGTAAAACCTGCAATTAACGTTGGAATATCAGTGTCGCGTGTCGGAGGGAATGCACAGATCAAGTCAATGAAAAAAATTGCCGGAACGCTTAAGGTGGACCAGGCACAATACAGGGAGATGGAAGCTTTTGCTAAATTTGGGTCTGACCTCGATGCATCGACACAGGCAATGATAGATAAGGGAGCAAAAAATGTGGAAATCCTGAAACAAAAGCAGTACGAACCCATGAAGGTGGGAAACCAGGTGGCTATCATATATTGTGGCACGAAAGGACTGCTAAAAAATGTCCCCGTGGATAAGGTGAAGCAGTTCGAAAAAGAATACCTCGAATTCCTCGAACTGAAACATGAAGACATACTTGACAAACTGGGTGAGGGAACTATAAATGATGAAATAAGCGCAGTCCTTGAAAAAGTAGCCGCTGAAATAAGCAGGAAATTTGAAGAAAAGGAAACTAAGGCGAGGAAATAATAATATATGGCCAGCTTAAAGGAAATACGAAGAAGGATAACTTCTGTCAGGTCTACCAGTCAGATCACTTCAGCAATGAAGATGGTTGCTGCAGCACGGCTGCGTAAGGCACAGGATAAGATAGTAAGGCTCAGGCCCTACGCATCCAAATTACATGAACTGCTTATCGGGATAAACAACAGGATTGAAGAATCAGAAAATGACCAGATGTATGGCCGCAAATCAGATAACAGTAAGGTCTTGCTTATAGTGGTAACTTCAAACAGGGGACTTTGCGGATCATTCAATGCCAGCGTCATAAAAAAAGCCCTTGGAATAATAGAGGAGAAGTACAGTGAGCAGTATCAGAAGAATAATCTGTGGATTATGACAATCGGTAAAAAAGCATGGGAATTTTTCAGAAAAAGGAGTTACCAGATATACAGGGATAGCAGTGAACTCTTTGATGATCTCACCTTCCAGAACAGTGCAGACCTGGCAGCCACGGTGATGGAGGCTTTTCTTAATAAGGAATTTGACAGGGTTGAATTTATCTATAACAGGTTCAGGAATGCTGCCGTACAGGACCTTAGCTATGAAACCTTCCTCCCTGTTGAGTCAGAGGGGAAAAGCGATGAAGTATATGAAGGTGAATATATCTTTGAACCATCGAAGGCAGAAATAGTAAATGAGTTAATTCCAAAAACACTTAAGATACAATTTTACAGGACAGTACTGGACTCTTACGTAGCTGAACATGGTGCAAGGATGACAGCTATGCATAAAGCTACCGATAATGCCAAAGAGCTGATCAGAGATCTTAATCTCGAGTACAACAAGGCCAGGCAGGCAAGCATCACTAACCAGATACTCGAGGTGGTTAACGGTGCGGAAGCACTCAGCGGCTAAGAGGGCCATCCCTGATTACAAACAATATGTATACCTACTTAGAACTTAGAGATATAGTAAACAAGGCTGTTCATAACATGTCATATGACTATGACACAGACAGGCTGTTTGAACCCGTTAAGTACCTGATGTCAATAGGGGGTAAACGGATACGCCCTGTGATGACGCTGATGTCATGCAACCTCTTTACTGATAAAATTGAGAAAGCCATACTCCCCGCTCTTGGCATGGAAGTACTGCATAATTTTACCCTTGCCCATGACGATATAATGGACAAATCGGAAATGCGGAGGGGATCACCCACCGTGCACAGGAAATGGGATGTAAACCAGGCTATACTGTCAGGTGACGTAATGGCATTCATCGCAAATGAATGCATTATGGCTGCTCCGGCTCCCGTCGTCATGGATGTTCTGAAAATTTATAATGATACCGCCATTGAAGTATGTATAGGGCAGCAAATGGACATGGATTTTGAAAAAAAGAGCTTTGTTTCACATACCGAATACCTGCGGATGATAGAATTGAAAACAGCTGTTATGATTGCCGCCTCAATGCAAATAGGTGCTGTTATAGGAAGTGCCGGCCCCGATGAGATAAGCAAGATGTATAATTTCGGCAGAAACCTTGGAATGGCCTTCCAGATACAGGATGATCTCCTTGATACCTATGGAGACCCCAAAGTATTCGGCAAGAAAACAGGCACTGACATCGTATCAAATAAGAAAACCATTCTTCTTATAAAGGCTCTGGAACTGGCATCAGGCAATCAGCTTAAGACTCTTAACGAACAATTGAAACTTGAGAGCTTCGACCCCGGCGAAAAAATAGCCACGGTAAAAACAATATTCGACAGGCTGAATATCAAAACTGTTGTTGAAGATATGGCCAGCCGGTATACAGACATGGCCTATGCAGCACTGGATGATGTCAATGTTAAACAAAGACGTAAGGAAGAATTGATAAAACTGGCTGCAGACCTGCTTAACCGTATTAAATAAAACCGTCCTATTCATCCGGGATTTGATAAATTTGTTAAATTTGTAGTTCATTTCAAAACACTTATCATATGTCTAAAAACACAGGCGTTATAAGCCAGGTCATAGGCCCTGTTGTTGACGTGACTTTTGACAGGGAAGGATCAGAATTACCTAATATTTATGATGCTCTTGAGATCACAAGAGACGACGGATCGGTGCTGGTTATAGAGTGTCAGCAGGACATTGGGGAAAATACAATTCGTGCCATCGCCATGGATTCAACCGACGGACTGAG
Organism: Bacteroidota bacterium; assembly: GCA_011050615.1. Classification (GTDB taxonomy): domain Bacteria; phylum Bacteroidota; class Bacteroidia; order Bacteroidales; family VadinHA17; genus UBA9300. The sequence goes on from DRFJ01000054.1 coordinate 76,533, forward strand.
ACGGGGCATGGAAGTGGTGGCCACAGGCAAACCGATCGTCATGCCTATTGGTGAACAGATCAAGGGACGGCTTATGAACGTCACTGGTGAGGCCATCGATGGTATGCCGGAGCTGACGAAGGAAAAGGGCTACCCCATACACCGTAGGCCTCCACTGTATGAGAACCTGTCAACGGAAAAGGAAGTGCTGTATACGGGAATTAAGGTTATTGATCTTATAGAACCTTATTCCAAAGGGGGCAAAATAGGCCTCTTCGGCGGTGCAGGTGTAGGCAAGACAGTGGTAATACTGGAGCTTATAAATAATATTGCCAAATCGTACGAGGGCATGTCGGTTTTTGCAGGGGTAGGAGAAAGGACACGTGAAGGTAATGACCTCCTCAGGGAGATGCTTGAGGCTGGCGTTATTGACTATGGAAAGGAATTTCGCAAAGATATGGAGGAGGGAGGATGGGACCTGTCAAAGGTCGATTACGATGCACTTAAAGATTCAAAACTGGCACTTGTCTTCGGCCAGATGAATGAACCCCCCGGGGCCCGTGCCCGGGTGGCTCTCTCAGGCCTTACAATAGCTGAACATTTCCGTGACGGAGACGGGAAGGGTGAAGGAAGGGATATACTTTTCTTTATGGATAATGTATTCCGTTTTACCCAGGCCGGCTCAGAGGTAAGTGCCCTCCTGGGAAGGATGCCCTCAGCAGTGGGCTACCAGCCTACCCTGGCTACGGAGATGGGAATTATGCAGGAACGCATTACCTCAACAACACACGGTTCAATTACATCAGTTCAGGCAGTTTATGTGCCCGCTGATGACCTTACCGACCCGGCCCCGGCAACAACCTTCTCCCACCTGGATGCCACAACAGTGTTGAACAGGAAAATTGCAGAACTGGGGATATATCCGGCGGTTGACCCCCTGGACTCGTCCTCAAGGATTCTGACAGCCGACATAGTTGGTGACCAACATTATAATTGCGCTCAAAGGGTGATAGAGATCCTGCAGAGATATAATGAACTCCAGGATATTATTGCCATACTGGGAATGGATGAATTGTCTGAAGAAGATCAGATGATAGTACGCAGGGCACGAAGGGTACAGCGATTCCTGTCCCAACCCTTCCATGTGGCCGAACAGTTTACAGGCATTCCCGGGAAACTGGTAACAATAGAAGATACAATCAAAGGATTCAATATGATTATTGACGGGGAAGTTGATAAATACCCCGAGGCTGCATTTATGTTCGTGGGTACCATAGAGGAAGCAATCGAAAAAGGAGAGAAAATACTCTCGGAATCCTAAAGAGGACAGGGCGTGAAAATAGAGATCATAACACCGGAAAAAAAAGTATACGAGGGAAATATACGTTCACTCAAAGTACCGGGTAAAAAGGGCGCCTTCCAGGTGCTCAAAGATCATGCGGCAATAGTTTCAACCCTCGTTGAAGGAAGGGTTACAGTTACCGATATGGACGGGAGGGATTCAGTGTTTGAAATTGAGGGTGGAGTGGTTGAAGTACAGGGGAACATCATAATCCTCCTTGCTGAAAGCGTCAGGTGACATGACAAACAATGAATTCAAACAATGGGCCCACGAACTGGTTGAATGGATTGGAGACTACCTTGAAAATATAGAGCAGTACCCGGTAAAAGCACAGGTAGAACCAGGGGAAATCTATTCGGCCCTGCCCGGGATGCCTCCCCTGGAAGCCGAGAACTTCAAACAAATATTTAACGATTTTCAGCAGATCATAATGCCGGGAATGACCCACTGGCAGAGTCCTGATTTCTTTGCCTACTTCCCGGCTAACAATTCAAACCCTTCCATACTTGCAGAAATGCTTATTGCAGCCCTGGGAGCACAGTGCATGATATGGGAAACATCACCTGCAGCCACTGAGCTGGAAGAAAGAGTGATGAACTGGCTAAGGGATACAATTGGCCTGCCCGATTATTTCGAAGGTGTAATACAGGATACAGCCTCAACCTCTACACTGGCAGCCCTTGTTACTGCCCGCGAACGAATAAGCGATTACAGGACAAACGAAAACGGATTCAGGGGTGAACCGGCATACCGTATTTATGCTTCATCACAGACACACTCATCAATTGAAAAAGCTGTAAAAATTGCAGGCTTCGGTGCCGGTAACCTGGTTAAGGTGGGCGTGAAGGATGACCTCTCAATGGACCCGGACAGACTGGCTGTTGCAATTGAAAGAGACCTGGCAAAAGGCTACATGCCCTGCTGTGTTGTCGCTACTATTGGTACCACAGGAACAGTGGCCATTGACCCTCTGAAAGCCATAGGGGAGATATGCAGCAGGCATAATATCTGGTTGCATGTTGATGCAGCAATGGCAGGAACGGCATTGCTGCTGCCCGAATACAGCTGGCTGATCGAGGGTAAGGAATATATTGACAGTTTTGTCTTTAATCCACATAAATGGATGTTCACAAATTTCGATTGTTCTGCTTGCTTCGTCAAAGATGCAGGCAGGCTGATAAAAACATTCGAAATACTGCCCGAATATCTTAAAACAAGGACCAGGGGCAAGGTAAATGACTACCGCGACTGGGGAATTCCCCTGGGAAGAAGATTCAGGGCTCTTAAACTATGGTTTGTGATAAGATCATACGGACTTGAGGGCTTGAGGGAAAAGGTGAGGGACCATATTTCCTATGCTTCCTGGCTGGCCGACAGGGTAAGGGAGCATGCCGACTTTGAAATGACAGCCCCGCTCAGCCTTAATACAGTGTGCTTCAGGTATAAACCTGCAGGCATGGACGAGAAAAGCCTGAATATAATAAATGAAAAGCTTAATCATAAGCTTAATGATACCGGAGCAATATACATCACTCATACAAGGATAAATGACATTTATTCGCTCAGGATGGTTATCGCCCAGACAAATGTTAAAAGGACGAATGTCGAAAAAGCATGGGAGCTGATAACAGGTATGGCACCTGCCATTCAATAAGGTCGGCTCCTGCCCAGGACAAAGCCAAAGACATCCATGTTTATCAGAAAATCAAGATGGGATGACTTTTCAAAAGGCATCCACGCTGCCTGCACTCCTGCAGAAAATTTTACCGGTATTCTGAGAAGATAAAAATCAGCAAGAAGTTCAACACCGGCTGAAGAAAGATAATCCCTGCCTTCAAACTGCTCATGTTGCCGGGTGTCATACTGATTATTGCTAATGGAATAATCGTAAAAGACCGTATTCCTTATACGGTTAATATAAAAGAAGTTACCAAGATGAAAATCAGGGTAGGCCAGGGGGAAGGCGTAATCAATACTGAAGCTTTTGAGATTCTCGGATATTATATGCTTATAGCCCCGGGGCAGGGATATCCTGTTGTGAATAAGCAAACGCCTGAAATCCTGCTTTTCAGCCTGGTACCTGAGCCTGAGACCATGATTTCGGATGATGCCCGGGAAATAAAAGGCCGTTCTTAAAGTATATACCGGCCCGTACAGGTCCCTGTCAGCTGCTGATGTGGTTAAATAAATATCAAGCACCTGCCCGTAGCGTGGCCATATATCCCTGTATGACATCTTGTGGAGGTTCGAAAAATATAAACGGGTATTAATTAATGTTTGCCCGTAATCAAACATCTGCTTATCCTCATCAAGAACATACTTGTTTGAATAATTTATATTTACCGAAGGCCATAGTGTTTGTATAAACCTGCCACGGTAGAAATGCAGTGGAACATACAGAGTGGTACTGCTTGAAAAGCGCTTGTATATCACAGAGGGATAAATACTTGTGTCATTACTGTTGTAAATAAGCGGTTCTCCGCCATAGGTCATCCTGAAGTCAATTGCAGGATACCAGCCCTTCCAGCTGATCCCGGAGTGAATAAGATGTTCCTTATTCTTGTATTCGTATCCCAGTGTGCTGATAAGTGAGCTGAGATTATTCTGTGTCATGATCATGGCTCCCGGGCTCACCGGGACCTCACTGAAGGAAATATTGTTCAGGTCGGTGTAAAAAGGCATCCAGCTATGAAACCTGAACAGACTGGTAATTTTACTGTATTTCTTCTTTTCATAATTTACCGGAAGGGAATAATCTTCCTGCCATACCAGCTTTTCCTCCCTGTCAAGATCATTGATAAAACCTTCCTCTGCCGCCCTTTCCTTACCTGCAGTCCTGTATCTGCGGTCAATCCCTGCCACAGCAATATTGTTACCTTCAGCTGAATAATCAGAAAAGAGAATACCATCTCCGGGAAAAGAGATATCGGATATCCCGAACCGCGCCGAGCTTATTTGATTAATATCCCCGCCTTCGTCCATCATGAAGGCATTATCTATGCCTGAGGCGGAGCTGATAAAAAATAATGTGGACTCTCTTTTCCTGACCGATTGCAGATCTTCCCTGCCCTCATCAAGATATGTTTTCCATTGCCCTGTCTCAGTAAACAGTGACATAAGCCCTTCCCCCATTTCATTTGACGAGATAAATACAATTTCTTTCATGTCATCAGACCATGAGGGATAAGTGATAAACCTGTTGGCGGGACTGTTATGCCTGCTGATAATCTTTCCTGAAATGGCGTCAAGTATCACGATGCTGTTTTCATGGTCAACAGTACTTTCCGATGCAACAATTAATTTACCATCGGGTGATATGTCCGGTGCGAATAACCTGCTTTGCTTTGTTAAGGTATGTGACCTGCCGGTTTTAATATCCAGGGTCTTGATAACGGAATATTCACGGTTTGCCCATCGCGGGTCGTTAAAGGTTTCGGCCCACACAATTACATTAGAGGCATAATTAATTTTAAAGGGCCATATATTGCCGGGTGTGTGAAGCCTTGTTTCTGATCCTGTTTGGGTATTCACAAGAACAAACTGAGGTGCCTGGTAGAATGATGTCTTTACAGCAATGATACTGTCTTGTCCGGCGTGAACGGGTGAATAATAATTTATGTATTCATTATTTTTTTCCGGATTGAGGGGCAGGTATTTAAGACGCTCCGCTTTATCTTCTTCATTCATCCATTTGTTCCTGAGGTAAACCATGGTTTCAAAGTATATATCTTCCTTGGTATGCTTTGTATATTTTCTGAGGGCGGCATTAAAGGGATTGAGAGTGTAGGGTCTCAGGGCAGTGTAGTCCATGGGTTTCTGCCAGACAGCTTCCCCGAATGTTGTTCTTGCCCAGGCGCTCATCTGGTAACCAAACTGGTAGTGGTCGGGAGTATAGTCCCTGTAGGAGCCAAAAAGCAATTTATCATAAGGATAAATGCCATCTTTTTCGAGCAATACAGCCCTGAGCCTTTTTTCAAAGAAAGGATAACGTCCCCTGCCCGAGTATGACCATGCACTTTCTGCTATTATGGCCTCACCCTCAAGAAACCAGTAGGGAGTAAAAATACCAAGACCCCCTGTATACTGCTCTCCGAAAATGTATGAAAGGGCTTTTGACATCCCCCGCCTGAAACTGTGCATCTGTAGCACATGCATCAGCTCATGAAGAGCCAGCTGTTCTATGTGGTCCATTGGTATATTATCCTGACCGGGATATGGATAGAGCTCAATTCTCGAGGGGGCCCAGGCCACATAGCCATTTGATTCGGTAGTATGATTATGAATAATTACGGGTATATTAGCCAGGATGGGTTCATTATAAGATCCCTTGAGAAGGTCATAAGCTTTCTCGAAACTGTAAACCACCTTTTCAATCCTGTCAGTGTATGATTCAGGATAGATGAAACTGAAGTGGTAAGAGTCGAGCCTTTCCCATTTAATCGATGCAGGCTCCTGCCCGGTGTCATAATACTGGGCCCGGAGGAGCGGGCCAGCCAGTATAAGAATTAGTGCTATGTCGGCTTTCTTAATCATTTGTTTTGGATTTTAAAAATATAAAAGTTTAATCAAATTGATTAAATTCGCCACTTGTATATTTGTTCTATTAACAGATTGAAAGTATTATAGTTTATGAAACAATACAGGCTGTTGAACATATCGCTCGGCTGGTTATCCTTCCTGCTTGCCGCAATTACATATATATTGACTGTTGAACCAACTCTCAGTTTGTGGGACTGCGGTGAATTTATTGCAACCTCGTTTAAGCTCGAGGTTGGCCATCCTCCCGGAGCCCCGATGTTTATGATACTGGCAAGATTCTTTACCCTCTTTGCCGGTGATGTAAGCAGGGTTGCCCTTTCCGTCAATATAATGTCAGCCCTGGCCAGTGCTTTCACAATTATGTTCCTGTTCTGGGCTATAACGCACCTGGCAAAAAAACTGCTTGCCCCGGATAATCCGGAACCCGGAACCGGGCAGACAATTGCAATTATGGCAGCCGGACTGACCGGTGCGCTGGCCTATGCCTTTTCAGATACTTTCTGGTTCTCGGCAGTGGAGGGTGAGGTTTATGCTACCTCCTCACTGATGACAGCACTCGTGTTCTGGGCTATCCTGAAATGGGAAAATGAGGCTGATAAGCCATATGCCAACAGGTGGATTATTTTCATTGCTTACCTGATGGGCCTGTCTATAGGGGTGCATCTGCTTAATCTCCTGGCTATACCGGCCATAGTCTTTGTGTATTATTTCAGGAAATATGAATTCTCATGGAAAGGATTTGCCTGGGCCATCGTACTCTCATTTGCCTTTATTGCCTTGATAATGTGGGGACTCCTGACGGGATTCATTGTACTAGCCAGTAAGTTTGAACTCTTCGTGGTCAATAAGATGGGAATGCCATATAACAGTGGTTTATACCTGTTGATCATACTGTTCACCGTGTCCATAATTTTTGCCATACGATCAAGCCTTAAAAGCAGCGGGAGGGAAAAGATCATTGCTTTCAGCATTGCCACGGTCTTATTCAGCGGTATATGGCTGATGGCAGAAAGCACTTTTGTAAATATCCTGCTGCTTGCTTTCCTTGCCTACCTGGTATGGAGGTTCTCAGCCAGGGGCGTGGTGGTATTAAATACTGCACTTACTGTCATTCTTGTCATAATGATAGGCTATTCATCATTTGCAACCATTTATATCCGCTCGAATGCCAACCCTCCAATGGATGAGAATAACCCTGAGAATATATTCAGTTTTCTGTACTATCTGAACCGTGAACAGTATGGCGACAGGCCACTGGTACACGGGCCCTATTTCAATGCACATGTTGTATCCTATGACAGGGGTAAACCTACGTATAATCCCATTGATGGTAAATATGAGATTACAAACCGAGATCTGGTACCGGAGTATGATGAAAGATTTCTTACCCTCTTTCCACGTATGTATAGCCCGAGTGCTGATCATGTTGAGGTTTATAGGCAGTGGAATAATTTCAAGGGTAAACCCGTGCAGGTAAGCGACCAGTCAGGTCAGACAAGAATAGAACGCAGGCCAACATTCGGAGAAAACCTGAAATTTATGTTTACCTACCAGATGGGCCATATGTATTTCAGGTATTTCATGTGGAACTTTGCCGGCAGGCAAAATGATACCCAGGGCTACGGAGGTCCGTTTAACGGCAACTGGATATCGGGAATTAAAGCTCTTGATGAATCACGCCTGGGCCCGCAGGACAATATGCCTGAACATATGAAGCATCATCCCTCAAGGAACGCGTATTATTTGTTGCCGCTCCTGCTCGGTCTGGCCGGCTTCTATTTCCAGCTTAATAAAAACAGGAAGGACTTTTGGGTGGTTCTGCTCCTGTTTATAATGACAGGGATAGCAATAGTGGTTTACCTTAATCAATATCCCAACCAGCCCAGGGAAAGGGATTACGCCTATGCCGGTTCCTTCTACGCATTTACCCTCTGGATAGGTCTGGGGGTGCTCTTCCTCTATGAATTATTCAACAAGGTTGCCGGAAGCCGGTTGTCGGCAATCATTGCAGGGCTGCTCTCTCTGGTGGCAGTGCCTGTATTAATGGCCTCACAGAACTGGGATGATCACGACAGGTCGGGGAGGCATACCGCTACGGCAGTTGCTGCAAATTATCTTAAATCAGTTGCTCCGGGTGCGGTCTTATTTACTAACGGCGACAACGATACTTTCCCGTTATGGTACGCCCAGGAAGTGGAAGGAATCAGAACGGATGTAAGGGTATGTAACCTTATGCTCCTGAACACTGACTGGTATATCGACCAGATGAAAATGAAGGCCTATGAGTCGGAGCCCATGAAGCTTACCATGCCTAAGTCCAAGTATTATGACGGTGTGAACAACCAGGTTTTTATAATTGAGAATCCGAGGCTGACCGGATTTGTGGAGATTGATAAGGTAGTGGAATTTATCAGGAGCGATAACCAGGGTACAAAATACAGGTTCCCTGACGGGGAGGAGTATGATTACCTGCCCACACGCAAAATAAGGATTCCTGTCGACCGCGATAAAGTGCTGGCCTCAGGTACAGTACGCCCTGAGGATGCCGACCTCATTGTGCCCTATATAGATATTACCCTCGAAGGCAGTTATATTCTTAAGAGCCAGATGATGGTGCTTGACTTCCTCGCTCAGAACAACTGGGAAAGGCCTGTATATTTTGTAACAGGTTATCATAATGATGCATTCGGACTGGAAGAATATTTTCAGCTTGAGGGCAATGCCTACAGGCTGGTTCCCATTAAGTCACAGAATTATAACTGGCTCGACTATGGAAGGATAGATACGGATATACTCTATGAAAACCTTATGAATAAATTCACCTGGGGAAATGCCGCTGACCCTGATGTCTACCTTGATTATTACCACCGGCATACCCTCCTGGTTGTCAGATCCAGACTGAATTATGCCAAACTGGCTAAATCACTTGTTGCCCAGGGCGACAGCGACAGGGCAGTGAAGGTTCTTGATCATATTATGGAGAAATTGCCTCTCAGTCAGCTTCCCTGGGATAATTATATGCCCGATATAATTGATGCCTACCTGGCTGCAGGTGACAATGAAACGGCACATGAGCTGATCGGTGCAATGAAGGAATACTACAGTGCTGAACTGGATTATTATACCTCACTGCCCGTAAATTATATGCGGAATGCTGATAAGGAGATACAAATGCCCCTGGGTTTCATACAGAGAGTTGTATCATCATGCAGGAAGTATGGACTGGAAGAGACGGCAACAGAAATGAATGCCATGTTGCAGGACTATATGTCCGTGTATTACGGTAAGATGCAGTGAAATTGATTAATAGGCATACTCTCTCCTGAGAAGATATTTCTCGAGGATGCTGAGGACTTTTTCGGGTATTATGGGCTTGAGGATATACTCGTCTATGCCTGCAAGTATCGATTCTTCTTTTGATTCCCTGGTATAGTAAGCCGTTATCATTACCACGGGAACATGCCTGTTATATTTACGCAATGACTTGACACAATCAATACCGTTTACGTAGGGGATTAAATAATCCATTAACACCAGGTCAAATTTTCTGGGATTATCCTTTGAATAATTCAGAAAATCAATACCATTAAGGAAAGTCATAACATCTGCAGAAGTCGTCTTGAGAAGTATCTCAAAATAACGTATTGTGGCCATGTCATCATCTACAATGGCTATGGTTTTCCCGCTCAGGTCTAAATTGTGGTGGTCAGATTGCATTTACATATTTCTTTGCTAAGTAAAAATACGATATGAATATAGATATAAATTTTTTTATTACCGGAATTGTAAACAAGTTATTCACAAAAAAGTAACATTATCCTTATTCATACGTATACATTCCATTTTACCTTTTTAATTACATTCCCATATATAGGTTATCGCACCATCAGTCTGGGGTGGTGTGTTCTGTATTGTGACCAATTCAGCTCCGCAATATTCGGCCTCCTGCATTGAATTGATCAGGTTCCCGTTTTCATACACATTAAGCCTGCATATTTTGCAGTCATCCAGCAAAGCTTCACATGACGTCAGGCCTGCTGAAAGCAGGATGAAGAGAAAAAGATACATAATTTTCTTCATTTTAAACTGGCTTACTTGTTAATAATTCTAAAAAATTCATCCCTCTCTTTTATCCCGGTATAATTTTAAAAAATTAAACTGTTACATTAACATCATTATTAGTAATTTTAAGTGCCGGGTAAACCGCTTAATCTTTTACTTTCTATCAAAGTTACAAATTTAGTACAATACCGGGCACCATTAATATCTTTTTTTAGACAAGAAATTATAAAAAAAAGTTGCCTATGGATCGCAGGAAATTTCTGGAAAAATCGTCCCACATTGCAGGGGGGGCCTTACTGGCTGCCTCATTGCCTTTTAAACTCTCAGGTATGACACCTTTGCCGCCGGGTAAGCTGGAAAATAAAAAAGTGCTTTTTGTATGGGGTGGCTGGTCAGGTCATGAGCCGGAGAAGTGCCGTGATATATTTGTACCCTGGTTACGGGAATCAGGAGCTGAGATTATTGTGTCAGACACTCTTGATTCATACCTTGATAAAGAAATGATGACAACACGTGATCTTATAATACAGGTGTGGACAATGGGATCAATCAGCAGCGAACAGTCCAACGGCTTGCTCGACGCTGTCAGAAGCGGAGCAGGTCTTGCAGGCTGGCATGGAGGCCTGGGTGATTCTTTCAGGGAAAATACAGAATACCAGTTTATGGTTGGAGGTCAGTGGGTTGCTCACCCTGGGGGTGTTATCAGTTACGTCGTAAATATCACTGACAGGGAGGACCCGCTTACTGAAGGGCTTGATGATTTCAGTATGCATTCAGAACAATATTACATGCACGTTGACCCTAATGTGAAGGTGCTGGCTACAACTACCTTTGACAACAGGCATGCCGGATGGATAGATGGGTGTGTTGTGCCTGTGGCATGGAAGAAATACTATGGGGATGGAAGGGTTTTTTACTCATCACTGGGTCATGTGGCCGCAGACTTTGAGGTGCCTGAAGCCCTCGGAATAATGAAGCGGGGAATAATATGGGCATCGGAGAGTAGATATGGGATGAAGGAGAACTGGATAAAACCGGTTTATTAACATTAAGATCCCGGGAAATTTTTAACTTGCATAAAAAATAATCGGCATGGAAAAAGTAAGAGACATGAAAAAGCATGTGACATTTGTAGGTGTGTTGCATATTGTATTTGCTGTACTTGGACTGGTTGGGGCACTGGTGATATTCCTGGCAATTAACTTTGCCCTCTCATTCGTTGAAGGTGATGAGGTGGCTGTGGCCGTGTTGAACACAGTCATGGTTTCCCTGTCTACCATTTTAGCACTGGTGTCGGCGCTGAGTATAATAGGCGGGATCGGCCTTTTCAGCTACCGCGAGTGGGCAAGGATACTGATAATAATAATGTCAGCAATAAATTGCCTGAATGTACCCATAGGAACAGCAAAGGGAGTATATTCAATATGGGCATTGCTGCAGGATGATACAATAAAACTCTTCAAGGGAGAAGAACCTGCTACTGCCTGATTGTTAAATCTCCTTCAATCATTTTTTATTATCCTGACACCGTAAACGGGACCAGGCTCTGAAAGCTCTTCCACGGCCCTGAATTTTACGGTGGCCGCGAATTTACCTGCCTGCCTTTCCCCTGAATCGTACCGGCCTGCCGCCTTCATCCCTGAAATTATGATCGCGTTCGGCTTGCATCTCACCGGGCTGTACAAAATCAACAGTCAGTTGCTCCGCTCATTCTCAACTTTCTCATGAAGGCCTTCTTCCAGCCATTTAATACATTTTTACTAAATTTAAGGGTCGAATCAAACCGAAGCATCATGGAAAATTTCTTAGATCTTGACAGGATAGCAATTAATGTCAAGGCTCATCGCGTGCTTAAGCAATTACTTAAAGAGAATCCGGTTCTTGAGGAGATAATGAGGAATGCAAGAAATGAAACTGAAGCTCTCATCGGGGTTAAAGACTGGATAAGCGGAATACTGGAGAGCCGTCCTGAGGCCTGGCAGTTTTATAAGGGGGAGTCTAATGGGAGGGAAGCATTTGAAAGGCTGGAATGGAAAGATTATGCAGCCATCAGGATACTTGATTATATTGACAATGCAGGCCGTACCTATGAAGATTTGAACCTGAGGGGGGAACAGGCCATAAGTAATCCCATAAAAATGATATGGATGGCAGTGACTTACGGTACCGGAGGGGCAAAGCCTGCCTTTTTTGAGGATATGCTCTACCTTTTCAGACAGCTGGCAGGAACCTATGTATGCAGGATGCCTGACAGGAAAAAGCTCGGATCATGGATGGAGCGCTTTCCTTCAGGGCTAGATCCGCGAATAGTAAAGCTGAGGGAGGAAAACAGGGACCGGATAATAAACATACTTATTGATAAGATTGATGAAGGTTTGATTAATGACAGAAAATACTGCTTCAAGGAGGGTTTATCAAGGCAGCAGAAATTCCTCCTTATGCTGAAGTGGTGGAATGAGCACCTCTTCCACCTCAGGTTTGCTGTCAGGTCACCGGAGCTCCTGAATGAACTGCTGGGCAATTCACTCGACCCCGACACCATGAAAATAATGAAGGAGGCAGAGGCAAAGGGCATACCCTTCTTTGTAAATCCCTATTACCTGTCACTCCTCCATGTAAGGGTTCCCTATTTTGCCATAGGGGCTGACCTTGCTATAAGGTATTACGTCTTGTACAGCCAGCAACTGGTTGATGAATTCGGGCATATTGTGGCCTGGGAAAAGGAAGACCTTGTGGAACCGGGCAAGCCAAATGCGGCAGGATGGATTTTGCCTACCCACAATAATGTACACAGGCGCTATCCCGAGGTGGCAATACTGATACCTGATACAATGGGAAGGGCCTGCGGGGGCCTGTGCTCATCATGCCAGAGAATGTATGATTTCCAGAGCGGGCACCTTAATTTTAACCTTGATAAACTCAAGCCAACCAGAACATGGCCCGAGCGACTGAATGACATTATGGAATACTTTGAAAAGGATACACAACTCAGGGATATCCTAATTACCGGGGGTGACGCCCTTATGAGTACAGATGTATCCCTTGAAAAGATACTGACGGCTGTATATAAAATGGCACTGAGAAAAAAGAAGGCCAACAAAAACCTGAAGAACGGGGAAAAACATGCTGAAATACAGAGGGTGAGGCTGGGTACCCGCCTGCCGGCCTACCTGCCACAGAGGTTAACACCCGAGCTGGCAGCCGTGCTCAGTGATTTCAAGAAAAAGGCTTCTGCAATAGGTATTAAGCAGTTCCTCATTCAAACACATTTTGAATCACCCATGGAAGTGACCCCCGAAGCAAGAGACGGTCTCAAGAAACTGATAGCTGCCGGCTGGACAGTTACCAACCAGCTGGTATTTACCACTGCAGCATCCAGGAGGGGGCATACCTCGAAACTGAGAAAAGCGCTCAATGATATCGGGGTTCTCACATATTATACCTTTACCGTGAAGGGTTATATGGAGAATAATTTCAATTTTGCTCCTAATGCAAGGGCTGTACAGGAACAGATCGAGGAAAAAACACTGGGCTTTATTCCCGAAGAGTACTATGATGAAATAAAGGAGTTCCCCGTCGAAGCAGAAAATATGCAGGAAAATATCAATGCACTACGGCAAAAGGCCAATATACCATTTCTGTCGGCTGACAGGAACGTGCTTAACCTGCCGGGCGTGGGTAAAAGCCTTACCTACAGAGTTATAGGTATAACCAGATACGGTAGAAGAATACTTGAATTTGATCATGATCCCACCAGGGTCCACAGTCCAATTATCCATAAAATGGGGAAGGTTATCATTATAGAGTCAAAAGCCATAAGCGAATACCTTCACCAGCTGGCCGAACTGGGTGAAAATCCGTCAGAGTATGAGAGCATCTGGGGCTACTCAATGGGTGAAACCGAACCTCGTATACCGATTTATGAATATCCGGAATATGAATTTGAAGTGACAGAAGAAATTTCAAACTTGGAAATATAACTGGAACTGCGTCACTTAGTCTCTCAGTCACTTAGTCTCTCGGTCATTTCCCTGCCCCCTGCTCCCTGCTTCAAAGTTGACAGCATCCCGCATGCCGCCATTATATCCTCTCCCCTCGATGCGCGTATGGTAGTAATCAGCCCCCTTGCGGTCAGTTTATCCCTGAATGCCCGGATAGTATCATCGCTGCTGCTTTCATAAGGTATCCCGGGAACGGAATGAAAGCGTATAAGGTTAACACGGCAACGCAAGCCTCCCAGCAGTTTCAACAGCCCGTTGATATGAGCTTCGGTGTCGTTAATTCCACGGAACATTATATACTCGAATGAGATCCTTCTCTGCCTTCCCCAGTCATAGCTTTTTATCACCTTCGTTATTTCTTCAAGGGGGTACTTTCTTTCAGCCGGCATCAGCCTTATGCGTTCATCCGGGAAAGGGGTATGCAGGCTCAGTGCAAGATGGGCATCAGTTTCATCCAGGAATTCCTTTATACCCGGGATAATTCCTATTGTTGAAACCGTAATTCTGCGGGGTGACATGGCAAATCCCCACTCAGATGTAAGTATTTTTATTGATTTTATTACTTCCCGTGTGTTGTCAAAAGGCTCACCCATACCCATATATACCAGGTTGGTGATACTGTTGGCTTGGGGTATGCTTATTACCTGGTTAAGAATCTCCCCGGCTGTGAGGTTCCCCTGGAAACCCTGCATCCCGGTCATACAGAAATGGCATCCCATTTTGCAGCCCACCTGGCTCGACAGACAAAGAGTGTTACGGTCCTTCTCGGGTATGTATGCCGATTCTATGTACGTGTTTTCTCCCGCAGGGAAAAGATATTTTTTCGTTCCGTCAGATGATTCCATTACGCTCACCGGAGCTGCATTTCCTATGGAATATTTTCCCTTCAGACCCTCCCTCGCTTTCTTCGGCAGGTTGGTCATGTCATCAATAGCACTTACCCTGTGCCGGTAGAGCCATTCTGTTATCTGGCGGGCCGTAAAGGCAGGCAGGCCGGCTTCTTTAACTATGGGTATCAGCTCATTAAGGGTTTTTCCGAACAGAGGCTCTTTCATCTTATTAAGTGGTATTTCTGATATTAAGATAATAAGAATTGTCTTATAGGAGGATAAACCATACTTTCAATCCCGCAAAAGTAAGCCGTTTAGCTTATTTTCTTGCCAATATTTTATAATTTTCCACCCTGAAAATTATTAGTTACTATAAATCCTGTGTATGCAAACACATATAAAAATCTTGCTAATTTTTGCAATGGCCTTCCTGTTTTCATGTAATACTGGTCTTAATGAAGAAGAAATAGTAATACTTCCTAAACCCCTTATAATGGAACAGGCCAGGGGTGTTTTCAGGCTTGATAATCCGGTGTGTATTCATGTTGCTGACAACGAGCTGCTTAAAGAAACAGCTTCATTGTTTGCGGAAATGATTGCCACTTCAACCGGCTTTGAACTTTCGATTGATAATGATCTTAATACTTCCCGTGGAATCTTCCTTGAACTGAATGATGAAGGTGTGCATGGTGATGAATCGTATTCACTTGAGGTAAGCAGGAACAAGGTACACATTAGCTCTCCTTCTCCTGCAGGGATTTTTTATGGAATACAGACTGTCAGGCAGCTCCTGCCCCCTGAATTTGAATCGGATAAGCCAAGAACTGATATCTTATGGGAAATACCATGCATCTACATTGAGGATGCTCCCAGGTTTGAATGGAGGGGCATGCACCTTGATGTGAGCAGGCATTTTTTCCCGGTGGAATTTATTAAGCGTTATATTGATCTTATAGCCATGCATAAGATGAATACCTTCCACTGGCACCTGGTGGATGATCAGGGATGGAGGATAGAGATAAAGAAATACCCCAGGCTGACGGGTGTAGGCGCATGGCGTGTTAACCAGGAGGACAGGCCCTGGAACGCCAGGGAGCGCCAAAAGCCAGGGGAAGTGGCCACGTACGGGGGTTACTATACCCGGGATGAGGTAAGGGATATAGTTGATTATGCCCGTAAAAGATATGTCACGATAGTCCCGGAAATAGAAATGCCGGCACATGTGAGCTCGGCACTTGCTGCCTATCCGCAATATTCATGCAGGGGAGTGCCTTTAACCGTTCCCCCCGGCGGGGTCTGGCCCATAACTGATATATACTGTGCAGGGAAGGATGAGACATTTGAATTCCTGGAAGATATTCTTACAGAGATAATGGAGCTCTTCCCGTCTGAATATATTCATGTCGGGGGTGACGAAGCAGATAAGACCGAATGGCAGCGATGCCCCGATTGCCAGTCGAGGATCATGGAGGAAGGACTTAAGGATGAGGATGAACTGCAGAGTTATTTTATCAGGAGGATAGAAAAATTCCTGTCTGCCAACGGCAGGAAACTGATTGGCTGGGATGAAATACTCGAGGGAGGCCTCGCACCAGGTGCTGCCGTAATGTCATGGCGGGGAATGGAAGGAGGCATAGAAGCTGCAAGAATGGGTCATTATGTGGTGATGACTCCCGGATCACATTGCTATTTTGATCATTACCAGGGCGATCCTTCCCATGAACCCATGGCCATCGGGGGCTATACAACACTTAAGAAAGTCTATTCCTTTGACCCTGTCCCCGAAGCACTACCTGATGACGAAGCAAAATATATCCTTGGTGCACAGGCTAACCTGTGGACTGAATATGTGCATACCGGTGATCATGCCGAATATATGGTTTTACCACGAATGACAGCACTGGCAGAGGTTTTGTGGCTGCCCAGGGATAAACTGGACTGGACGGACTTCAGCCGGAGAATCACGACTTTTTTTGACAGATTTGAAATTATGGGTCTGAATTATGCCAGGAGTGCTTATAATGTCAATATGGAAGCAAGTTATGATGAGGAGGATGGATCTGTGAAAGTGAGCATGGAAGCTGAATTTCCCGATGCTGAGATTCACTATACTCTTGACGGATCCGAACCCGGTATTGATTCTGATGTTTATTCGGAACCTGTTACCATTGAAAAAACTGCCAGCATTAGGGCAGCTGTTTTCAATCAGGGAGAAGCAGCCGGCAACACCACCGAATCGACAATTTATATCCATAAGGCATTTGGATGTGATGTTGAATATGCCGTGGATTACAGTGACCGGTATAAGGCTTTTGAAAAACTTACCCTGGTGAACGGTATAAGGGGCTCCCTTAATTATGCTGATGATCAGTGGCAGGGATTTGACGGGAAAGACCTGGATATAAGGATAGACCTCGGATCATTAAGCGATGTGTCAGAAGTCTCTGTTAGCTTCGTGAGCAATGTGGGAAGCTGGATCTTCCTTCCTGAATATGTGAAGATACAGGTCTCAGACGACGGTGTGGCATTCACGGATTTCGCCTTAATAAATAATGACCTCGATCCAAAACAGCAGGACCGGGAAATAAAGGAGTTTGCCCTGAACAGAGAAGCGGTTGAAGCCCGTTATGTGAGGATCTTTGCCAAAAGCATAATCACCTGCCCTCAATGGCATGCAGGTGCCGGTGATAAGGCCTGGTTATTTGTAGACGAGGTGATAATAAATTGAACGTTAAATAAAATATTTCAGGATGAAAATATTTATAACCGGCGCCGATGGAATCCTTGGAAATAACCTTGTCAGGATACTTCTTGACAGGGCTCATGAGGTAAAGGTCTTCATTGAAACAGGTAAGGAGGCAAGGTACCTTGCGGGATTAGACATTGAAAGATCGGATGGAAGCATACTGAATTACGAAGAGCTAAAAAATGCAATGGAAGGATGTGATATCGTTATTCATGCTGCCGCCAAAACCGATACCTATCCCCCGAGGCACCAAAGCTACTGGAAGGTGAATGTTGAAGGCACAAGAAACATTATAGCTTCTGTGAAGGAGCTGGGAGTAAGAAGACTTATTCATATAGGAACGGCTAATTCATTTGGCCCCGGTGATGAGATGGATCCGGGTAATGAAACCAGGCCTTATACAGCCGGGAAATATGGTCTTGATTATATGTGTACCAAAAAGGCAGCCCAGGATGAGGTACTGCGAGCGGTCCGGGAAGATGGACTGGATGCCGTGGTTGTGAATCCTACCTTTATGATTGGACCCTACGATTCCAAACCAAGCTCGGGGACAATGATACTGGCTGTTAATCAGGGAAAAATACCCGGCTATCCTTCCGGGGGGAGAAATTTTGTATATGTCAGGGATGTGGCAAATGCAGTAACCTCTGCAATAGAAAAAGGACTTTCAGGTGAATGCTACATACTCGGGAATGAAAACCTTACCTATAAGGAAGCTTTTGAAAAAATGGCAGGGGCCCTGGGTGTAAAAGCCCCTGGGATGAAAATGCCAGGGTGGCTGACACTGGCATACGGAAGACTGCTCTCCGCAGCAAGTACAATTTTCCGTTTTACACCACCGGTAAACTACCCGATGGCGCTGATATCCACGGAAAAACATTTTTATTCAAGTGAAAAGGCAAGAAGGGAACTGGGACTTCAACAGACCCCTGTAAGCGAAGCACTGAAGGAGGCTGTTGAATGGTTCAGGAATAATAAGTATATAAATTAATTGATAATGGAAAGGTATTTTAAAAACAAGGTTGTATTCATTACAGGATCAAGCAAGGGAATAGGCAAGGCTACCGCACTGCTCTTAGGAAGCTATGGCGCGAAGGTCTGTATTAACGGTAGAAATGTTGAATCCCTGGAAGAAACATACGGAGAATTAAGGCAGAAAGGTGTTGATTGTCTTAAATTGCCCGGCGACGTATCTGACAGCAGGCAGTGCAGGGAAATGATAGATAAAATAATTCATGAATACGGCAGGCTTGATGTTCTTGTTAATAATGCCGGGATAGGAAGTCATGGCAGGTTCAGTGATCTGACAATTGAGGCATGGGACAGGATTGTTGGCATTAACCTGATGGGACCTGTGTATATGAGTTCATATGCCCTTCCCCACCTGATCAGGACAAAAGGAAGTATTGTTTTAATATCTACCCTTGCAGCTAAAATGGGTATACCGGGTCATATGACATACAGCGTTTCAAAAATGGGGCTTACGGCAATGGCCCAGGCCATGCAGATCGAACTTAAAGATGCCGGTTTGCATACCGGAATAGTCTATGTCGGGTTCACCGAGAATGAGGAAAATAAACAAATATTATATCCGGACGGAACCTATAAAAAGATACCCGTCCGGAAGCAGAAAAAAGCCAGGAGGGAAGATGTGGCAAGAGCAATAGCAAAAGTTATCTACAGAAAAAAGAAATCAATCACACTGAGCACCGTGGGCAAATTGCAGGTCATTGCAATAAGGTTCTTACCGTTTATGATTAAGATGATACTGAGAAAGGCAAACAGGGATTATGACACTATGTACAGTTAGTGAATAATTATTGACTCACTGTCAAACGAAGCAGCCATGAAATAACCAAGAATACCGGGGCTGAAATTTGATGACGGATTAAAAGGAGTAGAAGAACTCATGGCACTGAATAAAACATCATTTACAAGGTTGAAATAATTATAGATGGCCTGGTCGATGGCATATAATTCTACCCTGACGGTATCACCCCTGTAAAAGTCGAGACGGTATTCTGAATAAACAATTGTGTCGGCAGCCAGGAAGCGGTCACTATATGTCGAATAATAGTCTTTAAGCATTTCACCATTCCTGTAATACCTGAAAAGGTAATAGTTTTCTTCATGCCTGTCATCAACAATTGCGATTTTAACAGTGAATATTGTATCATGGTAATAATGAGGAATATCCAGTTGTTCATAATCCAGCAGCAGGAGCTCAGGCTGACTGTTTAAGGATGAACGGGCAAGATAGTCCTTATTGCCTGCCCTGATTCTGAGAGAGTAGACCTGCCCGGGCAGGCCTTTGATAATGTTGCCCTGGTAAAAGCCCTCTCCCTGGTGTTCCAGAACTTCCGACCTGTTTTCACTGTCGGATATGCTTATTACGGCATTCTCTTCTGCAAGCGGTAAATCGCTGTCAAAATAGTCTGAGGTGTAGCTCAGCCTTACCCGGCATATGTCATTGAGGAGGATGGAGCCTTCAGCAACCAGGACTGGTGAAGCGTTGTTGAGGTTGATATCAATAACTTCTTCGCATGCCATGCATGCAAATGAAAGTGACAATATTATTAAGCAGGCTCTTTTCATTAAAAACTTATATTAAATGCTACCGAGGGTACAATGCCGAATAAACTCAGTTTAACGGCCTCGGTCGACCACTTGCCGGTTTCACTCTCCCTGAAATATATGGAATAGGCATTGTGCCTGTTATACACATTATAAGCTGATATATCCCAGCTTGTATTAAAACCTTTCCTTTCCTTACCTTTGATTTTCATGCTTATGTCCATTCTGTGGCAGGCCGGCATCCGGTAGCCGTTCCTTTCGGTGTAGTAAGGGATGATCATGCCGTTCAACCCGTACTTGCCGCTCGGGAAGGTTACGGCACTGCCGGTGGAATAAACAAAAACAGAAGACAGGGATATGCGTTTTGTTATTTCGTAAATCCCGACAAGGGATAGATCATGTATCCTGTCATATTTGGAAGGATACCATTCATCATTATTTATTCCTGCTATCCGTTGCTCTGTGCGGGATATGGTATAACTGATCCAGCCGCTGAAGCGGCCCTGCTTTTTCTTGATATAGAACTCCGCACCGTAACTTCTGCCTCTTCCGGCAATAATCTGGTCTTCAATATTTTCGTTGAGCATAATACTCGTGCCATCTTCAAAATCAGTTATGTTTTGCAACTTTTTATAATATATTTCAACAGATGATTCAATAATATCATTGAGAAAATTCCTGAAATAACCTGCGGACACCTGGCTGGCAATAACGGGCTTTATTGAGGGTGAACTGGGAATCCATATATCAGTAACCTGGCCTGCCGTGCTGTTTGATAAGAGATGCAGGTACTGGCTTAGCCGGTTGTAGGATATTTTAAGTGATGAGGTACCGCTTATACGGCAGTTTAATGCCAGACGGGGTTCGGGGATGATATATCCGATCTTTTCTTCACCTGTTCCGAAATGACTGAAGGTTGACAGCCTTATACCGTAATTTGCATTTAAAATATGGTTAAGAATATGTTTATTCTGGATATATATTCCGGTTTCCAGTGCTCTTTTCTTGGCAAGTATTATATCGATATCACTGTTTTCAGATGATGTTAAGGCCCCGGGGTTGAAATCCCTGTAATGCAATTCAAGACCTGCATTTATTGTATTGTCAGGATTAAGGAAAAAACTCATGTCATTTTTAATACCGTAATCCCTGATGCCTGAACTGTATTTTATATCTGATCCCATATTGAAACCATAGGAGAAATCACTGTAAATTATTGAGGTATTCGAGAATATCCTTTCACTGAAGAGATGATTCCACCTGAAGGTGCCGGTATAATTACCCCAGTCCATACCATAGCCTTCATAAGCAAAGACATCCCTTCCAATGTAAGCCGAAAGGAAAAACCTGTCCCTGTCGTTGGCCGTAAAATTCAGCTTGGCATTAAAATCATAAAAAAACAGTCTGGTCCCGTCCTCAATAATATCGCCGGGAAGTGCCTTTAAAATAATATCGGCATAAGACCTCCTGCCTGAAAGTAAATATGACATTCTATCCCTGATAACAGGGCCCTCAACACTCAGGCGCGCCGATAATAAACCAATACCTCCGCTTCCCTCAAATTCCTTGTTGTTGCCATTATTCATGCTTATGTCAACTACCGATGAAGCCCGGCCTCCGTAATAAGAAGGTATCCCTCCCTTGTATACGGTTATGTCTTTAATTATATCAGAGTTAAATACTGAAAAAAAACCTGCCAGATGCGAGGCGCTGTATACCGATGCCTCGTCAAGCAAAATAAGATTCTGGTCAATGGAGCCGCCCCTGACATTGAATCCAGTGCTGCCCTCCGAAGCAGTGCTTATCCCGGGAAGGAGCTGCAGTGTTTTGAGAATATCCTTTTCCCCGATGATAACAGGAATCAGATCAACCTGTTTTATGTCAAGCCTCTCAACACCCATTTCTGCGTTTGTAATATTAAGGTCGGATCTTACGGCTGAGATTACGATATCATCAAGCTGTATGCTGGTCTCCCCCAGCTCGATATCCAGCCTGGTGTTCTGATTAAGCGTGACTTCTTTTTCTATTGTTTCGTAACCAATATAACTGAAACTGATAATATAGCTGCCGGCAGGCGCCGAGATGGAATAGAAACCATAATGATTGCTCACACTTCCCCGTAACCCGGGTTCAAGTACAACAGTTGCACCAATAAGATCCTCACCTGTGCCTTTCTCCGTTATCCTGCCACTGACTGTATAATTCTCCTGGGCCAGGACTGAAACAGGTAAGAGTAATAATATTGCCAGGAACGCAAATCTCATGAAAACTGTAAATTAATAATGCAATTGTACAATAATTATGCCTTACAAATGGAAATACGGACTGTTTTTCTTTGCCTGTTTTGAATAGAATTTGTAAATTTACTGAATATTAAATAAGAATTATTCTTGTTTAGAGAATAATTAATTACCTTATAGGAAAAAGAAAGATAAAATATTAACAATTAAAAATTTATTACCATGGAAGAAAACCAAGAAAGAGAAATTGTAGCAATGCCAAGGATAGGCGATAAGGCACCGGCATTTACTGCTAAGACAACACAGGGTGAAATTAAGTTTCCTGATGACTATAAAGGTCACTGGACCATTCTTTTCAGCCACCCGGCTGACTTTACCCCTGTGTGTACATCGGAATTTATGACCTTTGGTAAGATGGCCGGCCAGTTTGAAGAGGCCAACTGCAAGCTCATCGGTTTGTCAGTGGATGGTCTGTACAGCCATATTGCCTGGCTCAGGACCATCAAGGAAAAGATAGAATTTAAGGGTATGAAGAATATCGAGATTAAGTTTCCCCTTATTGACGACGTGAGTATGAATGTTGCCAGCAAGTTCGGGATGATACAGCCGGGAGAAGCTGCCACACAGGCAGTAAGGGCGGTATTTTACATTGATCCCAGGGGTATCATACGTACGATAATCTATTATCCTTTGAGTATTGGCCGTAATTTTGATGAGCTTTACAGGGTACTGATAGCTCTCAAGACCACTGATGAATTTGCCTGCGCTGCACCGGCTGACTGGCGTCCGGGCGATGAGGTGATAGTACCACCTGCTGGATCATGCGGCATGGCAGAACAGAGGATGAGCAAGAGCGATCCCGATGTTACCTGCCATGACTGGTTCTTCTGCACCAGGAAGCTTGATAAGGACGAGGTGTTGAAAAAGGTACTGAAGAAGTAGTTCTTAAAGGCTGAGGAATTTACGGATGACGCAGGTCTGAAAACCTGTGCCATCCTATGTTTACTGCGGCAGTAAGCTTTTTCAATCTCAGCCTTAGCCTCAGCCTGTATTAATCAAGCCTTATCGTAACACTCTCCCTGTCACTCCCACCCATTTTTGAGCTAAGAGTAAATTCAACTGTTCCTTGCTTACCATCCATTGCCAGGTAATACCTTATGACCCTCTTCCCTTTACCCTTCAGCCTGAATTCTGTTTTTTCACCTGCCGACAACTGTATTTCCGGTCCCGGATCAGATCTCCTGAAATATGAACGGCGGCGACCGCTTTCCCCGATCAGGTCTTTTCCCGAAGTTACAACAAGGCTTATGTTATCCGATCCCCTGAATTGCAGCATATCGGGTATATAGCGTTCAAGCTGTACCGACCGGTCGGATGCGGTAGGATACTCACCCGTATTCCGGACTGTTACGTCAACCTGGTATATGTTAGCCTTCAGTGCTTTCAGTTTAATATCTTCGATTTTCACCTCCGGGAACTGGCTGGCACAGTACATTACAAACCTGGCATTTTTTTCAGCTTCCATTTCTATATACCTTGACGGGGGGGTTCTCTGCATATGTTTTTTGGCAGAGCCTCCTATCCATATTTCTCCCAGGTCAGGGTGGTTTACCTTATGAGGTGTTATCCATCCCTCACCTGCCAGGTCAAGGTCTATCCATTTCATATATTCCTCGTCAGAAAGCCTTCCGTCGTTGTCGGTATCAGCTATGTCAACCGGTGATCCCCATAATTCTATAAGGTAGGAATATGCTCCCAACATGTAATATGTTGCCGCATGGGCCTGGCCGGAGAGTCCTCCTATTACCGGTTCATAATTCTTCAGGATATAGGCGCCCTCACTTACTATTTTTGTCTGAACATCCATATCATGACGGTATTCATCACTCACCTGGCGGGGAAACAGTTGTGCATATTTATTTGTCTTTTTCATCTCCTGCAGCCTTCTTTCTGTTTCTTCCCGTAACTGTTCGTGTTGAGAAGCCGACTGCCTCACAGGTGGCGGCGCCTGGAACATTATCAGCCTTCCGGTGTTGTGATAATGGAAGGAGGCAAAAATATTGGGATGGGCCAGCTGAAATTCAAATACATTGCGTGTTTCCGGTTCAGACATGGGGTAGGGATTGCCGGCATTAAGATTCCAACCGTAAGGGAAGTTACGGTTTGGATCAGGACCTCCCAGGTCATCTTCATTGATCTGCCCGTCGCCGTCATTGTCGAAACCCTCAGATCCGATCCTGGTGAACCTTAAGCCTTCAAATCCCTCTTCAGCATCAACGAACCTCCTGCTGTCGGCCGACAACCTCAGGTTCCCTTCAGGATCTTCCCGGTACATATATGACAATTCACCATCCCCGTCAACATCCTCAGTCAGGTCTTCATCATACAGCCCATCGCCGTCATTGTCTTCAGGCCTGTAAGTCTCTCTCGGATTGTTCGCGGTATTTGGAGCTTTAACAAACGAATTATTGGCATCAACATTCAATCCGGGCAGGATATAGAATGTGTGGCTATCCAGAAGGTCCTTTACATAAGGGTCATAATCATACCTGGTAAGCAGGTACCAGGCCAGGTAAAGAGAACATGTGATACCGTTTACCTCGTTACCGTGAATGGCTCCGTCGACCCATATGGCTGTTTTGTCCGAGTGGCTGCCCGTTGATTTATTTGTTAAGGTAAGCAATAACTGGTCAAGGCCCATCCGGCTTTTGCCTATCGATTCAAGCTCACATAAGCCGGGGTATTTTTTTTGCATTTCTTTCATAATGCCGGTCCATTCATCATAGGTATAATACCTCTTCCAGTTAATAATGAAATCAGTTTCACCATGTTCTCCCCCGGCACTTTTCTGTAATTTGCTCTGCGGGTAAGCAAGTTGCACAGTAAGAATGGAGATAAAAATTATTATGATAATCCTGTTATATATATTCTTTGTTTTCATGATCACCTCCCTTATTTAACATTGATTTCCTGGTAAACGGTGCCTCCCTTAAGGGATGATACCACTATTTTCAACGGGGTATTATCCCTCACGGCAATAATCCATTTCACCTCTTTTTTCGAGGGATTGTTACTTACTCCCGGAATTTTCTCTCTTCCTCCCAGGCTCCCAAGGCTCACAAAGGGCCGGCCTTCGAGGAACTCGATATTATTCCTTTCGGCCACCAGCCAGGCCACATCCTGCCTGTTTCCAGGTAGCTCTTCACCATCAGCCAGGTTTGTTGCCAGGGCACCTGTGTTTTCAATGGTGGCTGTTATTTCAATTATATTATACCTGCCTTTCCCTTTGCCGGTCTCGACCCTGAATTCATCATTGTCTCTTTTTGCTGTGCCTTCACTCGTGTTACCCGAATAGATAATATTTGTTTTAAGGTCTTTAATAATGATTTCAGGGAGGAGGGAAGCCCTGAATAATTCAAACTGCCAGTGTTTCTCACATACATTGAGCAGGGGCTCTCCCGGTAAGGCATTATTCCTGGAATACCGGGATATCCATCCACCCGTTTCGCCTTCTCCCAGTTCAGGATGCCTGAACGATTTCCAGTCGATAAAAAGTTTGCCGTCATACCTGTCGTCCTGGTATTTTAAAAGTGCCCTTTCAACAGCAGCACGCCTGTTTTCATCATCCCTGACCTCCAGTCCGGGGATATCGGCCTCAGGATTCCATAACTCGGTTGTAATTGAATATATACCGTATTGGGCATAAAGCCAGTCTGTTGCCATACCGTAACCATAACGCTTATCCCCTTCTTCATTATAACTTACCCTCCATCCGCGGGGCAATTCGTAGCCTCTTGATTTCGAATAAGTGTCTGCGTCACTTCCCTGGAGCTCTTTCCTGTATTGGTCTAACTTTTCAGGGTACAGCCAGGCTTCAGGTACTTCCTCTCCAATTATTTCCAGGTATTTTTTCCCCATGATAAAATCAAAGACTGCAACATCTGCAGGATTGAGCCGGGAGTGGGGGGCCGTACCCATAGGCCTGTAGGTAAAACCACCCGATGTGTGGTAAAACTGGGCCATGAGGATGTTCCTGTAATTAGTAAAAAATTCAGCCATGGCATGTGTCTCGGGAGCTGACAGGGGGTAGGTACCCGACCCTCCTGCAAAACCGTCATCCTTCCACCAAGACTCCGGATAGTTTCTGTTAAGGTCTATTCCTGATTCATAGTCTTCTCCCCTTTTACCATCTTTGTCGTTGTCAATGTCTTCCCTGATAACAGAATACCTTTGCTTATCGGTTTTTTCATCCCTGCCCAGTCTTATCATCAGCCGGGGATCTTCATCATCAATAACATACATTCCCTCAGTATCCCTGTACCTGAATGATGTAATGAACCCGTCACCGTCGATGTCATCGGGTCCGTCCTCGTTTATCCTGCCGTCTTCATCATCATCCTTATTCATTGAATTAGCGCGTTGTGCTATCCCTTTTTCAACGCTGTTATATACACCGTCGGGGTTGATCATGGGACATATATAGAATGCCCTGGAGTCAATCAGCTTTGTAATTGTTTCATCATTACCATAGGCTGATACCAGTTTATCAATTATATACAGGCAAACCTCGGTACCGGTATATTCATTGCCATGTGTTGACCCGCCTATGAAATGCCCCGGCTTGCCCTGGTGAATCTTCATGGCAGGAACGTTCTGAATGTTTTCTTTTCGTTTATTCCGCAGCTCAATATGCCTGTCAATAGTGGTACCCTTATTCATACCTGTTATTACCAGTACATGAATGGGTCTTCCCATGGTGCTTTCACCTATGGTCATCAGTTCGGTGATACCGGGGTAAGCAGCATTTACTTTTTTAAGGTAATCAATGGTCCCCGTGTATCCGTGGTAGGCTTCAAAACTTATTGGCACCTTCTGGGCATTTATTACCGCAATGTTTATAAGCAAAGAGATAATTATACCAGGGATTGCATAATGGTTTTTTCCCGATTTGATTGACATGATCAGTGTATTCTTGGATTCAGGTCAAATATTAAGAAATTATGGTGAATTATCAGATATTACAGTGAATTTTAAGTCTTGTTTTAACTTTTTTTCACACTGTAATAATTACCGGCTTAAACATTGCGCATTTCATCTTCCAGGTCCCTTTTTTCCGTCCTTTCCTTGAAAAGATTACAGGATCCGGCTCCGCAGCTTATTATTGTTTTCATGCCTACGTCCACTGTAGTGCTGGTGCGAACAGTTTTTTCTTTCAGGACATGGTAAATATTCCCGGATGTAGGATTTGGCCCTGTTGGTACAAAAACCGTGAGGAAATCAGTATCCTCGTGGTCATCGGTGATGAAACCCGTCATCAGAGTACCTGAGTTGAAAATATCAACAAGCACAACTTCCCTGAAAAAGGACTTTTGCTTGCCGAAGAACTGCATTACTGTTTCCCTTGCAAGTTTGTAGCCCGGAATCTTCGACAGGTATTTCTCCTCGAGCACTGTGCGGAAAAAACGACCCACACGGGTCCTGATAAAGAGCCCCAGAAGGAAGAACAATAATATTATGGCCAGAACAGCAATTATATATAAGGAAATAATCATTAGTTCTGACTCGGTGTTAATAAGCCCGACCAGGGGTTCAAGGTATTTCTGTATGATATTTACTATCCAGCGAAAGAGGATGATTATAAGAACAAGCGGTAATATGGCAACCAGTCCGCCAAGTGCCGTGGTACGGAAAAAATTCTTCAGTCGTTTGAAAAATGTAACTTTCATTGCTTTACTGTTTTTTATTCATTACGAAGTTAGGTAAAAAGTAAATTACACTTTCGTCTTTTGTCTTTTGTCTTTTATCTTTTATCTTTCCGGAAAACCATTCCATTATGGAAGAAAATACCAATTTCCCATCCTGCCCCCCCATTTTTGTTGTATCGGGGGGAAAGGGTCTTTCGGGAACCAGTGTTGTAAGATCAGTACTTATCCAGTTTCCCGAGTATAAATGCCCCATTAAGCTGGTGCCGGATGTGACAGCAAAAGAAATGATCCGGGAAACAGTGGAAAGGGTAAAGAAGAAAAAGGGAGTCATTGTTCATACCATGGTTGATCCTCTTATGCGCAAGGAACTGATCAGGATGTGTGACGAGTTGGAAGTAGCAAATTTTGATATAGTAGGAGGCCTTTCCGATTACCTTTCCGAACATCTTGGCGTACAACCAATAAGTAAACCGGGCTTGTACAGGCTGAGTAATATTGAATATTTCAGGAGGGTTGAGGCCATTGAATTCACCATGAAACATGATGACGGCCTTAACATGCACAGGCTTTCCCGGGCTGATGTGATACTTACCGGTGTTTCAAGAACCGGTAAAACCCCTTTGAGCATTTACCTGGGTATGTTCGGATGGAAGGTGGCCAATATACCTATTATCCTGGGCCATGAGCCCCCGGAGGAGTTGTTTGAAGTTGATTCCCGGAGGGTATTCGGACTTACAACAACAACAAGCTACCTTATCGCCCAGCGTACCAACCGGGTCAGGGAACTGGGACTTTCAGCCGATCACGACTATATTAACCCGAGGAAGGTAAGAATGGAACTTGACTATGCCGGCAGGATTTTTGAAAAGTACGGTTTTCATATACTTAAAGTAACCCACCGCCCTGTTGAAACCAATGCCAATGAAATAGTCTCCCTGCTTACCGAACGCTTTGGCCGGGAAAAACTACGTGTTTCCTCCTAGGTCTTTACTTCCAGTCAGGGAATCTTCCTGATGTGGTGGGTGCACCAAGCTCATCCAGCTTCCTGGCAAAAGCATCAAACTCTTCCACCAGGGCTTTGATCTTTTCATATACTGGCTCAAATTCTTCCACTGCTTCTTCGTAACTCTTCCTTGCAGTCCCCGTGATATTGGATGTTGATCCTGAAATACTGTAAACGGCCGTTCTTACACGGCTTCTCAGTGATGATACAGGGTCAAGATCAAGGATACTGTAATCGCGGTCGCCGTTCATAGCTACCTGCAGATCATTCAGCTTTTCTCCAGGGCCAGCACCTCATTCATCAGATCAATGGACTGCTGCCCGCTGAAGGTTTTCGTAGCTGCCTTGTAAGGATCGATCTTCTCTCCCATTTCAGTCAGGGCCGATGAGGCCGCCCTGACAGCATTATCAAGTTTGAGCCCCTTTTGTTTGAAATTGCGCATGGCAGCTCTGTCCATGGCCGGTATAGGGGATATCTTTCTTTTCCTTGAAAGCCTCCGCATCTCTCTTCTCCCTTTCCTGCCGGAGTGTACTTACACCTCCTTTCACCCAGTATGTAAATACTGCTCCCCTTTCAGGGTTGGGTGCGCTGTAATAGTCTTCGCCCTGGAAGCCTTTCTCCCTGCTGCACAGACCTCCCAGCGGTCGCCATGTATTGAAGATCAGGGCATCATTAATGACAAATAAATGGACATCTTTATCAATTACTTCTTTATCCAGTTCCCTCAGGGGTGCGTAGTTGTCGAGCACATAAAAGCCCCTGCCAAAGCTTGCAAGTGCAAGGTCATTTTCTCTTTCCTGTATGGCCATGTCCCTTATGTTACAGGTAGGGATACCGTTTTTTAGTTGTTTCCAGTCCTTCCCTCCGTCAAGGCTTGCAAAAATCCCGTATTCAGTCCCTGCAAAGAGGAGGTCCTTGTCAACATGATCCTGTTCGAGAGCGTACACTGCTCCCTCAGGCAGGTTACCGCTTATATTTGTCCATGTACGTCCTTTGTCATTGCTCCTGTAAACATAGGGAGTGAAATCGCCCTCTTATGATTATTGAAGGCTGCGAAAACAACATTTTCACCATGTTTTGAGGCAATAAGATCGTAAACATAGGTATATTCGGGTACACCGGGGAACTGGTTAATCCTGAACCAGCTTTCTCCTCCGTTATCAGTTACGCTTATTTGCCCGTCATCGGTTCCGGCATAGACCAGGCCCTCCTTCAGGGGTGATTCATCAATTGAAACTACCGAGCCGTACCTTGATGTTGAACCATTCTTGGCCACGGCATTCATAGGCCATACCTGGCCATTTGTTACGATCGATATTCCTGTCCAGATCGTCACTGATCACTTCCCATGAATCACCCCGGTCAGTGCTCCTGAAAATCTTGTTGGAACCGAAATACAGTGTTTTATGGTTAAGCGGACTGATCATCAGGGGTGAATCCCAGTTAAAGTTATATTCCTTTTCTCCCTTGCCTGCTTGTGGTACAATGTCAACACCCTCACCGCTTTTTTTGTCGAACCTTACCAGGTTGCCATATTGCGACTGGGCATAAACGATATTGGGATCTTCGGGATCGGCAACTGATTCAAAACCGTCGCCGGTGACTGTCTCAATCCAGTCAGATGATGCTATACCGTGATCACTCAGTGTCTGTGACGGACCAACCATTGAATAATTATCCTGTGTGCCACCCATTATATTATAGAAGGGAAAGTCATTGTCAACGCTTACCTTATAAAATTGTGTTACAGGCAGGTTGGTAAAGAACCTCCAGTTCTGGCCGTAGTCAAATGATTCGTAGAGACCCCGTCGCTGCCTTCCATCATATGGGGAGGATCATCTGGATCTATCCACAGGCAGTGGGTGTCCCAGTGCTTGCTTCTTTCCCCTCTCCGTGTAAATGTTTTGCCCCCGTCAGTTGTTACCTGAGTAAATACATCCATCAGGTACACTCTTTTCTCGTCAACAGGGTCAGCCACCACTTCCTGGTAATAATTACCGCTGGTTACCGTACTGCTCATCTTTTCCCATGAGGCGCCCCTGTTGACCGACCGGTAAAATCCTCCCCTCCTTTCCTGTGCCTCAACAAGGGCATATATGATCTCCGGGTTGGCAGGAGGGATAGCCATACCTGTCCGTCCAAGATCGCCGCCCGGCAGTCCCCTGTTTATTTTCTTCCATGTTTTACCGGCGCCGGTCGATTTGTATATTGCGGATTCAGAACCTCCGCCGAGGTAAGTCCACTGCCTTTTCCTTCTCTGGCGGGCTGTGGCGTAAAGCACATCTGGGTTGCGCGGATCCATATGTATCTCGTTGAAGCCCGTATTTTCACTTATATGAAGGATACTTTCCCATGTTTCACCACCATCGGTGGTTTTATATATACCGCGGTCGCCGCCGGTGCTCCACAGCGGGCCGTAGGCAGCGACATAAACAATGTCCGTATTGCGAGGGTCAATGGTTATCATGCCAATATGTTCAGATCTTTCCAGTACCATTTTTTTCCAGCTTTTGCCACCGTCAATCGATTTATAAAGGCCGTAGCCGTAGGATACTGATCTCTGGTTATTGTTTTCACCCGTTCCTGCCCAGATAACATTGTGGTTACAGGGATCCATAGCCAGGCAGCCTATAGAATAGGAGCCCTGGTCATCGAATATTGGTTCAAAGGTTACTCCTCCATTGGTGGTTTTCCATAGGCCGCCGGCTGAAGCTGCCACGTAGAATCCGGAATGATTATCGGGGTTGACCGCCAGGTCAGAAAGGCGCCCCGATGTAAGGGCAGGGCCGATGCCTCTAAGCTTAAAAACATTGAGTGACACATCAGCCAGGGGGTCTGTTGATTTATCATCGCTGTTTCTTTTTCGTTGAGCCTGCATATCAGACACAATCATCATCAGTGCCAGCAGGCCGATGATGAATTTCACGGTATAATTTTCATAGAATCAGATTTTGAGTTTTGAAGCACCAGGATAAAGAAAGTTCCCAAAGTATCCCCCTTTCATGGGGGAATGTCCCTATTTATCGGGACAAGGGGGATGTGACACCTCACCCCCGGGGGAGGGTGAATAAGAATAGCCACGGTCACACCCGGGAGCTGAATATCAGGAAAAAGCCGAAAACCTTGTTGAAGCAACACAGGACACAGGGGCATTTGTGATGTATTCCTCGGCACTGAAGCGGCTGGCTGTGAAACTTTCCGGGATATCAAATGACCTGCGATTCCTGTCATCAGGACCGCGTACCGGTATTAATGAGATAAACCTTCCACCTATGCAACCGGGATCTTCCATAATGCCCGGGAAAGTAAATCCCGTTATCCCAGAGGTTGTCAATCAGGTTGCCTTCAAGGTAATTGGTAATGACCTTACTGTCACTATTGCTGCCGAGGCAGGACAACTTGAGCTGAATGTTATGGAGCCCGTAATTGTTCAGAGTATATTTGAATCGGTTGAGATGCTCAGGAATGGTATGATGACTTTAAGGCACCGGTGCATTGATGATATCACAGCCAATAAGGAGAGGTGCCTGGGAATGGTCCATAACAGCATCGGGATCGTAACAGCCCTTGTTCCTGAGCTAGGATATGAAACATGCTCAAACCTGGCCAGGGAAGCACTGGAGACGAACACAGGGGTATATGAACTCTGCATCAAAAAGAAATTACTGTCAAAGGAAGATCTTGACAGGATACTTTCGCCCGAAAGAATGATCAAACCACAGAAGATGAAGTAAGTCCTGCCTTTCAGATTGAATATTATGAAAATCCAACATAGCGAAGGAGGCTTAATACTGTTTCTGATTATTTGACTACGTGCCGTTTAAGTGGTAAAGTGCATATTCCTGCGATTACGGACACCATTCCTGGTTTAAACGGACAGTGATTCCTGGGATATCCGGACACTTTGCTCATCATTCATTTTCGCACTCATATTTCATCTGAAATTAGTCGTTTTTATATTTTTACATTCATATGAAATAATCCCCATTATATATCAATAGAAAAAATATAGTCTTAAAACTATCAACTGAAAAATATTATTACTTTTGCGGCAAACATAGCACTAATATTTATGGAAGCAGACCCTTATCATTGTAAAATTAAAGTATTAACACTTCTGTAAGGGACTGTATGTTTCCTTACAGAGAATATTGTAAGGAGACATCATAATGATTAAAATCTTTAAAACATTTGGCGGTTATGTTGAATTCAACGAACCACAAAGAGGTTGTTGGATAAATATTATTAGTCCAACCGAAAGGGAAATACAATTACTAATTGATGAATTCAGGTTACCATCTGACGTGATAAACGACATTCTTGACCAGGATGAAAGACCCCGTATCGAATTTGACGATACTTGGACTTTGATAATTCTTCGTGTTCCAGTAAAAATAGAAAATAACGGTGTTCCGTTTCATACAATTCCACTTGGAGTTTTTGTTACGAACGATTTTACATTAACTCTTTGTTTACAAGACAATGAAGTCCTTCCTTTTAGTCAACCATCTCCATTCAGAGACCAGTACCAGCAGATAACTGATAGTATTAATTTTATACTTCGGTTATTTCTGCGCTCTGGCAATTTATACATGAAATATTTAAAACAAATCAATCAGTCGACTTCAATAATTGAGCAAGACCTTGAAAAGTCGATAAAAAATAAAGAATTGAATAAATTATTGAAAATGGAGAAATGTCTGGTGTATTTTATTACTTCAATTAAATCCAATGACATCGTTCTGGCTAAACTTCGTAATTCAAAAAAGATTACGACCGAAATTAATGAAGATTTGTTAGAAGATGCCTTTATTGAAAATAAGCAGGCACTTGACATGGCACAGATTTATTCAGATATACAAAGCGGGATGATGGATGCATTTGCTTCAGTTATCTCCAATAACCTTAACGATGTAATGAAAAAATTAACCCTCATTTCCATAATTTTAATGATTCCAACATTAATTGCAAGCATTTTTGGAATGAATGTTCCGAATTTTATGGAAAATTCGCTTTGGGCATTGCCTTTAATATTAATTGGTTCTGTATTGTTTTCTTCATTTGGTGTGCTATTGTTTAAAAAAAGGAAATGGTTTTAATCCCGGGATTACTTACACTGTGATACTATGGTGTGAACTTGCAGGAATCAACTTAATCAACCCCGTAAATGTTTGATATCAGGAATAAAATCGCCTGAACTATTAATTATCTATACTTATTCCCCCTTTTTAAAAATCAAATTAAGGATTTGGCTATCTTGGTCTATTCATGAGGCAGAAGTATTACATCACCGCTTTTGAAAAATTTGTTTATTACTAATAATAAAGTAATTTTAAACAGTAGTTGCTTGAAAATAAGGATCTTTACTTCTAACAATGAAATGGGCATGAATAAATTTAATCTCTTTCTTCACAATAGGAGATGATTAAATTTTTCATGCGGGAGCGAACCGGGCACAGCGAGCTTACTAACAGTTTTACTGTGAGTAAGCGCTTGCATTCGTTCTTAAATTTTTAATTAAGTTATATTCAGTTAATTATAAATTTTTAAACGAATGAAAAGAAATATAATAACAGGTATTGGTTTTGGTGCTGCCGCAGGAATTATCGATGTGATTCCGATGATTATCCAGAACCTTACATGGGATGCTAACATATCGTCATTTCTTATGTGGGTTGTTATTGGCTTTATTCTTTCGATAGTTGAACTAAAAATGAATTCAATTCTAAAGGGATTTCTTATATCATATTTGATATTACTGCCTGCCGCAATCTTAATTGGTTGGAAAGAACCAGTATCGCTTGTGCCTATCATAATCATGACAACAATATTAGGTGGTGCACTTGGTTATTTAATTTATCGATTAAAAAATAAGGATAGCAAATGAAACAAATTCAGCTCAAATCCACCATAACCTGTCCGGAATGTGGATTCAGAAAAGAAGAGATCATGCCGGCTGATGCATGCCAGTTTTTTTATGAATGCACAAACTGCGGTAAGATGTTAAAGCCAAGGAAGGGTGATTGTTGTGTTTATTGTTCATACGGTACTGTAAAGTGTCCACCGATGCAGGAAACAGGTAAATGTTCCTGCTGATTATACTATTCTATTCATCTTTATTTGGTATAGGGTTTCACAAAACTTATAACTAAAGCATAATCAGCAGGTTACAAAGCTCCAAAAACTGACATTTTCTAATTTTTTGTAACCTATTGATATTTAATAATATACAGCGATCATTTGTGATAAAAATAACCATATTTGGCCTGTTTTTAAGGCAAAAATTGAATGGGTTAGAAAGATTTAGTTTTGTGAAACCCTATGACTCCATGGTTGTAATATTTTGTGTACTTGACATTTAATTTTCTAACTTTAAATTTACTGGTATCCACTTCATGAGAAATTTCATAGACTTTCACAAAACTAAAGGATACCAGTCATGCCGCATTCAGAATTCCTTTTTCCTGTTTTCCGCAATGCAGCACCTTAATAATATTTGAGTATAATCTGATATAGGTCTGCTTGCTCGCGACTCATCCGAAGGAGAATGGATTTCTCGTGTTTAGACTCTGGTAATGTGAAATTTAACTGATACATATTATGGGTTAGCTCTGAGGCCCGCTTTACTGACAGATAAGATTGCTCTGCTTTCAATACCCTTTCCAACTCCTTGTAGATGGAATATGCTGTAAATGAAATACAGATGTGGCCCTCGATTCTATGGCGCAAACGATGATAAATGGGGCGTATTTTCAAGTCTGTTTTTGAGATTCTGAAGGCTTTCTCTATCAGCCAGAGGTTATTGTAGTTATCAATGATCTGTTTTGCCCTCAAAGAAGTATTTGTGATATATCCCTTCAGACCATCCCACCGTTGGTCAGCATTGTATTTATCGTAGTCTATCTCTATCTGGACCTCACTGGTAAGCTTCAGGTATTTATTGTATCCCCGGTTGTTGATATTTGCTTTTGTCAGCCTGCCTCTTTTCAGGCTTTTCTCCAATCGTTTAAGTCCCCTTTCACGATTATGTCGGTCTTTTGCAGCTCGTTTGTCGGAATAAGATACCACAATCCTTTGTCCCTTACCCTTTTTGATACTGATCGAATAACCGTCCTGCCATTGTTCCTCCAAAATTCTATCCTTGACCTTCTGAGTTTCATTTTTAATTCTGGCTCCAAGAATATATTGGTAATCGTTAGCTTCAAGCATACTAATGTTATCCTTGTTCAACAGGCCTGCATCAGCAATGATCACAGGCTTATCCAGTTTATATCGCTTTTCAAACTTATGGATATACCCCAAAAAACTGGACGGCAAGTTAAGCTACAATAAAAGTAGTAAATTGCCATGATGAAAAAACAGAGAAATTATTATGATCGGGAGTTCAAGCAAAAAGCAGTTGAGCTTTCGT
>DRFJ01000055.1 GCA_011050615.1 Bacteroidota bacterium
CCTGAAGACGAAGCTGGCAAGAGACAAATAAAGGTAGTAAAACAACTACGCTTAAGAAAGGTGTGCTACCAGGATGAGCAGAACCGTTATTATGAGTTTCTGACAAACAGTTTTGAGATACCAATGGCATCCTTTGACTTTTCTGACGGTGATGTTTCAACTTACTGGTTGATGCACCCTGCCTACAGCAACAGTGAGATAAATGCTTGCAAGATGAAGGATTTTCACAGGCTTAACATATCATATACCCACAGTTTTGAAAGAAAGAAATGGTCCGGTGCACTGGAACTCAGCATATATAATGTTTATAACAGGAGAAATTCGTATTATTATTACTTGGATGCAACTATAGTCAGCTCCACAAACAATGCAGTTATACCAACATTAAAATCAGTTTCACTATTCCCCATTATTCCTGCTATATCTCTTAAGATTGATTTGAAATAATACAGGATGCAAGAAGCTTGAATCAAATCTAATACCGCACCAGCAGTGTGAGGCAATTATGAATTATGAGGTTGAATCCTCAATAGCGTCGCGACTTATCGTGTCGTAAAAAACCAGAAACCAGAAACGAGCAACGAGTACCCAGGATCTAGTAGAAAGGGGTGTAGCGGTAAGGTCTATAAGAAGGATACATATAATAAGGGTTAAATCCGTTGGTGCTGGTAATACTTGCCCCTATGCGGAATCCGGGCAGTGGCATGAATTCCATTCCAAGGGTCATGGATTGAAACCCATCCCGGCCGAACATGCCCTCATTAATCAGGGATCTTGAATATTGCCCGAAGACAGTCATCTTCTCATTCACTGAATAAATGCCGCTTACATTCAAAATAAAATCAGAAGTCCTGTCCATCTCATTTTCTTCAGTGTATCCCGGGAAATAGCTATTGATATATGTTCCTTCAATGCTTACTGCAAATTTGGAATTTACCGGAATTAATACAGAAGGTGATATCCATGAACTATATGATTTATAGCCATTTAATGAGTTAAATATTATACCTGTACGAAGCTGGTATCTTGCCCATGAATGGTCATCTGAACCTCCCTTTTCATTCTTATCAGCATAGTATTTTTCAGGTCCGGGAGCAGGCATATAAAAAATACCCGGATTAATAAAAGGATTTTGTCCTTTAAGGCTTAGTCCGAGCAGAATCAGAAGCGATATAAATACTATTTTCCGCATGATGTAAATCTAATGTATTTTAAGAATATTTCAAAATAAGTTTCAATTATACCGGCTGGCTTTAAGGACTCCTTCAATGGAAACAATCTTTTTTATTAAACCATTAAGGATGTTAATATTAGGAACATATAAATAAACTATGCCTTCAAACATTCCGTCATGATTCTCGTATTTAAAATTCCTGAGGCTTACCTTATATGAGGTAAGCACATCGTATATTTTGCTTATCATGGCATGATCATCTATACCTATAATGCGTATACCGGTCTGAAAAGCCGGGCTGTCTTTCACTTTTGTCCACCTGGCCATCAGCACCCTGTAGGGATAATTACCCATCAGGTTAGGAGCATTGGGGCAATTTACACGGTGAATTTTGACACCTTCGCTTATTGTGACAAAGCCAAATATTTTGTCGCCTGGTACCGGGTTACAACATTGTGCAAGCTTATAATCGAGTCCTTCAACCTTATTCTCGATAATGAGATAGTCACGGAACATGGTAGCAGAAGCAACCCCGTTACCGGCATCTTCAGGTATTGTTTTACTTAATTCTCCCCCGGATGAAATTTCACTTTCATGGTTTTGTTCACCCCTTTTAATAAAATCTTTAACATTTTGAAGATCAATCTTTTCACACTGTATCTGGTAATACAATTCGCCTGCACTTGGTAATTTAAAGTGGTCAAGTAAAGATTTCACAAGGGCATCATCGTAGGTAATTTTCCAGTTTTTCAATCTCCGGACCAGAATTTCTTTACCTTCAGCTGCGGCTTTAACTTTTTCCGCGTTCAGTGCGCTTTTAATACGGTTTTTAGCTTTTCCTGTAACGACATAAGAGAGCCAGTCCCGTTTTGGTTTCTGGTTTTTGGAAGTTATTACCGCCACCTGGTCACCATTTTCAAGGACATGTTTAATTCCAACGTTTCGTCCATTCACTTTTGCCCCAACGCAGTTCTCTCCCACCTGTGTATGTATTTCAAATGCAAAATCCAGCACTGTGGCACCGGCTGCCAGTCTTTTCAGATCTCCCCTGGGTGTAAAAACAAATACTTCATCTGTATACAGGTCTGATCTGACCTGGTCGAAAATCTCTTTATCCTCTCCGTTTGATGATTCAAGTATTTCCCTCATATGGACGAGCCATTTATCAATAGCCCTGTCGCCTTCCGAACTTTTATACCTGTAATGTGCAGCGAGTCCTTTTTCTGCTATGTCATCCATCCTTGTAGTTCTTATCTGTACTTCGACCCACCTGTTACGGGGTCCTATCACAGTTGTATGAAGCGACTCATAGCCATTTGATTTAGGTACAGATATCCAGTCTCTCAGCCTGCTGGGATTGGGCTGATAGAGATCGGTAACAATTGAATATACCTTCCAGCAATCGGCTTTTTCCTGTTCTTTATCGCTATTCAGGATAATCCTTATGGCAAAAACATCATACACCTCATCAAATTCAATCCCCTGGCGTTTCATCTTCTGCCATATTGAATGGATAGATTTTGTACGTCCCTTTATTTCGTATTTTATATTCTGTCTGTCAAGTGCCTCTTTCAAGGGTGAGGAGAAATCACGTATCAGCCTGTTACGTGAGGAGGTTGTTTGTTTTAATTTTTGTTCAATCATCCTGTATGCAGCCGGGTCAAGGTACATCATTGCCCTGTCTTCCATCTCCGATTTCAGCTTGTATAGTCCCAGCCTGTGAGCCAGTGGAGCATAGAGGAAGTATGATTCGGAGGCCAGCCTGAGGCGGACATCAGTTTTAGCACCTTCGAGCTTCCTCATATACTCAAGACGTTCAACCAGTTTTATCAATATTACCCTGATATCTTCAGCCAGGCTGGGAATAAGCTTCAGGAAGTTTTCAGCCTGGTATGCCGACCTGGTGGTTTCAATATTTTCAATATTTGCCAGGCCTTTCAGAACTTTGAGTACATTATCACCGAAAGTTTTTACAAGCTTTTTGTCAGCAAGGTCAATCTTTCCGGCGCAATCGTGAAGTATGGAAGCTATCAGGGAGGGTAATCCCAGTCCCATTTCCTCCACAATCATCCGTGCAACAGTAAGTGCGTGTATCACTGATGATTCTCCGGTGATGGTCTTCGTATCACCCAGGCAATCAACGAGGATTTCAAGAGCTTTTCTGACCTTTTTCTGGTCATCAGAGCTCTGAATAACATGAGTTGAAGCCCTCAGGAGAGACCTGTACCTGTTTCTTATGGCTGATTTCTGGTCTGGCATCGCAGATGAATATTTTCTGTGCAGCAAAAATAATAATTATAGTGTTTGTATGGAATAGTTTAAGACGCTGAGGGAAGTTGACAGAGTTGATAAGGGTGATGGAGGTTGATAAGGTTGATAATGATTTGTGATAATCAGCATTTAGCGGAGGGAGATACCCAGGCCGGCCGTAAGAACATTATAGTCGGCATAGGTATAGTCGGCATGTATTGTAAATACTCCAAATTTAAAGCGGCCGCCAACATTCAGCCTCAAGCCTGAATAACTGTCAATTCTTATTTCTTCCACATCCTCCACAACCCCGGCATCAGTATATACAGGATTCGTTGTTGAAATATCCGGATCAAGGGTCGGTAGCGGGATATATCCATCAAGATCCATAATGGTAGTGGTTTTGCCATACCCGATGCCTGCATATCCAGTGATAATGGGAAAATTGACCGAAGCTATCACTGAAAGATTCCATGATGATACATCCAGAATAAAAGACTGATTATTAAAGTCTGAAAATGTATAGTTCTCGAAATTAGCATCTGTATCTGGCTCCACACTTATTGGAATAATTCCCCTCAGATTATTATAGCCTCCAAAAGCTGAAACAGTGACCGGGATGAGTCTGAAAGCCGCAATATGGTCTGTTATACTCTTCATAAGACCTCCACCTATAAGTCTCACCGATCCTTCGCCTATTGGTGTTGTTGGGATATATCTGATCTTTATTTCTGAAGCCATCGGCATTCCTATACCGGCCTGCAACATTGGTGCAGGTACGATGCCAAAGCCTGTTCCGGGCGGAGAATTAAAATTAACCATTTCAACCTGGTTGCCAGGCATTCCCGGCACATCCTGCACAAGCTGAAGGACAGGTCCTTCCTCGTTCAAACCCGCTATTGTCGGAGCCATTGTATTCCCGGAGGGATTAAGCAGTTCAAGCCTGGAGAAATCTATACCGGCAAGATCAAATTCCAGTGCGTTTGCCGGCACAAAACCGGCACTAACACTTAATGTTACATCAAAGCCACCTAACTTATGGGGTTTAGCAGTATTATACCATGCCGAATTAAAGCTTGCGCCAAAGGCATTGGCAAAAGGTTCTATATAGGCCTCCATCAGCAGCATGCCGTCATTTATACCGGCTTTAAAGAAATCGGCTTCAATCTGTGCACTGGCTTCAGGGATTGAAGCAGAAAGCAGAACAACTGTCGCCACCAGGTACAGGTATATTTTAAATTTTCTCATCATAGCATGATATTTTAGCATGCTAATGTAGAATTAATATAAATTAAATCAAAGCGTCGGAAAGGATTTAAGAAGCTTTCAGTGCTGATTTATGAAACTGCGGAGCTTGTTGAATTCTATTTCGGAAGCAAATTTCAGGATTTCTTCCCCTTTGAGTCGTCCTGACAGGCCAAGACAGGCCAGCGATTCATTTTCTCTGAAAAGTATCATCAGGTCGCTTACATAGTCATCATTTTCAAGAATATATGCTGAAATAAAGGCCTTGCCTGAATTAAATCCAAATAGATTTTCATATTGATAATCTGTCAGTTTGCCACTGATCCTGTCATACATCAGACCCCTCTTGTTGTCAGTATCATTTTCACGACTGTATATCAGGAGCTTGACAAGCTGTATATTGCCCATATCGTGGTTCCTGACAGTATTTCCCTCCATACCTGTTAGCTTGAGGAAGAGTGCGGGGGGTAATTTCACCATATAAACACCCTTTTCACCTTCAAATTCGGTGAATATATCATCATTGTTCTTTTTATTCGAGCATGATGAGAAAGAAAGAATAAACACAGCCATGAGGCTTATAGAAAGATATCTCATAAAATCAGTATTTTACGTTATCCTGTAATTCTTCAATGCCCATGGCTTTGCTAATTGAGGTAATATTTTCCAGATCGAGGTCGCCTTTAATGGATATAAGCACATTCTGACCCGGACCGCCTCCTATCATAAGTAACTCATCTATCCTTTTGCCCTTTTCCTTTACAAGGAATTTCAGGTCCCTGTCACTTCCCTTTACCACCATTAGCTCTTCATAGGCGTTAAAATCCAGATCCTTCTCAAGTTCAGAAAAGAAATTCAGCTTCTTATTTAGTTCATCATCATCAACAGTAAGTATACGTATTGATTTAAGGTTATTTATTACATCCTGCAGTTCATCATCATCCAGGTCTGCTTTTCCCATCATGCTGAACATTTTACTTGAGATATATACGGTAGTAATGCCCTCTTTTCCTGCATATTTATCAAACATTGCATCTATTGGATTCTTCTGTGCGAATGAAGAAACAGCCAGGATAAGGGTAAATGATAAGAGTACTATCCTTTTCATTATTTCATGTATTTTAATTTTGCTCCCTCGATTTATCTATATTATTGATATTCAACAGTTCAACACTGTTCTCAATATACCTGAGCGCGTTTAGCTCCCGTAAAACGACATTTCCGGACCCGGATATCAGTTCTAATTTAGCCCTTGCATCATTAATCATTGAAAGTTCTTTTATATGGGTTCTTCCCGTGTTAAGGTTGTCTGACAGTTGATACAGCACTTTAACTGTCTCATTGTAGGCAAGCTGTGGATCATCAAAAGTATCCTTAAGTCCGGGCTTATCTGCCAGGGTGAACCAGAAGCTAAGAATTATGAGCAGACCGGCTGCTACTGACACGATGCTGTACAAGCGTCGTTTACCTGATATTATTTTCTTTTCTGACTCATCTATGGCAGCCATAATCCTGTCATTAAGATCAGGAGAAGGTTCAGGTATATTCCCCCCGTGCAGTCCTTCCATCAACAACCTGTCGTCATAGAA
Organism: Bacteroidota bacterium; assembly: GCA_011050615.1. GTDB lineage: Bacteria > Bacteroidota > Bacteroidia > Bacteroidales > VadinHA17 > UBA9300. The sequence continues at coordinate 6,259 of DRFJ01000055.1, forward strand.
TTCAGCCGGAAGATCATTCCTTTCAAGCAGTTCAAGAATCTTTTGCTCGTCATCTGCCGTTGATGTGCCGTCATAATACTTCTCAAGTAATTTTTTAAGCACTGACCAGTTCATAATTCTTTTTTTTTAGTTCTTCTCTAACCATTTTTCTTGCCCTTGAGAGAATCACCCTCAGGTTACTTATGTCCATATTCAGTTTTTCCGCCAATTCCTCATATTCATAGCCTTCTATATCACGAAGTTGTATGACGGTTCGATAATTTTCAGGCAAAGCATCTATTATCCCGGATACTATTTTAAATTTCTCACTGTTCTCCATGCTCTTCTCAAGATTCATGTCAGAGGCTCTGGTGTCATCTTTTCCGGTGTCATCAAAAAAAACCATTTTCTTTTTCCTCAGGCTGTCAAGGCATTGATTACGGGTCACAGTCATTGTAAAAGCCTGAATACTATTATATTCAGATAGTTTATCACGCATCTTCCATAGTTTCAGGAAGACCTCCTGAACCGTGTCTTCCGCTTCTTCCTTATTTGAGATGAAGCGGAAGGCATAACGGTACAGGGTGCGGCTTAAGGGTATTATGTCAGTTTCAAATTCTTTCCTGGTCATAATCCATTGGCTTGCTGTAAACCAGGCTTTAAATTTAGTCAATAAATATTTTATCTCATCCCGAACATTACATTATCATCATCTATCGATTCTGACATTTCCCTTATCATCTCCTCGGTCAGTTTTCCTTTGATCTGTATTATTGCATTTTCACTGCCTCCTGTTACCAGCAGGAATTCAGTAAATACATTTCCTTCAGCCTTTACCATGATTTTAACGTCAGAATCAGATGAATTGACCCTGACCATTTCCTCATAGCCTCCTTTATCGATTTCATCCATCACAATATCGTAAAAGTTGTCAACCTCCATATTGTCATCTTCCTGGGCAAGAATTCGTATGGCAGTAAATTTATCGGCATTCCTGAGGAAGTCGTCATCACCATCATCAAATTTCCCTACCATCTTAAGGAAGTTGCCAGATATAGTCACGGTTACAAAGCCATCAAGTCCCTGGTATCTTTCAAATAACCTGTCTATTGAACTCTGGGCATTCAATGAAATTGCAAACACAAAAAATAAGACAGGTGCAATCATTCTTTTCATCTTTTCGTAGTTTTAGTTTAACTGTTTTCATACTGATGACGAATAAGTCCGGAAAACATAACAGTGAGGAGGGTAAAAAAGCAAAAAAGGTCTTGCTTTCCCTAACGCACCGGCAACGGGGAAAGCCAAGCCAGGGCACCCAGGCACCTAAACAAAAGAAATCTTACTGTTATCAGTCATTATTTTCCCGGGTTGACAGAACCGGTATTTGCCTGTTTATTGATTCTTCAAGGGAAATGAGAGTTTCGGTACGGGTAACACCTTCAATTTTTTGAATACTGTTGGTCAGGACTTCCCGGAGATGCTCATTATCAGTTGTATAAACTTTAATGAACAATGAATAATTGCCTGTAGTGTAGTGACATTCAATTATTTCTGGTATTTCTTCGAATTTTTCGATTACCTTTCTGTAATGACCGGGGTGTTCAAGAAATATACCAATATAGGCACATGTTTTAAAGCCAACCGTAACGGGGTCGACCTTAAATTCTGAACCCTTTATCACACCTGATTTTATTAGTCTCTGCACTCTTTGATGAATTGCGGCTCCTGACACATTACATGCCCTGGCTACTTCGAGATAAGGAATACGGGCATTTTTGGTTATTATGTCCAATATCTGTCTGTCAAGAGCATCTATCTGTAAGTTTTTAACCATGTCGATCCAATATTAACAATATTTAATAATTAGAGGTCATAAATTTAGAAAATTATAAGTAAAATAAAAACATGTTTTAAAATTAGCTTTCGAGGGTAGCCCTGAGATCTGCGACCCTTTTAAAACCATTATTATCAAGGTATTGATTCAGCTCCCTTATAATATCAACGGGTGTGCCAGGTTCGACAAAAAGGGCTGTTCCCACCTGTATTGCCGAGGCACCTGCAATGATAAATTCAGCTGCATCAGTGGCATTCATTATACCTCCAACACCTATTACAGGAATTTTAACTGCATTTGCCACCTGCCATACCATTCTTAAAGCCACAGGTTTAACAGCAGGGCCCGAGAGTCCGCCTGTAACAGTTGAAAGGGCCGGTTTTCTGGTTTTTGCATCCACTGCCATTCCCAGGAGAGTATTTATAAGTGATACTGAATCGGCACCCTGGTCCTCAGCAGTCCGGGCAAACTCGGTAATATTGGTTACGTTTGGTGAAAGTTTGACCATCAGGTGTTTACTATAGACTTTTCTCACTGCCCTGATAACTTTTTCAGTGGTTGGAAGATGGGTTCCGAAGGCCATACCTCCCATTTTGACGTTGGGGCATGAAATATTGAGTTCTATACCCGCGATGTTATCGAGTTCACTAATCCTTTCTGAAAGATCTACGTATTCTTCTATCGAACTGCCATTTACATTTATTATGACAGCTGTATTGTACCTGCCTATAAGTGGATAAGTATTTTCCCTGAAATATTCAAATCCCTTATTTTGCAGACCCACAGAGTTAAGCATCCCTGATGCGGTCTCCGCCATCCTGGGATAAGGATTGCCCTCCCGTTTTTCGAGTGTTGTACCTTTCACAATCAGTGCCCCCAGCGACGAAACATCAATGAAAGGCTCCAGTTCAGGTCCGAAACCACATGTTCCTGAAGCTGTCATTACAGGGTTTTTTAAAGGAAGTCTGCCTATATCTACAGTCAAATCTGCCATTTAAGTTCAATTATGTTAAAAACAGGTCCTTCAGTACAGGTGCAAACCTTACCCCTTGTAGTATCGACTACACAGCAAAGGCATACTCCGTAACCGCATGCCATTGTATTTTCAAGGGATACTTCACAGAATTTGTTACCGGAATGAGCAATAGCTGCAACAGCTTTCATCATTGGTTCAGGCCCGCAACAATAAATCCGGTCATAATTATATTCATACAGTTCAGGGTGTTCCGTAACCAATCCCTTATAGCCATAGCTGCCGTCGTCAGTTGTAATTAGTAAATCACCCATCCGGGCAAATCTTTCTTCTTCAATAATATCTTCAGAAGACTGGTAACCCAGTAAAAACTTGAATTTATGTGAGTTGGCACTTAAAATCCTTGCAAGAAAAAAAAGCGGAGCCACTCCAACTCCCCCTCCCACCAGGAGAGATCTTGTATTTTCAGGACCAAGGCTGAAGCAGTTACCCAGAGGATAGATAATATTAATTCTTTCCCCTTTCGAAAGCCTGGACATTGCCTTTGTGCCGCTTCCAACCTGTTTAATAAGGAGGCTTATAATATTTTTATCGTAATCAACATCAAAAACTGATATCGGCCTTCTGAGAAAGGCCTTCCTGTCATTGTCAACTCTCATCTGAACGAACTGCCCCGGCAATATTTCAGGAAGATTTCCTTTGCTTTCCAGGTCAAGAATAAAATAATCCCGGGTAAGCCTGCGATTGGCTATCAGTTCAAAATCCTCAATCCTCATTGTTTAATTTTGATGACAAAGATAAATAAAAGAGAAAAGGAAAAAGGTATAAGTATAAAGCTATTTACGCCGTTTATATTCTTTGTATGTTCCGTCGGGGTAGAATATGATTATTACCTTTGAAAAAGAGTCTCCAGGGCCCTCATTAAGGTTATTTTGCCTGTTAGTGCCCGTCTCTGCCGGGTCCTTTTGCAATTGTCCGTCATCAAATAAGCTTACATCCCTGTATTCAGACTTATCAGCGGCATGTAAATCAGATTCTGAACCGGCAAATAAGGATGGTTCTGACTCAGTCCTGTACATTTCACCCCTCCCGAACAATAACCAGTCAGTATTAAGCTCAGAATAGGTTGTCAGCATTTTGATTATAAAATCAAGACTTGGTTTGTTCCGGCCGGATAAAACATGAGACACACCTGAAGGCTGTATTCCAATTTCTTCTGCAAACTGGGATGATGTTTTATTTTCCTTCTCTATAAATAACCTTATTCTGTCTTTCATAGTCAATACATTTCACCTTCACAAATGTAAATAAAATATGTTTAACATATGTAAATAATAATAATTCACATATGTAACATTTATAAACGGAGCAATAATATCATTTATAATTTCAATAATTATATTATTAATATACAATCAGTTATAATATACATTTATTTAAAGTATTTATTGATATTAGATATATAAAACACTGGTATATAGTATTATAATTTCAATTTATAATGTAATCTAAACCTGGTCATACAGGAAGTCTACAGTTCAGTTGAATAATAAGCTGATATAATTACTATATATGTCTGGTATACAATGTAATATACTTTGATCTGCTATAAATATCATAATTATTACAAATGTAACCATAACTTCGCTTTACATTTATAAATATTTATATCCTTGATTAATCAACTATAGTTTACAGATGTGAATCCTTAATAATCTTTCAAATTTTACCAGATGTAACATTTAAAATTCACTTTTCTAAATTCTACAGCATATAACATATATTTAAACCAGTCTCTCCCACCCTTACACTGTTTATAAGATTATGTTAATCCAGGGATTTATTTTATTACCTATGAATCAGATTAATCAGCTCAGAATCATATACGGATCAGGAGGGATTGTTAATACTCCCGGATTTGAATAAGAATGATTTCTCTCAAGGGAGTATTCCCTGTTGTAGATAAAAATTGGATTCCAATGAAGACAAAATACCGAAATATGTATATTATCATCCTGTATTACAATTTATTACAAGCATAATTGCATTTTTGTCCTGTTAATTGAAACAGAATGAAACAGTGTTTTTAAAGATTTCGTACCGGCTATCCGGAATCAGAGTTGAGGGTTTTGCAAGGGTTTTGCTGTTTTATTGTTTCTTTTCTGCTCACTGTAATTAATAATATTCGCAATTGTGGAGTCCCCGGTGATATTAACTGATGATCTCAGCATATCCAGCGGCCGGTCTACTCCAAGGATCAGGGCCAGGCCTTCCACGGGCAGTCCAACTGAGGTAAGCACCATAATAACCAGCACTATACTTCCACCCGGAACCCCCGGTGATCCGATAGATGACATGGTTGCCATCAGGACGATGGTAATTTGTTGGGCAATTGTGAGATCTATACCATATACTTGTGCGATAAAAACCGCGGCGACTGACTGGTAGAAGGCTGTTGCATCCATATTTATGGTAACACCGACGGGAAGAACAAAATTGGCCACTTCTTCAGAAACTCCCAGCTCTTCGGTATTTTGTCTCATATTTACAGGCAGGGCTGCAGCGCTCGAGCTTGTGGAAAAGGCCACCATCTGTGCCGGTAACACTGCTTTCAGGAATTTACTCACGGGTATTTTTCGTGTAAATATTTTCAGGTAGGCTGGATAGAGCAGAAGGATCAGTATGAACAAACCCACCATAACAGTTACAAAATACTTACCCAGGGCAACGAAAATATCAGTATCCCCCGCAAAATCAACCACAACACCTGCGAGCAGGGCAAAAACACCGTAGGGTGCGAACAGCATTATCAGTTCTATGATTTTGATTATTATATCATTAAGACCATCAAAGATATATTTTACTGTTTTTACCTGGCTTTCCTTTACCAGGATCATAGCGACAGCAAAAAGTATGGCAAAAAAGATAATCTGCAGCATCTGGGAATTATCGCCCATGGCAGAAATTATATTATCCGGCACAATATCTACAATGAACCTGAGTGGTGATCGATCGCTTGATTCAGCAAGGAGCTGGCTTTGATCTATTGTTCCCTGCCACTTGGCCGCGAATTCCGCCCTTTTTTCTTCCGGGAAAGTATCTCCGGGTTTAATGGTATTTACAAGGAATAAACCGAATGTGGTTGCTATCAAAGTGGAAACCATGTAGTAAGCAATAGTCTTCACTCCTATTCTTGAAAGCTTGGATATATCGGTAAGGCTTGATATACCTTTTACAAGAGAAACAAAGATAAGGGGTACTGCAATGAGCTTCAACAATTTTAAGAATATTGTTCCCCAGGGCTTTATCCAGTCAATTGTAAAATCGCTTAAGCCTGTCCTGGTAGCTATCATACCCCAGACGAGACCGAGTGCCATTCCAATAATTATCTTAGCCCACAGAGGCAGATGTTTCCACATAGTATGTTTTTAATTACTAGCTATCGTCACTATCATAAAATTCTTCAACCCCGATTTCATTTTCAGTGGATGCTACTATGCTTGTCACAGCAGCGTCACCGGTAACATTTGCAACAGTACGTATCATGTCAAGAGGACGTTCCACACCCATAATAAGAGCAAGTCCTTCGGCGGGAATGCCCACTGAGCTAAGCACAACAACCAGCATTATCACTGCCCCGCCCGGCACTCCGGGGGCTCCAATGGATGCCAGGAGGGCTGTGAGAACAATGGTTAATTGCTGACCTATGTCGAGGTCAAGACCAAAAACCTGGGCTATAAAGACGGCCGATATTGCCTGATAAAAGGATGAGCCATCCATATTAATTGTTACTCCCACGGGGAGAACAAAATTTGCGACGCTCCTCGATATCTTCAGTTTTTCCGTACATTGCTTGAGAGTAACCGGTAGTGTGGCAGCGCTTGAACTGGTTGAGAAAGCCACCATCTGGACCGGCAGAAGGTTCCTATAAAAGTCCCTGGTTTTAACTTTGGTAAACAACCTGATATAGAGTGGATAAAGACCGAATATCATCAGCAGTAGGCCCACAATGGTAAGGATAGCGTATTTACCCAGGGCAACAAAGAGCTGCACATCCCCTGAAAATTCGCTTATAAGGGCAGAAAGCAGGGCAAAAACTCCAATGGGTGCAAAACGCATGATAATATCCACTATTTTAAGGATAATATCATTCAGTCCGTCAAAAAGTTCTTTTACTACCGTTACCTTATTTGCTTCGAGTATAATTATGGCTATGGAGAAGAGTATTGAAAAGAATATAACCTGGAGCATATTCGAATTGTCGGCACTGGCGGCAAAAATATTGTCGGGAACCATATCCTCGAAAAAGGCCAGGGGTGGTCTTTCCTTGACCAGCCCGGCTATGTCTTCTGAATCCCTGACACTATTCTCATACTGGGCCTGAAATTCCTGTCTTGTCTCCTTGCTGAATGAATGACCCGGCTTAATTGCATTGACAAGGACAAGTCCGAAAACAATGGCGATAACCGTCGAAGCCATGTACAGCCCAACAGTCTTCAGCCCAATCCTCGACAGTTTGGTAATATCTGTAATACTTGTTATTCCTTTGACAAGAGATACGAAAATAAGGGGAACAGCAACCAGTTTAAGCAGCTTAATAAATATTGTGCCCCAGGGCTTTATCCAGTTTTCAGTAAATTTATCAAGTCCGGTTTCTACGGCAATAAGACCCCATATAATGCCAAGTATCATCCCGAAGATTATCTTTATCCACAGGGGATATTTTTTCTTTTTCAGCTTCATCTAAATATCATAATTTCATTTCAGAATATTCATATTTATTCAAATCGCCTAAAATTAGGAATAATAATCATCCCAGGAATTAGTCTGGAATATTATACAGCATAAAATTCAATAAACAGTGTTCTCAGCAATTTCCCGAGCAGTCATCATGGCTCCCGCATGTACTGCAATCGCCTGCATTATACTGGTTTAACTCATCTTCAGTTGCTTCCCGCACATCAAGTATTTCTCCTGTGAAATGCAATTCAGCCCCTGCCATTGGATGGTTGAAGTCCATTTTGACCGAGTTATCCGTATGTGAAAGGACTCTTCCTAAGAGCCTCCTTCCCTGGGCGTCGGCCATCGGTACCTGGGAACCTGTCTTGAGCAGGTTTTCATCAACTTTCCCGTCAATTTCAAAAACCGACATTGGAAGGTCTACTACCAACTCCTCCCTTTTATTTCCATAGGCCTGTTCGGATGTGAGTTTGAACTCGAATTTATCGCCTTCAGCCAGGTTCTCAATATTTGATTCAAAATGAGGTAGCATCTGGCCTGCTCCATAAAGAAATTCCAGGGGGTTCTCAATGCTAACCTCCTCAACTATATCACCTTCTTTGCTGCCTTCTCTCAAAACATACTTCAGAGACACCATCTTGTCTTTTTCAATTACCATAAACTTCTTATTTAATTTGTTTTAAAGTGGCCAAAAGTAATGATAAAGCAGCAATCTGCCAATTAAATATCCTGACAAAGCGGAATGGCGGAATACTGGAACCGGGGAACCTGAGTTTGCCGGAAGCAAGCGAGGGTGACGAGCTCGACGAAACTCCGCGATAGCGGGGTGAGTCAATATTCCGGTTAAAAAAGAAAATCTATCCTTATTTCCGGGTTATCGTATAACTGGTATTCAGTTCCAGTGATTGCCCAGAGGAAGCTTATATTAAACGAGGATTTCACGCCTATAGGCTGGCTGAATCCCAGTCCCAGAAGTGCAGTATGCTGCCATATCCTGGGACCGCCGGTGGGATATCCTGTCCAGAAATCATGTTCAAGGCTAAGTGCTTCGTATTCAGCGTGGGCGAATAAGCCAAAATTTATTCCAAGGGGTATGAGGCTGTTGAAATCCCGAACAAACATAAACCTTGAAAAGCTTCTGCCTCCGTAAATACTTGTTTTCCCCATCGGGTCCTTATAATATTGCCATTTGGGGCCTGCTGCGACAGCAAGGCGGGGCAGCAGCCATATACCCACAACCGGTGACAGTTCTATATTCGTAATTGTACCAAACTGCAAGCCAAAGCCGCCTCCGAAGAATATCCGTTCCGCTACCGGAGGGCTGATTACTTTCCTTTTTTCTCTTTCGGTCTGTCCGGTGCAGCTTATAACCGAAAGGAAGAAAAGTACTGTAAGCAGCAAAAAATATTTACAAATAACCGTTCTCATCTTCCATCTTTATAAGGTCAATTTCAAACCTGTTAGACGATTAAAAAATGTAACTTTGTCTGCAATAATACAAATTTTAGCATTAATGATTATTTAAGCATAAAAATTTATGAATATCATAATTACTGGAGCAAGCAGGGGAATAGGCCGGGAGACAGCCATTTCACTTGCAGCACAGAGAAATAATCGCATACTGGTTGTTTCAAGAACTGAATCCCTCCTTCAGAAGCTTTCCCGCGAGACAGAATTCAACAATATCAGTTATATAGCCACTGACCTTAATGAAAGCCTCCGGAGTCCTGAAGGTTTCTTAGAACAGGTTGATTCTCATTTTAAAAAGATTGATATCCTGATAAATAATGCCGGAATACTGATATACAAGCCTTTCACAGATTTAAATTATTCAGAGATAAGGCTTATGACAGAAACAAATTTTATGAGTCCCATGCTTCTGATAAAAGCTTTATTCAGCAGCTTTCACCGGGGAAGTCATATAGTAAACATAAGCAGCATGGGTGGTTTTCAGGGCAGTTCCAGGTATCCCGGGATGTCTGTTTACAGTGCAGGTAAGGCTGCTTTGGCCAATCTTACGGAAAGTCTTGCTTCGGAATATGAGAAGGAAGGGATATTTTTCAATTGCCTGGCACTGGGGGCTGTACAAACAGAGATGCTTAAAGAGGCATTTCCGGGTTACAGGGCACCGTTAAAGGCTGGGGAGATGGCTGGATTCATAAGCTGGTTTGCTCTTGAGGGAAATAAATTATTCAACGGTAAGGTATTACCTGTTTCGGTGAGTAATCCCTAAAGAGAAATGAGGTATAGCTTGCTTTACTTATATTCCTTGATCTGTATTTTTTTATCCAGTGCCAGAAATCCGCTATGTGCAAGTGCCTGTAATTCATCTTCGCCCGGATATATTACGATATTTGCAATAAAGCCAACCATTTCCCTTATATATTCGTTATGAGAATCTTCGTAAGCCATTCCGCCTGTCAGTATAATGGCATCAACCTGTCCCTTCATCACGGCAGCGCAGGCAGCTATCTCTTTGGCGACCTGGTATGATGATGCTTCCTTTACCAGTTGTGCCTTTTCATCTCCGGAATCGGCTTTTTCGCATATTTCCTTAAAGTTGTTTGTGTCGAGATAGGCCACCATCCCCCCCCTGCCATTAATCATTTTCATCACTTCACTTTCGGAATATTTACCACTGAAGCACAGTTTCACGAGCTGTCCCGCCGGCAGTGTCCCCGACCTTTCGGGTGAAAACGGCCCTTCGCCGTTAAGTGCATTATTAACGTCCACCACCCTGCCCTTCACATGAGCTCCCACACTTATTCCTCCACCCATATGTGCAACAATGAGGTTCAAATCCTCATACTCTTTATTCAGTGACTCTGCATATGATCGTGCCACGGCTTTCTGATTCAGGGCATGAAATATTGAATTACGCTGCAGCAGGGGGTGGCCGGAAAGGCGTGCCACTTCATAAAGTTCATCAACAACTACCGGGTCAACAATAAAGGCAAGTGCACCAGGTATATCGACGGCTATTTCAGCAGCTATCAATCCTCCCAGGTTACTGGCATGCTCACCACGCTCAGCACGTTTCAACTCATTTAACATCTGCCGGTTGACCTGATAGACACCTGATTCAACAGGTTTAAGAAGCCCTCCCCTTCCAACAACAGCACTTATCTTTTTAATGTTTATTTCCCGTTTTTCCAGTTCCTTAATTATCAATTCTTTTCTAAAGGAAAGCTGCTCACTTATTTTCCCGAAACCTGATATTTCGTCAGAGCTGTGCCTTATTGTTTCGTTAAAAACTATTTTATCATCACTATAAAGTGCGAATTTAGTTGATGTAGATCCGGGGTTTACTGCCAGTATCAATCTTTCCATAATAATATATCGAGCTAATTATTTTTGCCTGACATAAGGCATGACAGGGCTATGCAATAGAATTTTGATTTTTCACTTTCGCTTCTTGACATTAATACGACAGGCACCTCTGTACCCATGAGCATTCCGGCCAGTTCCCCCCTTCCAAAAAGCATAAGCCCTTTATAAAAGGGATTACAGGCTTCAAGAGAGGGGAAAAGAAGGATATCGGCATCTCCTCCTACAGGTGTATCAACACCTTTTATTTCAACACTTTTCTTATCACAGGCAAGAAAAATATCGAGGGGGCCGTCCATTATGCACGGACTTATCTGTCCTCTTTCAGCCATCTTGCACATTACAGCATAATCGACTGCATTCTGAAAATGTTTACTCATTTTCTCGGAAGCTCCTATAAGTGCCACCCTGGGTTTCCTGATCCCGAATTTTCCTGCCATTTCGATTGCATATTCAGCCATGGCCACTTTCTGGTCAAGATCGGGGAAGGGTAATACTGCAGTATCGGTAATAAAAAGCAATTTATGATAATCAGGCACATCCACGGCACATACGTAGCTCAGGACAGCCTTTGGCTTCATCAGCCCTTTTTCCTTGTCAAGGACAGCTTTCAGAAATTTATCAGTGCCTATGAGGCCCTTCATCAGGATATCAGCCTCGCCGGATTTCACAAGCCTGACTGTCTCCTGTGCTGCTTCTATTTCATTATTAACATGTTGCAACTTAAAAAGATCAAGGTCAAGCCGAAGTTTACGTGCAATATCCTCTATCCGTGACCTGTCGCCAAAGAGCCAGGCTTCAATCATATTGGCTTTCACTGCTTTTTCCACTGCGCCCAGGGTATTTTCATCCTGGGCCCAGGTAACGGCCATTCTTGGTTTATCCTTTCTATCTTTTACTATTTCAGCGAGTTGCTCCAGTGATGTAATCATTGGATATTTATTTAGCTGTTGCAGCAGCCAGCAGCAGGCTGTCGTATTTTGCCTGTTCACTGTCTGATCGGGAGGTAAGTACAATAGGTGCCGCAGCTCCCAGTATGACAGAGGCTACTTTAGCTTTGGCAAAGAAAACCAGGGATTTATAAAGCACATTACCCACTTCAATATCGGGCATAAGCAAAAGGTCTGTATCGCCGGCCACTTCGGATTTTATTCCTTTATGTATTGCGCTTTCCAGGCTTATTGCATTATCAAAGGCAAGAGGGCCGTCGATAATACAGTTCTTAATCTGGTCTCTCTGGTTCATCTTGGATAGCAAAGCCGCATCGAGGGTAGCCTGCATGCTTTCATTAACCATTTCCACCGCACCCAGGACAGCCACTTTAGGCATATCAATACCAAGCATGTTAAGGCATGATACAGAATTATTTATAATTGATATTTTTTCCCGAAGGTTAGGTGCAATATTCATGGCAACATCAGTAACAGCAATTAGCTTATGGTAGGTTTTCACCTCGAAAATAGCAAAATGCGACAGAAGGTTTCCTGTTCTCAATCCCCAGTTTTTATCAAGTATATGTTTTAGCAGTGTAGATGTACCCACCTTCCCCTTCATCAGTACATCGGCCTCCCTGTTATGCACCATTTTTACTGCTATTTCAGAAGTTTTTTCTACATCGTGCTCATTTATTATCTTAATTCCCTCGATGTTTTGATTAGCTTCCCCGGCCAGTCTTCTTATTTCTTTTTCATCACCGATAAGGACAGGTTGAACAATTCTGTCAGCTGCGGCTTTCAGAACGGCCCCTAGTGACTGGCTATCGTGGGCTGCAGCCAGGACAAGGCGTTTAAAGGGTTTATTGTCAAGCAGTTTATGCAGTTCACTTAACTTTTTCAGGGTCATGGTAAATATGGATTAGGTTTTAACTTTTTTCTGACTGGCAACAATATTTTTTGTGTCGCTTGCTATAACCAGTTCTTCATTTGTTATAACAACCATAACTGTCACTCTGGACGAGGGTTTTGATATAACTAAATCCTGGCTCTTTTTCCCATAGTTCATCTCACTGTCGAATTCAATACCCAGGTTTTCCATGTCGGAGCATATCATCTTTCTGACGTTGAAATCATTCTCGCCCACTCCCCCTGTAAAAATAAGTAAATCCAGACCATTAAGAGCTGCTATATATGCTCCTATAAATTTTTTGACTTTGTAGGCATACATTTCCAGGGCAAGGATAGCTCTCTTATTGCCTGAATCTGCTGCCAGTTCGAGGTCACGCATATCAGATGAAATATTGCTGATACCCATAACCCCGCTTTTCTTGTTTATCATATTGCTTACCCCCTGCAAGCTAAGATCTTCTTTATCTGCTATATAGATAAGAACCCCCGGATCAATTTCTCCTGTTCGTGTACCCATGATAAGTCCATCCACAGGTGTAAATCCCATGGATGTATCAATTGACTTACCATTCTTAATTGCAGCCACGGAGGCTCCGTTACCAAGGTGGCAGCTTATAATTTTGAGGCTGTTGAAATCTCTGCCAATTATCTCTGCAGCTTTTTTAGCTACGAACTTATGACTTGTTCCATGAAAACCGTATTTACGGATCTTATATTTTTTATAATATTCATAAGGGATAGCGTACATATAAGCATAATCCGACATGGTCTGGTGAAAGGAGGTATCAAAAACAGCCACCTGGGGTACGCCGGGCACCAGCTTTTCCACTGAGAGTATACCCTTCAGGTTAGCAGGGTTATGCAAGGGAGCCAGTTCACCACACCTTTCGATATCTTTTTTTACCTTATTGTCAATCAGTACGCTTTCAGTGAAATTCTCTCCACCGTGTGCAACCCTGTGGCCAACAGCAAATATATCCCTGACATCTTTGATAACTCCCCATTTCTTATTGGTAAGCGCTTCAATAACCAGGTTTATGCCTATAGTATGGTCAGGTATATCAGTAATCGTCTTATAAGTATCTTTACCGGTAGGCTTATGTGTGAGAATACTATCCATCAGACCTATGCGTTCAACAAGGCCCTTGGCCATAACTTCAGCGCCATTGTCAAAATCAAACACCTGATATTTAATAGAAGAGCTACCGCAATTGAGGACAAGAATTACCATAATTATATTATATATTTTGAGAATAAAACTTTAATATGACAATATACTAATAAAGAATTAATATGAATGGTTGTGGCCCACTTAAAACACCGTTTGTTTAGTAGCCTGGGCAGACTGTGTTGCAGTAATTGCCACCAGGCTAACTATATCATCTACCGAGCATCCTCTTGAGAGGTCATTTATAGGGGCAGCCATACCCTGCAGTATTGGTCCCACTGCTTCCGTATTACCCAGTCGCTGTACAAGTTTATAGGCTATATTACCCGCATCCAGTGAGGGGAATACCAGCACGTTGGCTCTTCCAGCGATAGTGCTGCCGGGTGCTTTTCTCTTCCCGATTGTTTCTATCAGTGCGGCATCAGCCTGCAGTTCACCATCAATCTCAATATCAGGAGCCATTTCCCTGGCCATTTTTGTTGCATTTACCACCTTGTCTACCATTTCATGCTTTGCACTGCCTCTGGTACTGAAGCTCAGCATTGCAACCCTGGGTTCCATACCCAGAATGGATTGTGCTGTCCTGGCTGTTGCAACGGCTATTTCAGCCAGTTCCTTTTCAGTAGGGTCAGGATGGACAGCACAGTCAGCAAAAACCATAACCCCGTCATTACCGAATGATTTGTCAGGATGGATCATTATAAAGGCACCTGAGACGACCGATATGCCGGGTTTAGTTTTAACATACTGGAAGGCTGGCCTCAGTACATCGCCCGTGGCATTGGCAGCACCGGCCACTTCTCCGTCCGCATCTCCGTTTTTGATCATCAGGACTGAAAGGTAGAGTGGATTTTCTATAAGTTTCAGTGCCTCCTCCCTGGTCAGACCTTTATTCTTCCTGATGTCGACCATCATATCCACATAGAGATCTTTTTTACTGTGCTTAACAGGATCAACTATTTCAGCTTTCCCGATATTATCCAATTTTAAATCGTGAGCCTGCTTTAAAAGCTCTTCCCTATTACCTATCAGTATGACCCTTGCCAGTTCTTCAACTATAATCCTGTCTGCCGCCCTGAGTGTTCTTTCTTCGGTACTCTCAGGCAATACTATACGTCTGTTAAGCCGTCGGGCCTTTTCTTTTATGCCATCTATTAATTTCATTGTATATCAGTAAATTATGAAAAAAAAATAATTCATCAAAAGTATAAAAAAATGCTCAGACCCTCAAAGCCGGATAACATGATTAATGTCAGAAAAACCGTTTTTTTTTATGCCTTGAATCAAATAGCAAATTAGTTTTATCAGCTTGATAATATTATATATTTTTACACATTTTTAACTATTTTTAGCACATGTACCGCGATAAATCTCTTGACAGGCTGTCAGGTTCACTTAAGGGCAGTTTAAAATACGATAACATTACCAGGGCTATCTACAGCACCGATGCCTCAATGTACCGGGAAGAGCCGCTGGCCGTAGCTTTTCCTGCTGATGAGGGTGATCTTAAAATTCTCATTGATTATGCAACCACGAATAAAACAAGCCTGATAATGAGGGGTGCGGGAACATCGCTGGCAGGTCAGGTGGTAGGCCCCGGCATCGTAGTGGATATCAGCAGGCACATGAACAACATACTGGAGATCAACGCTGAAGAGAGATGGGTAAGGCTTCAGCCGGGTGTTATTCCTGATGAACTTAACAAAACCCTGGCCAAATATGGCTTGTTCTTCGGTCCTGAAACATCCACGGCAAACAGGTGTACAATCGGGGGGATGCTCGGTAACAACGCCTGCGGACTGCATTCACTCAGATATGGCAGCACCCGGGAGCATACTCTGGAGGTAAAAGCCTTGCTCAGTGACAGCAGCAATGTTGTATTCGGTGAGCTCACGGATAAAGAATTCAGGAGAAAATGCGACCTGAACAGCCTTGAAGGGAAAATCTACAGCAAGCTTTACGAAATATTGTCAGATAAGGAAATGGCAGATGAGATCAGGAAGGAATACCCTGATCCAATGGTACCGAGGAGAAATACGGGTTATGCCCTTGACCTGATGCTTGAAACCTCAGTTTTTAATAAGGACAGCAAAACCAATATCAATCTTGCAAGGCTGATAGCCGGATCAGAAGGGACTCTTGCCATAGTAAGCGAAATTAAGCTTAACCTGGTTCCTCTCCCGCCCCCTGTTAAAGTTCTGTGCTGTGTTCATCTCAAGGAGAGGGACGAAGCATATAAAGCCAATCTCATTGCCCTTCAGCATGATCCAGATGCCGTAGAAATGATGGATGATAAGATACTGGATCTTACCGGGGATAATATTGAGCAAAGGAAAAACAGATTTTTTCTCGAAGGTAAACCGGGAGCTATATTAATAGTTGAATTTGCACGGAACAGCCAGGAAGAGATAAATCAAATCTGTGATTCAATGGAAGAGGCTATGAGGAAGGAAGGTTACGGATATGCCTTCCCCAGGATATGGGGTAATGACATACCGAAGGTCTGGAATCTCAGAAAAGCCGGTGTCGGTGTCCTGGGCAACATGAAAGGTGATGCCAAACCTGTGAGCCTGCTGGAAGATACCGCGGTGAGTGTTAAACTCTTGCCACAGTACATGCATGAGTTTGACAGCATGCTTGCAAAATATAATAAAGAATGTGTTTATCATGCCCATATAGGTACCGGAGAGCTACACCTGCGGCCTGTTTTAAACCTCAAGGAAGAAGGGGATGTGGAGTTGTTCCATACCCTTGGGATGGAGACAGCCATGCTTGTAAAGAAATTCAGGGGGTCATTAAGCGGGGAACATGGAGATGGAAGGTTAAGGGGTGAATTTATTCCCCTGATGATGGGAAACAGGATATACAATACACTCAGGGATGTAAAATATACCTGGGATCCGGAAGGTATATTAAACCCGGGCAAGATTATAGATACACCACCCATGAATACCTGTCTTCGCTATACTCCCGGCCAGGAAGTAAAGGAACCGGAGACCTGCTTCAGGTTTGATGACACAGGCGGGTATATAAGAGCAGCCGAGAAATGCAATGGCTCGGGCGACTGCAGGAAGAGTGAAATTATCGGAGGGACCATGTGTCCAAGCTATATGGCTACCAGGGATGAGATGAACACCACAAGGGCAAGGGCAAATGTCCTGAGGGAATTTCTAAACAAACCGGGCAATGAATGGGCCCATCCTGAGATATACAGTATACTTGATTTGTGCCTTTCATGTAAGGGGTGCAAGAGTGAATGCCCTTCGAATGTGGACATGGCAAAGCTGAAGGCTGAATTCATGCAGCATTGGTACGATAATCACAGGGTACCCGTACGGACACTTCTTATAGCTTACATCAGTACAATAAATAAACTGGGTTCAATTTTACCTGCAATCTATAATTTTTTTCTTAAGAACAGGTTCGTATCAGGTTTAATAAAGAGGGTCATTGGCTTTGCAAAAGAACGTTCAATGCCCCTTATATACAGGACCACGCTAAAAAAATGGTCAAAAAGGAACCTTCCCCTGCTTAATCCTGTGAATCCCATGAAGAAGGTTTATATTTTTGCTGATGAGTTTACCAACTATAATGACACCCTGGCAGGCATACAGTCGATTAAGTTGTTAACTGCCCTGGGTTACAGTGTAAGTATACCGGATCACAATCTCAGTGCCCGGTCATTCCTGTCCAGGGGATTATTGAGAAAAGCGGCCAGGATTGCAACAGATAATGTTATCAGGCTAGCTCCGCTTATTACGAAAGACAGCCCTCTCATTGGCATTGAGCCCTCAGCCATACTGGGTTTCAGGGATGAGTTCCCGGAGCTGGTAAGCGAAGAACTTCGCTCAAAAGCCTTAAGACTTTCAGAAAACGCTTTACTGATTGATGAATTTATCTGCCGCGAGTTTAAAGAAGGCAATATCAAACCATCAATGTTCAGCACAGATTCAAAACAGATATTATTACATGGCCATTGCCAGCAAAAGGCTGTTGCAAATACATCAAGCACCATAGAAATGCTTTCAATACCAGTTAACTATAGTGTAAAGGAGATACCTTCCGGGTGTTGTGGTATGGCCGGGTCGTTCGGCTATGAAAAAGAGCATTACGATCTGTCTATGAAAGTTGGGGAACTGGTATTATTTCCCACTGTGAGGAACTCGGGCGAAGATGTTATTATAGCAGCTCCCGGGACAAGCTGCAGGCATCAGATAAAGGATGGAACAGGCCGAAGGGCCTTGCATCCCGTTCAGGTATTGCATGAGGCTTTACTTGTCTGATCGCAGCTCAAAGGAGTCGGCATCGAGCCATACCGGGAATTTTGCCCTGAAAGCTTTCATATCATCAATAAAAATTTCAGATGTGATTAGCTCTTCGGTATTCAATTTAGATTTTACCACGATATTTCCCCGGGGATCGATAAGGGCAGAATCGCCACAATAGTCAATCCCGTTACCGTCTTTGCCTGTCCTGTTCACTCCAAGTACAAAGCACTGGTTTTCAATAGCCCTTGCCATCAACAGGGTATTCCAAACCTTACGCCTGGCTGCAGGCCAGTTAGCTACATATACCAGTATATCATAAGCATTATTAATATTCCTGCTCCACACGGGGAACCTCAGGTCATAGCATATCTGGAGGGAAAAGTTCCAGCCCATGTATGTATCGATTACTGTCTTTTCCCCTTTTGTAAAAAACATATTTTCCTTTTCCATCCTGAACAGGTGTCCTTTATCGTAAGCAGAGTAACTACCATCAGGTTTCATAAAGACAAGCCTGTTAAAGTATCTCCCATTTTCAGCAGCGATAAAGCTGCCTATCATTCCAAAACCGGTATCTGATGTTATTTCACTCATCCACTTCATGGTTTGACCCTTCATATTTTCGGCCAGATTTTCAGAATCCATGGAAAACCCGGTATTGAACATTTCGGGCAGCACTACCACATCTGTTTGTCCTTTAAGACTTGTGAGCCGTGATTCATATTTACTGAAGTTAGCCTCCTTATCTTCCCACACTATGTCTGCCTGCAGCCATGATATTTTCATAATTCAGGATTTAAAAAAAAACAGGCTGTTAAACAGCCTGTCTGCAATCAATCAACAATATATAACTATTCCATTTCAAGAGCAACATAATAATCATTGAGTATACCCGTGAGGAGAGGTTTATAGTATTGCCAGAAGAAACGGCGGGTATCGTTAATCTCCCCGTTTTTATAGAGCATACCTTTCAGTATGTTAAGAGAGCCAAAACTGGCTGTCCACGGGGGCAGGTTACTTGTGGCAAAGTCGCCACAAAAATAAAATGAACGCCTGTCACCGGGATTTGCTATTACTGCGGGGAATTCATCAGACAGGAAGTGTTTATCCAGCAGCAAATTACCAGCCTCATTGGTCATCAGTTTAAAATTTGAAAGCACCTCATTATTTATTGGGTCAACTATATCAAAGGGCTTATCAAAAGCTACCTGTTCGGCCAGGTTATACTTCCCTGCCACGTCCTGCCCCGAAATTATGAGAGGCATGGCATTGTCAAGGTGTGTGCCTTCTTCAAGCACCAGTATTTCGTTCTTTCCTTTAAGCAGTACCACGCCAGCATTTTTAAATAGCCATGGTTCCCTTGTTTTCTTTTTGTAAAGTTCCACTACCCAGAGGGGCAGGCCGGGGCTGGCTGAATCAAGGGATGAATAATACTGACCTGACCAGCCGCTTGATTTAAACCCGAGTAATTCCTCCACGCGGTATTTTTCATATGCATCGGTGGGATAATCAATGGTATTATATTCCAGTATAGTAAGTTTATTCCTTTTTCTCATTTCTGAAAGAAGGAAATAATCATTATTATTCAATCCACCATAAAGTTTCCTTGAATACCTGCTTCTGTTTATTCCCTGATACCAGTCATTAAAGAAAACACCGTAAGTATCAGCATAATACAATGCATCACTGTTCTGGGCAATGTCAATCACCTCGGCCAGGCGGAAATCATTTCTCCTGAACTGTTTGGACCTCAATGGCTTTATTGGGTAAAAGCCGTAATAGTCTTTTCTAGGTGAATATTTGCGCATGTTGTCCTTTACAAACCTGTCATTGGCTAATACCCAGTTAAGTGAGCGATGTTTTACCCTGTCGAGAGAGTGTACTGTTTTATCAAGTATGACAATATTAATTGTTTTTTTTTCCTGAAAGAACCATCCAAAAAATCCAATTGCCGGAAGAATAAGGATGATAAGCAGAATGATGAGGGCAATTATCAGAGTTTTTTTCATATTACAGCTATTTGAAACTTTTCAAATATTTACCTGGTAACTGTTTCAACTGATAAAAGTATTAATTTATTTGATTTTATGAAAAAAAAAGCCCCTGTATTTACAAAGAGAAGGTAAAAACCCGGTTTTAGAAAGCACATGCCGTATCATCCCCCCTGGGGTCGGCACCTGCCTCCATACTTCCTTCAGGCAGTATCCTTATTGCGTCAACTCTGCCTATGGATGACCGAAGCCTTGTTTTATGCCCCATCATTTCCAGCTTCTGTATAAGGAGGGTATCAGCTCCTTTTTCTTCAAAATAAATAAGATCAGGCATCCACTGGTGGTGGAACCTTGCAGCATCAACAGCTTCTTGCATGTTCATTCCATATTCAATTACATTCAGTATTGTTTGAAATACGGATGTTATAATTGTTGATCCACCGGGAGATCCCAGTACCATATAAAGTTTCTGATCTTTTTCGATGATTGTGGGTGTCATTGAACTCAACATTCTTTTACCAGCCTGTACGGAATTGGCTTCACCGCCAATAAGGCCGTAGATATTCGGATAAGCGGGTTTGGATGAAAAATCATCCATTTCGTTATTCAGAAGAAAGCCTGCGCCTTCCACTACAATGCAGTTCCCATAGCCACTGTTAAGTGTAGTCGTAAAGGCGATCGCATTTCGGTCTTTATCTACCACAGAAAAATGTGTTGTTTCCTCACCTTCCCATGCGGGTATGGCACCATGGGATATATCTTCCGATAAGGAAGCCTTTTCAGGATTAAAGTCAGACATCCTTTCCTGGAGGTACTCTTTACTTACAAGTTCATCAACAGGTATATTAATATAATCAGGATCTCCAAGATAATATGACCTGTCGGCATAAACCCTGCGCTCAGCCTCTGTTATCAGGTGCACTTCCTCAGGAGATTGGAAAACGGGCTCTTCAGGCAGCATTTCTTCCATAATACCAAGGAGCTGCATTAATGCTATACCTCCACTGGAGGGAGGAGGCATAGATATTATCCTGTAAGCCCCATAAGTGCCAATCACAGGTTCTCTCCAGACAGCCTCATAATTATCCAGGTCATCATGGCTTATAAGGCCATTACCCTTTTTCATTTCAGCAACTATTAAATCTGCCGTGATCCCTCCGTAGAAGCCATCTCGACCATAATCACATATTCTCTCAAGTGTCCGGGCCAGGTCTTCCTGTATGAGGGTATCGCCTTCGCACCAGGTTTCATCTTTTACAAAAGGCACGGGGTGATCATTTCTCTGGATGAATCTATTACGGGCATGATTTAATGATTCAGCCTGTTTAGCTGTAATGGAAAAACCTTTTCGTGCAAGGTTAATTGCAGGTTGGATGACTTTCGTCAATGGAAGAATACCAAACCTGGAATGCAATTCAAGTATTCCCTCGACCGATCCAGGTACTGCACTTGCTGCAAGTGTGCCGGTACTCATTCCTTCAATCACGTTACCCGATTCATCGAGATACATGTCACGACTTGCAAGTCCAGGAGCTTTTTCCCGGCAGTCAAGTGAAGAGTAATTACCCTCGGCATCCCTGATAACCATAAGGCTACCGCCTCCTAAATTACCGGCGGCAGGATAACTGACAGCCAGTGCGAATGCCACAGCTGCGGCAGCATCAAAGGCATTACCTCCATCAAGGAGTATTGCAGTTCCTATTCTTGATGCTTCAGGGTGGGCAGAAACAACCATGCCATTTATGCCTGTTATGCCCCTTCCTTCTATAATCTCGTAGTCTCTTTCCTTGCATGATGATATTATTACTACCGTAAGTAGCAACATTGCAAGTCCGGACAGCAAATGCTTATTCATAATCCATTAACCAATTTCAGACAGTACCTTAATCAGATCAGTTGACAGTATCTCAATATTTTTACCTTCAAGCCTTATTATTTTATCATTTTTAAATTCGTTAAGTGTCCTGATCAGGCTTTCTTTGGTTGTACCAATCAGTTCGGCCATTTCCTGCCTGGTTAATGACACAGTAAACTTATTGCTTTTAAAAACTTCCTCGGAAAAATAGCGGAGCAGGTCGGCAACTCTTCCCGGTAACTGCTTCATTGTAAAGGCAACCAGTTTGTTGGACACATCAATGATCTCCTTTCCCATCAGATTTATTATCGAAACAGCAAACATACCATTCCCTTTTACAATTTCCTTCAGGCTTTCCTTCCTGATCATAAGAGCCACTGTCTTTTCAATTGCTGCGGCCGAATTCACATAAACATTTGATGCAAAGGCACTGGAAAGAGCAACAAAGGTTCCGGGCCCTGACAGTTTAATACATACGACACGACTGCCTCTTTCTCCGCTGTATACCTTTAAGAGTCCGCTAATAACATAAACCAGGTGATCGGATGGCATATTCTGCTTAAAAAGAATATCCTGCCTTTCGAAGGTCATAAGGGTAACTCCCATCGACAGTTTTACCCTCTCGTCCCTGGTCAGGTAATTGAATATACCATCACCAGGTATTAAATCCTGAGAATTTCTATATTCCGAATTCAAACCAAAATCATTCATTAAGTTTACACCTGAGAATCAAAGTGATTACAGGCAAATGTATGATTTATTTTTTAATGATGATTTAAATCACCATAAAATGGTAATATTTTTTCCCGCTGAAGGCGCATATAAAATTTTTTAATTTATCATCTTTGCTATTTAAAGTAAACCGGTGCCCGATGAGTAAAAAGGATATACTGATAATTGATGATTCAAACACCAATCTGGTTCTTCTTGAATCACTTTTAAAGCGTAATGGTTACAGTGTCTTTTCAGCCACCAATGGAAGGCTGGGCCTGGATATGGTAAATAAAAACATTCCCGACCTGATCTTCCTGGATATCAAGATGCCCGGCCTGGGAGGCTTTGAGTTCATAGAGATTTTGAAGAGAAATGAGGACTTTAAAAATATTCCGGTAGTTATATTATCAGCAGTATCTGACAGGGAATCAATAAAAAAGAGCCAGGAATTAGGTGTATGTGATTACCTTACCAAACCCCTCAGCCTTGACAGGATTCTGAATACTGCCAGGAACATATTGGAAGAATAAAACTTTGTTTTACAGGCTCTTAACCTACATCCTCCATTTACTTAACAATTACTTAACATTAAATTAATTATTTAATAAAAATAGCTGGATACATTTGTCCCATATTTTTATTTAGCCAGATGGAAAAATATTACATATTCATAGTTGGGATTCTCTTCCTGCTAGCCGTAACTGATTTGATTGTAGGTGTCAGTAATGATGCTGTTAATTTCCTGAATTCTGCAATTGGTTCAAAGGTTGCCTCACTTAAAACCATATTGATTATTGCAACTCTCGGAGTCATTATAGGCGCAACTTTTTCAAGCGGGATGATGGAAGTTGCAAGAAAAGGAATATTTAATCCCGGTCAGTTTTACTTTGGTGATCTTATGATAGTGTTCATGGCAGTTATGCTTACCGACATTATTCTTCTTGATCTGTTTAATACATACGGTCTTCCGACCTCAACTACTGTATCAATTGTTTTTGAACTCCTCGGGGCTGCAGTTGGTATGGCAATGGTAAAGCTTATTGGTGATCCTGAAGGAGCTCATACACTGGGAACCTATATTAATTCAAGCAAAGCTCTTGCAATTATTTCCGGGATCCTCCTATCGATTGTAATAGCTTTCACTGCAGGAGCGATTATAATGTACCTTACCAGGTTATTATTCAGTTTCAACTACCAGAGAAACATGAAGTATTTCGGATCCTTATGGGGAGGGATAGCCATTACGGCAATTACTTACTTCATGCTTATCAAAGGAGCCAAGGGAGCATCTTTCATGAGCGATAATGTGACAGACTGGATAATGAATAACACCGGTATCCTGCTTCTTTACAGCTTCATCGGATGGACAATCCTGCTCCAGGTACTGATGTGGTTATTTAAAATAAATATTACGAAAATTATTGTCCTGGTTGGTACCTTCTCACTCGCGATGGCCTTTGCAGGAAACGACCTTATAAACTTTATAGGTGTGCCCCTTGCAGGTTTCGAATCGTTCAAGGCATGGATGGCCAGTGGCATTTCGCCCGATCAATTACCTATGACAGCACTTGCGGAGCAGATAAAAACACCCACATATTTCCTCCTCATTGCCGGGATTATTATGGCTCTGGCACTCTGGTTTTCAAAAAAATCCAGAACAGTAAGCCAGACGGAGATAAGTCTTGCGCAACAGGATGAAGGAGAAGAAAAGTTTAAATCACTTGGCCTGGCCCGGTCGATGGTAAGGTTAAGTACGCAAATATCAGATGGTTTTGGTAAAATTTTCCCCAGAAATGTAAAAAAATGGTTAAATACCAGGTTTGATACTTCCAAAATAAAAGAAAGGAACAAAAAAGAAGATGCTTCATTTGACCAATTGCGGGCGTCAATAAATATGGTGGTAGCAAGCATATTAATTGCTTTTGCCACCTCTCTCAAACTTCCCCTGTCAACAACCTATGTTACATTTATGGTTGCAATGGGAACTTCACTGGCCGACAGGGCATGGGGCAGGGAAACCGCAGTTTACCGCATATCAGGGGTTATGATTGTGATTACAGGTTGGTTCTTCACGGCAATGGCTGCTTTTATCAGTGCATTCCTGATAGCATTATTCATAAATTGGACAGGATTCATAGGTATACTGATCGTAATTGTCTTAATCCTTTTAATACTTTTTGGCAATTACAAGGCACACAAAAACAGGGTCAAGGAGGCCAATGACCGCGAGGCCGAACTTGAAGCCACTGAAAACGAGGAGGCGATTACCGACATTACCAGGGATATGCTCATTAAAGAGCTTCTTACCGTTTCCTCACTTTATGATAAGACTATAATTTCCTTCATGAAGGAAAAGCTGAAAAGTCTCAGAAATATCAAAAAAGAAATAAAACATTTTGATATTTCCGCAAAACTGAAGAAGGACAATGTCCATAAGTTTATCAGGACACTGGACGATTCCAGGATAGATGCAGGACCATATTATGTTCAGATACACGATTACCTCAGGGAAAGCGCACATTCATTGTCATATGTTTTCAACCCTGCCTACAGGCATGTTGATAATAATCATCAGCCCCTAAGCCCTGAACAGCAGGATGACCTCACGAATCTCAGCCGTGAGCTGGGTGAATACCTCAATTTCCTGGTCGCCATTCTAAAATCAAATAATTTCGATAATATAAGGCAATCTTTTGACAAGCAGGCCAAGCTTATTGATTTTATTGATACCATTCGAAAGAAACAGGTAAAGCGAATTAAAAAAGGTGCATCGGGAACAAAGGCAACACTCCTCTACCTTGATCTTCTGACCGAAACGAAAAACCTTGTATTACAAGCAGGTAACATACTGAAAGCCTACCGTGACTTCTGCAATGTAATGAAGAGATAAATAAGCTGCCGGTATTTCGCTTTCATTTACTAATTTTGCTGAAAACATCGTTATGTTATCGAACAAACCCCTTGCAGAAAGGATGAGGCCTTCTGCCCTGTCAGATTATGTCGGGCAGGATCATCTCACCGGACTTAATTCCACATTGAGAAAAAACCTCGAATCTGGAGGTATACCATCCTTCATTCTCTGGGGCCCACCGGGAGTAGGCAAAACGACCCTGGCAGGGATAATTGCTTCAATGCACAAAAGGCCATTTTACCAGATAAGTGCGGTGCATTCAGGAGTAAAAGATGTAAGGGAAACCATAGATAAAGCAAAAAAACAGCAATTCTTTGATAATCCCAGTCCTATCCTGTTTATTGATGAGATCCACCGCTTTTCCAAATCCCAGCAGGATTCCCTGCTTGGTGCGATTGAAAAGGGTATAATTATTCTTATAGGTGCCACAACTGAGAATCCTTCCTTCGAAATTATCTCCCCGCTCCTATCCCGCTGCCAGGTATATGTACTTAAAGCGCTCCAGGACAAAGATCTCAGGCTTCTGGCTGACAGGGCTTTAAAACAAGACCGTTACTTGAAGGACCTGGATATTGAGATTACCGAATACAGTGCCCTTGTAAAAAGTTCAGGCGGAGATGCCCGTAAACTCTACAATGCTCTTGAGCTGACCATTTTTTCTGAGCTCCAGGCACTGGCTGACAAGAAAGGGAAGATCATTATTACCGACGAAAAGGTAATGAATCATATACAGAATAACATGGCCCTTTATGACAAGGGTGGAGAACAACATTACGATATTATTTCAGCTTTTATCAAATCAATCAGGGGGAGCGATCCCAATGCTGCCGTTTACTGGCTTGCAAGGATGGTGAAAGGTGGTGAGGACGTTAAATTCATAGCACGACGGCTACTGATACTTGCAGCAGAGGATATAGGCCTTGCAAATCCGAATGCACTTTTAATTGCACAGGCATGTTTTGATGCCGTTCACCTTACCGGATGGCCTGAGTCACGTATAATACTTTCTGAGACAGCCATATACCTGGCATGTTCACCAAAAAGCAATACTGCCTACATGGCTATCGAAAAAGCCCTCAGCGAGGTTGAACGATCAGGTGACAGGCCTGTGCCACTGCATCTTCGTAATGCCCCAACAAGGCTTATGAAAGACCTTGGCTATGGTAAAGAGTATAAATATCCGCATTCATATGAAGGTCATTTTACGAAAGAGGAATATCTGCCTGACGAATTAAGTGAAAGGGAATTCTATACCCCCGGAGACAATGCACGGGAAAAAGAATTCAGGGAAAGGCTAAAAATTCTCTGGAAGAAATGAATTTGGCAGGGAGAATGGACAATCAGTCTTTTTAATAAAATAATGCAGCAAACCTGTAAGCCGGATTCTGTTACCAGTCCTTCAATCTCACAGAGATAAACAGACTGGTATCCTGTCATTTCTCTACGCCGGTCATTGCTGAACGGCTTTAACGACCTACCCCCCGGCATCGGACGAGCAATCCTCAGCGCCGGTATACATGGTCTTTCAACCCATAAGACGTACGGCACCCCGTGTCGCCACGGGGCCCGGTGAGCCCTTACCTCACCTTTTCACCCTTACCCCGATTGCTCGGGGCGGTTATTTTCTGTTACGTTACTATACCCTCGCGGGTATCTTCCCGTTAGGAAGTATGGTGCTCTGTGTTGTCCGGACTTTCCTCCCCATGCACATTAGCATGGAGCGACAGAACGGTTTGCTGCATTGCAAAGTTAATCAATTATTTACAATCAGAATACAGTAATAGTTTTTATATTTACAAACTCCATAAGCCCATATTCAGATAGTTCCCTTCCATAGCCTGACTCCTTCACCCCACCAAAAGGAACGGCCGGATCAGATTTTGTAAAACTGTTAAATGCAATTGTTCCGGTATCAACATCTTCAGATAATTGTTCAATAATTTTACTGTTTCCGGTAAATACCGAGCAGCCTAAGCCGAACCTTGAATCATTCACCCTGCAAACCAGTTCGTCATAATCCCTGAAACTAAAAACCGGTAATATGGGTCCGAACACTTCTTCCCTGGCAAGAGGGCTCTCATAGGACACATTAACAAGGACAGTAGGCTCAAAGAAGCAGTCACGCGGCTTGCCGTATTTACCACCCAGGATTATTTCGGCGCCCATGTCAACGGTATGGTTCAGCTGACGTTCCAGTTCCATTACCGCGGTTTTATTCACAAGGGGGCCGATAAAGGTATCCTGCAGTAAAGGGTTACCCATCCTGAGAGTCTTAATTCGTCCTGTTATAAGGTTCAGGAATTCGGGGTATACCCGTTCATGAACAAAGAGTCTCTTTGAAGCGATGCAACTCTGACCCGTATTTTGAAATCGTCCGTAAACAAGGGCTTCTGCAGCTTTCTCCAGTTCAGCATCGTCAAATACGATAAAAGCATCATTACCTCCCAGTTCAAGCACCAGTTTTTTGATCTTTGATCCTGCCTTTGCAGCAATCTTTTCTGCTGCGGTATTACTGCCCGTCAGGCTTATTGATCTTACATACTCTGAATCCAGAACCTTTGATACCTGGTTGTAATCCATGAAAAGGTTCCTGAATACATCAGCCGGGAATCCTGCTTTAATAACTGCATTCTCAATATTTTCAGCGCATTGAGGCACATTGGAGGCATGTTTCAGAAGGACGGTATTTCCTGCAGCCAGGGCCGGAGCCAGACATCTGATTACCTGCCAGTACGGAAAATTCCAGGGCATGATGGCCAGGACTATCCCCTGTGGATCGAATCGTATCATTGAAGATCCTGCCGATGATGGATGTTTCCGGGGTTTTAGAAACTCATCCGCCCGTTCTCCATAATACCTGCAGGCCAAAGCACTCTTTTCCACCTCGGCAAGAGACTGACTGATTGGTTTGCCCATCTCGGATGTTATGCTTGCCGCGTGAAAGTCTTTTTCTATCTCCAGGAGATCGGCAAGCCTGAGAAGATAATCCTGCCTTTTTTCAATATTCAGCTTTCTCCACTTTCTGAATGCCCGCGAGGATGAAAAAATTATATTCTCCAGTTCCTCGTTACTGATCAGTTCATATTGTTTATTCAATTTTCCTGTGTACGGATCAATACTTTTATAGACCATATTGCTTCTTTTAGTTTAATTTTAAATGCTGCTACCAACAAATTTAGTTATTTTTGGCCATCCTGGGTGAGCATTTAAAGTTTAATGTTCCCGTTTTAATATTTATGGTTCAAGGTGACTGAAGATCCCCGAAATATAAAAATCAAGGATTATACCTACGTATTGCCAGAGGAGAAAATTGCAAGGTATCCCTTAAAAAGGAGAGATTCATCAAAACTGCTGATATATAATAAGGGAAGCATAAGTCATGATATTTTCTATAATCTTGGCAATTACCTCTCAGAAGGTGATATTCTCGTATATAACCAGACAAGGGTAATAAGGGCAAGGCTCATATTCAGGAAGCCAACTGGTGCCATAATTGAGATATTCTGTCTTGAACCTGCAAAACCGTCAGATTACGAGAGCAATTTTTCTGCGAGGAAGACAGTTGAATGGCGATGTCTTGTAGGTAGGCGTAAGAAATGGAAGAGTGGCGCCCTGAAGATGGAACTGCAGTACAACAACAATAAGGTTAAGCTATATGCCGAGCAGATTGAAAGCATGGAAAAAGAAAGTCTCGTAAGGTTCAGATGGGATAATGAGCAATTGTGCTTCAGCGAGATACTGGATATTGCAGGGCATGTTCCTGTTCCCCCTTACCTCAAAAGGGAAGATGAGGTCATTGACAAAACAAGGTATCAGACAGTTTATTCAAGGGATGATGGATCTGTGGCTGCTCCTACGGCTGGTTTACATTTTACAGAAGGTGTTCTTTCAGACCTTAGGGAGAGAGGTATACGAACTCATGCAATAAGCCTCCATGTGGGAGCCGGAACATTTATCCCGGTAAAATCAGCTACTGCAGGCGGTCACAGCATGCATATTGAACATTTCAGGATTGAAAGAGAGGTCATTGAAAAAATTACCGGAGGGCGGGTTATTGCCGTTGGCACGACCTCACTTCGCACCCTTGAAAGCCTCTACTGGATCGGGCATAAAATAAGGGAAGGAGCCATAGTGCCCGGTGAGAAAATCAGCCTTGAACAATGGTATCCCTATGATAATAATTCGGATATTGACTATAGAGAAGCTATGGTAACAATACTGGATTTCATGGATAAGAATAAGCTTCAATATCTGGAGGCCAGGACGGGTATAATAATAGTCCCCGGATACCGGATGAGAATAGCGGAAGGATTAATAACAAACTATCATTTGCCGGGCAGCACACTGTTGTTACTTGTGGCTGCCTTTGCAGGCGATGACTGGAAAAGAATTTACGATTATTCCCTTGATAATGATTTTCGCTTCCTCAGTTATGGTGACAGTTCCCTTTTATTACCCTGAGATCAACCATAGAATTCTTTCATTTTCTTTTCCAGCAGGTCAGCAAAACCCTCTATATCTTTCTCAGTTGTATCCCAGCTTGTCATCAGCCTGTACTCAGACAATACCTCGTTCCATGGGTAAAAGAAATATCTTGACCTCACTTCAGCAGCCACTTCAGCAGGCAGAATTACAAATACCCCGTTTGCATTTACTTCCTGTGTGATTCTTACCCCTTCTATCTTACCAATGCGATCAGCCAGCTTTCGTCCCATCATGTTCGCATGCCTTGCATTTTCAAGCCACAGGTCATTCCTGAAATACGCAATAAACTGTGCTGATACGTAACGCATTTTTGATGCTAGCTGCATACCCTGCTTCCGGATATATTTAAAGTTTTCAGACAGACCTTCTTTAAGGAAACAGACTGCTTCCCCGTACATCATTCCATTTTTTGTGCCCCCGAATGACAATACATCCACTCCAGCCTCCGTGGTAAAATCCCTGAAAGGAAGGTTCAGTGAAGCGGCGGCATTGGCAATCCTTGCTCCGTCCATATGTAAAAGCATATCATAGCTGTGCACAAAATCGGCCAGGTCACGTATCTCTTCAGGCGTATATACTGTTCCCATCTCCGTTGCCTGGGTAATTGAAACAACCTTTGGCTGTGAATGATGCTCAAAATCAAAGCCATGCAGATGCTTCCCCAGGTCTTCCTTTCTCAGTTTACCATCGCCTGTATCAACAGTCAGCAGCTTGCAGCCTGTAAATTTCTCCGGAGCCCCGCATTCATCCTGCCCAATGTGGGCGGTAAAAGCCGTTATAACTGAATTCCAGGACCTTGTTATCCCGGTTAGTCCAAGCACATTTGCAGCAGTACCGGTAAAAACAAAATAAACCTCTGTTGAAGGTCCGAAGATTATCCTGAAAAGTTCTTCTGCCTCCCTGGTATACCGGTCATCACCATAAGCAATAACATGGCCATTATTTACACTTTCGAGTTCTTTAAGAATCTGAGGATGTATTCCTGCATTGTTATCACTTGCAAAACCCCTTGAAACTGACTTTTTCATATTTTTTAATAAATATTTCCCGTAATTTAAGCTAATAAAACGTAAATATAATTCTTATGTATTTCCCTTAAATGAGGGATATTAATTTAAAGAGATTATAAATAAAAATTCCATAGGAATTAATAATATATGTTATTTTTGAGATTTTAATTCAGCAACTAACTAATTTCTTTCAAAATGAACGGTAATTTTGCTTTTCTGGATTACACGATCTTCATAGTATATGCTGTAGGTCTGATTGCTCTTGGTTTATGGGTTTCCCGTGACAAAAAGGGCACGGGCAGAAATGCTGAAGACTATTTCCTTGCGAGCAAATCATTACCCTGGTGGGCAATTGGAGCCTCTCTGATTGCTGCCAATATCTCAGCTGAACAGATGATTGGAATGTCAGGTTCAGGCTTTGCCATTGGTCTTGCCATTGCCACATATGAATGGATGGCTGCGGCAACCCTGATCATCGTAGGCAAATTCTTCCTTCCGATTTTCATTGAGAAAGGCATCTATACTATTCCGGAATTTGTTGAGAAAAGGTTCAATAAATCATTGAAAACAATTCTGGCGGTATTCTGGATCGCTCTGTTTATTTTCGTTAACCTGACCTCGGTACTTTTTCTGGGTGCCAAAGCCATTGATACAATAATAGGGACGGGAGATGGTTCAATATTGATTTACGCAATAATAGGGCTGGCCTTTGTTGCAGCAGCATATTCACTGTACGGTGGCCTGTCTGCAGTGGCATGGACCGATATTATCCAGGTTGCCCTCCTTGTGATTGGAGGAATAATTACCACCATAATAGCTCTTGACAAAGTAACACCTGATGGTGGGCTGGGCAATGGGATCAGTCATGTTTATCATACAGCCGGTGACAAGTTTCACATGATACTTTCCAGGGACAACCCCGAGTATTTTAATCTTCCGGGGATTGGTGTACTTATTGGTGGTATGTGGATTGCCAACCTGTATTACTGGGGATTCAACCAGTATATTATTCAGAGGACATTAGCTGCAAAATCCTTACGCGAAGCACAGCGTGGGATTGCATTTGCCGCCTTCCTGAAGCTTCTTATACCGTTATTTATTGTAATTCCGGGTATTATTGTATGGGTTATGTACACACAGCCTGAGGGTACAAATATCATTCCCGGTGTTGTTGAATCATTTACCAAGGCTGATGGCACTACAAATTACGACAAGGCCTTTCCCTGGCTTATAAGCACTTTTATACCTTCCGGACTGAAAGGGATTGTTGTAGCTGCCCTGGCCGCTGCTATTGTGTCATCACTGGCATCGATGCTTAACTCAACATCAACCATTTTCACAATGGATATTTACAAGCCGTATTTCAACAAGGATGCCTCTGACAAAGTAACTGTCAGGGTAGGAAGAATAGCTGCTTTTTCTGCTCTTATTATTGCCATCCTTGTTGCACCCCTGTTGCAAAATATTGAACAGGCTTTTCAATATATACAGGAATACACGGGAATTGTCAGCCCGGGTATACTTGCCGTTTTCATTATGGGCTTATTCTGGAAAAAGGCTAATTCAAGGGGTGCAATTATAGGCGCCATCTCTTCCATTCCTGTTGCTTTAATACTCAAATTAAGCATTATTGACCTTCCCTGGATGGATCAGATGTTATATACATTCCTGATCACCACGGTTATTATACTCGGTATAAGCCTTACCACCAATAAGGAAGACGATGATGCGAAAGGTATCAGACTGGTTTCATCAATGTTTAAGACTGGCAAAGCCTTTAATGTGTCTTCATATGTAATTTTACTCATACTGGCATTATTATATGCAATATTCTGGTAATCGAAAGGCAGGCAGCTTAAATTAGCCATTTCATTATATTTGCATATGATGAAAGGATTCAGGTATTTTTTACAATTATCCTATCGAGGTACTGCTTATCATGGATGGCAGGTACAGGCAGGCAGCCAAACAGTCCAGGAAACAGTTGAAAATTCACTCTCTGTTATCCTGCAGCAACAAATTTCAACTACCGGATGTGGCAGGACTGATACCGGAGTGCACGCCAGATATTTCATTGCCCATTTTGATTCTGAAACAGAACTGGGCCTGCAAAAAGAAAATTTAATATTCCGGCTTAACCGTCATTTGCCTGACGATATCGAAGTAAGGGCCATTCACAGGGTAACCAGGGATGCCCATGCACGCTTTGATGCCTTATTCCGGACTTATGAATATCATATTACCAGGAACAAAGACCCTTTCATGGCAGACCTGGCCTGGCACAGGTATGGCTACCTGTCAGTTACCGACATGAATAAGGCCTGTGATATTTTATTGAAATACAATGATTTTACCAGCTTCAGCAAGTTACATAGCGATGTTAAGACAAATAACTGCCGTATTACTCATGCAAGATGGTTCATCACTGATACGGGATATATCTTTATTATCAGGTCTGACAGGTTTTTAAGAAATATGGTCAGGGCAATTGTTGGAACAATGATTAATACAGGCACAGGTAAGCTCAGCATATCAGATTTCGAGCATCTTATTGAATCAAAGGATCGGAATAATGCAGGGATGTCTGCTCCTGCCAAGGGACTCTTTTTAACACTGGTTGAGTATCCTTACTCCTTAAGTTCCCCCGGAAAAGCATGAAGTCCATATTTCCCATGTTTTTTCAGCCTGGATATGTAGCATCTCCATGCCATTCTTTATCGTACAAGCCCTCTCCTTCCCTCTTTTCAGGAAAAGAGATTCCGGGGGATTATAAACCAGGTCGAAAAGAATACATCCTTTCCCCAGCGATTCATAAGGAATATCGGGAGCGCTGGTTGTATCGGGATACATGCCCAGGGGTGTTGCATTTATTATTAGCCGGTAATCAGTGATAAATTCACCTGTCAGGTCAGCATAGCCAAGGTCAGCTTTTATCTTATTGCGGGACACTACGGAACAGTCTATTCCAAGCCTTTCGAGGCCTGCCTGGACAGCACGTGAAGCCCCGCCTGTACCAAGCACCAGTGCCTTAGTTATACTATTGTCTATTAAAGGTTTCAATGACAAAACAAAACCATCGGTATCGGTATTGAATCCTTTTAATGTTCGCTTAGATCCTTTCCGGGTAATATGTATTACATTAACAGCGTTGGCTTTCAGAGCTGCATTGTCAATATCATCCATATAATTAATAATTGATGCTTTGTATGGATGAGTAACATTTAATCCATTAAGATCAGGGTATTTTTTGATAAGATCCGGGAATTCAGCAATTGTTTTAATCGGGAAATTATTATATACAGCATCCACTTTCTCATTACGGAACTTATTCATAAAATAGTTCTCTGAAAAAGAATGATGAAGCGGGTATCCTATCAGCCCATATCGTTTCATACTCATCTTGAGCTCAGCTTATCCAGAAATAATACTATGGCAGAGGCCGTTATCATCAGCAGGACTGCCTGTAGGAAGTAGGGTTCACTACCTGTTATATCCCTGTAAAGGTGGGGTAAAATATTACGCTGTACCAGTGGTATTGTTTCTCCGCGTCTATCTATCACGGAACTGATCGTTTCTTTCCAGGGCCATATTTTATTGAGCGACCCTATGATAAAACCGGCCAGCACTGCTATGGTCAGATCGTGATATTTCCTGAACAGCCATGAGAGCAGGTTGGCGAAACTGAGCAGCCCGGTAATAACTCCAAGGCCGAATATAAGCAGTACAGGTATGTTAAAATCGCTCACAGCTCCCAGTATAAACTGGTACTTTCCCAGAATAAGCAGGATAAAGGCACCTGATATTCCGGGAAGTATCATTGCGCAGATAGCGATAGCACCAGCAATAAAAATATACCAGTAGGCATCGCTTGTCTGTGCCGGTGCAAAGCGGGTAATAAAAAACATCAGTATGCTCCCTGCGAGCAATCCTGTCAGGCGGGTAAAATTCCATGAGTTTATTTTCCTGATCACGATTAGTGCAGATGCCAGTATTAGTCCGAAGAAAAAGGCCCAGATTAATATGGGATGATTTTCCATCATCCATTTGAGCAGCCGGGCCAGGGAAAAAATACTCAAGAGTATACCGCCAAAAACAGCAAGAAGGAAATTACCGTTTATCCTTTTCCAGAAAAGTGAAACCTTAAATTTAAGAAGTAATTTAAGAGCCTCCAGTCCGACTGATTTTATTGAACTTATGAGTTCTTCGTATATACCGGTAATAAAGGCAATTGTGCCACCTGAAACGCCGGGAACGACATCAGCTGCACCCATGCCCATTCCTTTGAGGAAGAGCAGGCTATAATCTGAAAATTTACTCATATCTATTTACTGACCTGGCAGGAACTGGAAAAAGGTGTCTCCCCTCAATCCGTTCCTGAGTGATTCAAGGGCTATTATTTCATCAGGAGCAATATTACCGAGATTAACATTTGCTCCAAATTGTTTTATGAACCATGCCTGCTGTGATTTTAAAGGAGCTTCCCAGATTATACGGTCGAAACCTACATCAATCGACAGTTTATCGATCAGTACTGTGTTAATTGAGCCGTCGCTGTTATAGATACCTGTGGTTCCGCTTTCCCTTGCTTCAGCTATCACCTTATCAGAGCCAGCCTCCAGTTCTGAGACCATCATTTCCACCCATTCTTCCGGGCTGTATACCACATCTTTTTTCTTGGAACCTACTTCAGAAAGAACATAATACTTCTCCGACAACTTTTTTATATAGGCTGTTTTCCTGTCCTGGTCCATCTCGAATGATCCATCTGATACCTCAACAGACCTGATCCCCAGTTTCTCCAGCAACTCAATGTAATCATCGAACATATCCCTGATAACAAAAGCCTCAAAGAGGGTACCTCCGAGGTATGTTCTTACACCTGCTGCCTCATATACTTCCACCTTTTCCCTTACATCAGGAGTAAAAACAGAGGTTCCGAATCCAAGTTTAAGGTAATCAATATACTCACTTCCAACACTCATCAGGTCTTCTGCCTCCCTGAGGCTCAAACCCTTATCCATTACCATTGTGAGTCCGCCCGTTCGCGGTTTAACTTTTCTGTCGGGCATTCCCGGCAAATTTACCATCATAATGTTAACCGTTTATATTCTTTTTAATAAGTTTATGTATTTTCCTGTCAATCATATTATCAGGGAATAGCGGTCTGTAAAAGCCAAAAAGGGAAGGGGACTCATTCATGGCTTTTTCAAAATGCAGTCTGAAAGATACCTTATCCCCAGAGTATAAATAAGTTGAAGCAAGAATATACCTTATGCCATGAACATCACCTATTACCTTCATTCCTTTTTCAAGTATTCCGGATGCATGGGTATAATATCCGCCCTCAATAATAATTTTTCCTATTTTGAGCCATGCGAGGTCATAATAAGGATTGATATTTACTGACTTGATTAGAGATCTGAATGCTTCTTTTATCCTGTGGCAGTTATAATAAGCTTCAGAGAGGTAATACCAGTATTCGTATTCGTCATCTTTAAGCGACACCGCTTTGCTTAAATATTTTATACTCTCTTCCGGTTTCTCATCCATCATCAGCAAGCCTAAGCCGTACCAGGGTTCAGAAAAGTCAGGATCAAGGTCAATTGCGTCATTATACATTTTAAAGGCCCTGGTGCGATCTCCCGTTTTTTCGTAACACTCGGCTGCATATGTCATAGCCTCTGAGCTTTCATCCTCATATTCAAGGTAATGGTGATATGCTTCCAGGGCTTCCCTGTACTTACCTTCCTTGCTGAGGATATTTGCCATATTAAAAATAGCAAAGAAATTATCAGGGTTTACCGCAACTGAAAATTCATAGGCATCGAGGGCTTTTTTCATCATCCCTTCCCTGGTATAAAGAAGACCCAGGTTATACCAGGCATTATCAGAGAAAGGTTCCATGTCGAGGTATTTCTTGTAGTATTTAATACTGCTCTTATATTCTCCAAGCTTCTCAAAAGCAAATGCCAGGTCATAGAGGTGATTTGTATCTTCAGGCTCCAGTTCAGCCAGGCGTTCAAGGTACCTGGTGAGCAATTTGTAATGATTCAGGTCATTCAGTATCCCTGTTATGTTAATAAGGATATTTATTTGCTCTGTTTCATCAAGGGAAAGAGCTATATCAAAGTATTTTCTGGTTCCGTTAAGATCGCCAAGCATACCCAGTGCGGCTCCCTTAAGGAGGAATACCTCATAATTGCTGACTTCTATTTTCTCTATCACCTTGGTTATTTTCAGCACATCCAGGGGCCGTCCCTTATCGATGAGTACCTTTGCCTTCTTTACCTGGATTGATGTTGAAGCCGGGTGTTGCTGACAGGCTGATTCAGCAACTTCAAAAGCATAATTAACATCATTAATCTCGAGATAATAATCTATTAATGTTTCAAACTCAGCAACATCAAAGAAATAGTTTTCATTATTATCGCGCATCCGCTCGTAACGCTTCACTATTTCAAGTATCTCCTCCTCTATGTTTCCAAATCCCTGGTCTTCCATCAACTCAAATTATATTTCATGCAAAAATAATACATTTTATCAGACAATCTCCACGGGTCGCTTCGATTTATAAACATGTCCATATTTTTTTAAACAGCTCTAATACAATAAAGAAGCCCTGATTGTTAAAAAAAATACTATAAAGAAAAAAAACAAACGCAACCATTTATGCCTGATGTTCATCTTACATTTGTAATTAAAGGAGAGATTTTAAGTTACCTTCATATCCTTAATTACCCTAAAATTAACCTAAATTCTACCTTCAAAGAGCCGGGTTTCAGCCCGGTTTTTTTTGATTATAATTTTTATCTACTTTTGATATGTACCAATTAATTTTTCAAATAAATGAAACGAACATGAATAAATTTAATCTCTTACTTCACAATAGAAGATGACTAAATTTTTCATGCGGGAGCGAACCGGGCACAGCGAGCTCACGAACAGTTTTACTGTAAGTAAGCGCCTGCATTCGTTCTCAGATTTTTAATTAAGTTATATTCAGTTAATTATAAAATTTTAAACGAATGAAAAGGACAATAAAAATATATCTTAGTGTCTTTATGGTGTTGATAATTGTCAGCAGCTGCTTAAAAAAGGATGAAGGTGAAATAAATTATGAGACAGGTTTTTTCCCCGAGGAAACATATAACCTGGAAGGCATCAATTCAGCCTGGGATGATTTCAATGTAGCCTTGCCCCAGCTGGCGGGAGAGTTGCCTGTCATGTTTTCCAGTAACAGGAACAGCCAGGGATCACATTTTAACATTATTACAGGTTTTATATATTTTGCCTTCAGTCAGGTTGATGCAGGTTTCTGCATTGAAAGTTTCATGTTCCATAATTCTTTTTATGAGGGTCTGGAAGACAAGGTTAATACAGACAGGGATGAGCTTGGCCCATACAGGCTTTTCAACAGTGAAAATGGTCTTGAATATTTCTTTTATGCCGGTGCTAATACTTCAGGGAGCCTGAATCTCAAATATCTTTATTATTCACCAGCAAATCCTGATGCTTCTCTTTTCGGACAGGAACCTGCTGACATAAGCGCCTTAAACAGTGATTCCAATGATGCTTATATCTGTTTTGACAGTGATTTTACGACTGTTTATTTAACCAATGACAGTGACGGTAATTTTGACATTAAGCAAGCTGAAATAAATAAGGATATACAATTTGATGCCTGGCTTAAGGGAGACCCTGTCAGCCTGAGTGTTACTGACAGTGTGAACAGTGTTTATGATGACAAATGCCCCTTTGTCAGGGATAGCATAATGGTATTTACTTCTGACAGGCCCGGTGGCCTGGGAGGCTTTGACCTGTACTATTCGGTCTTTCGTGACGGGAAATGGAGCAGTCCATATAATATGGGACCGGAGATAAATACCGAACATAATGAATACAGGCCACTTATTGGCAGCTGTCCGGGTTTCGGTAATCACTTCCTTTTATTTTCCTCAGACCGCCCTTCAGGACTTGGTGGTTACGACCTTTATTTAAGGGGAATTGACCTCGGGGTTCTTGCCGAGGGTTCTTAGTATTTTTGCTTGCAGGCCTTCAGTGTATTCTGCAGCAAGGACACAATAGTCATGGGTCCCACACCCCCCGGTACAGGTGTTATGTAAGAGCATTTGGGAGCTACATTGTCAAAATCAACATCACCTTTCAGTTTCCATCCTGATTTTGTTTTATCCGATTTAACCCTGGTTGTACCCACATCGATAATTACGGTGCCTTCTGACACCATATCTGCTTTTACAAATTCAGGTATACCTATGGCTGCAATAATGATCTCTGCTCTCCGGACTATTTCTTCGAGGTTTTTTGTACGGCTGTGAACAAGAGTAACTGTTGCGTCCACTCCCTTTTTTGACAGGAGTATGCTCACAGGCCTGCCAACAATATTACTTCTTCCTATTACCACACAATTCTTGCCAGATGTTTCTATATTATATCTTTTTATAAGCTCCATAATTCCTGAAGGGGTAGCCGGCACGAAGGAAGGTAATCCTATTGTCATCTTCCCCAGGTTCACAGGGTTAAAGCCATCTACATCCTTTTCGGGGTCGACTGCTTCGATAACCTTGTCTTCAGATATATGATCAGGCAGGGGAAGCTGTACAATAAAGCCATCAATGCCCTTATCACCATTCAGTTCACCAACTTTATCTAGCAATTCTTTTTCGCTCACGCTTTCTTCCATGCGGATAAGAGTTGATTTAAAGCCCACCTGTTCACAGGCCTTTACTTTATGCGATACGTAGGTTTCGCTGGCACCGTCGTTGCCTACAAGAACGGCTGCAAGATGGGGTACTTTACCTGTTTCTTTCTTAAATTTTTTAACTTCCTCTGCAATTTCCAGTTTGATATCAGAGGATACTTTTTTTCCATCGATTAATGTATACATATCAAGTTTTATTTGGTTCTGAGCATATTTGACAGCTGGGCGGCTCCTCCCCTGCCTGACACGGCTTTCATCATTTTCCGTGTTTCATTAAACTGCTTGAGCAGCTGGTTTACCTCCTGTACCGTTGTACCTGAGCCCAGGGCTATTCTTTTTCTGCGGCTGCCGTTTATAATAACCGGGTTAGAACGCTCATCGGGGGTCATGCTATGGATTATTGCCTCTATACCTTTAAATGCGTCATCGTCGATATCAAGGTTTTTAATTGCCTTACCCACACCTGGTATCATTGCCATCAGGTCCTTCACATTACCCATCTTCTTTATTTGCCGTATCTGGGAAATAAAGTCATTGAAGTCGAACTGGTTCTTTGCTATTTTCTTCTTTATCAGTGCGGCTTCACGCTCATCATACTGTTCCTGGGCTTTTTCAACAAGTGATACTATATCACCCATCCCCAGGATCCTGTCGGCCATCCTGTCGGGATGAAATAATTCAATGGCATCCAGCTTCTCTCCTGAGCCAATGAATTTAATTGGTTTATTAACAACACCCCTGATTGACAGGGCTGCCCCTCCCCTGGTATCACCGTCCAGCTTGGTAAGAACCACCCCGTCGAAATCCAGCCGGTCATTAAATTCTTTGGCGGTATTCACAGCATCCTGTCCGGTCATTGAATCTACCACAAACAAAATTTCGTGCGGGCTGACAGCTTCCTTAATAGATGCTATTTCATCCATCATTTGCCGGTCAATAGCCAGTCGGCCTGCTGTATCAATAATCAGCACGTCAATCCCCGAATTTTTTGCTTCCCTGATTGCTCTTTTAACTATTTGTACCGGGTTCCTGTTATCTTCTTCAGTATATACGGGCACTCCTGCCTGTTCACCAAGCACTTTCAGCTGTTCAATAGCAGCAGGCCGGTACACGTCGCCTGCCACCAGCATAGGATTTTTCGCATTCTTGCTTTTCAGCATACGTGCAAGTTTACCGCAGAAGGTAGTTTTTCCGGACCCCTGTAATCCTGCCACAAGGACAATGCCGGGATTTCCTTTAAGGTTAATATCGGCCTTTTCACCGCCCATAAGGCTTACCAGCTCATCATGAACAATTTTCACCATCATTTGCGATGGTTTGACAGCATTCAGGACATTCTGGCCAAGGGCTTTCTCCTTTACCGTATCGGTAAAATTCTTTGCTATTTTGTAGTTAACATCAGCATCCAGGAGTGCACGTCGTACATCTTTTAAGGTTTCAGCAATATTTATCTCCGTTATCCTTCCCTGCCCTTTAAGCATCTTAAAAGATCTCTCCAGCCTGTCAGTTAAATTTTCAAACATCACTCTTACCCTTTTTTATACTTCTCAAATATATTAATAATATTACATTCTCTCAGGCATCTCAATGCCGAGCAAGCACATCGACTTGTTTATTATTTTGCCTGTATATTCCGATAAAGCTATCCTGAAATTCCTTAGGCCGGGATCATGCTCACCAAGGATGGTATGGTCATGGTAAAACTGATTATATTCCCTGGCAAGCTCATAGGCATAATTTGCAATAACCGAAGGATTAAGTGATTGTGCTGCCTCCTTCACCACACTTTCATACTTTCTTAGAAGTTTAACAAGGTCTGATTCCTTTTCATTCAATACCAGGTCGGTGCTGATTTCAATAACTGAATATCCTTTATCCTGTGCCAGTCTCAGCACAGATTTTATCCTGGCATAGGTATATTGTATGAAAGGTCCCGTATTGCCATTAAAATCAATTGATTCCCGGGGATTGAACATCATGTTTTTTCGGGGATCAACTTTAAGAATAAAGTATTTCAGTGCAGCCAGTCCGATCTTGCGGTATATTGCTTCTTTTTCCTCATCACCGTAATCGTGGAGCTTGCCCAGTTCCTCCGCCATCTCCCTTGCTGTATGTATCATGTTATCAATCAGGTCATCAGCATCCACAACCTTTCCTTCCCGTGATTTCATTTTACCTTCAGGCAGGTTGACCATGCCATAGGAGAAATGATGAAT
Source organism: Bacteroidota bacterium (assembly GCA_011050615.1). Taxonomy (GTDB): domain Bacteria; phylum Bacteroidota; class Bacteroidia; order Bacteroidales; family VadinHA17; genus UBA9300. The sequence goes on from DRFJ01000055.1 coordinate 48,290, forward strand.
TCCCTCAGCCCATTCATAACCGAGTTTTTTCAATATTAATTTCAGGACCTGGAAATGATAATTTTGTTCGTTTCCGACCACATAGTATTGATGATCGAACTTATAATCATTATATCTTTCAACTGCCGTACCCAGATCCTGTGTCATATAGACAGCCGTTCCATCTGCTCTTAATAACAGTTTTTCATCCAGGCTGTCGGCTGAAAGGTTTACCCAGACAGAGCCATCCTCTTTCCTGTAAAAAATTCCTTTTTGCAGGCCAGCCTCAACTATCTCCCGCCCCAGCATATAAGTTTCAGATTCATAATATATTTTATCAAAATCAACCCCCAGGGCTTCATATGTAATATTAAATCCTTCGTAAACCCAGCTGTTCATTTTCATCCAGAGGCCAACAGTCTCCCTGTCGCCTGCCTCCCACTTCCTGAGAAGATCCCTGGCGCCGGCCATAAGCTCTGAGCTTTCTGCTGCTTCCTCTGCTGTCATGCCTTTCTGGATGAGCTCATTTATTTCTTTTTTGTATGCAGTTTCAAACTCAACATAGAATTGTCCCACAAAATGATCACCCTTCATACCTGTATCAGCCGGGGTTTTACCCTGTCCGAAAAGTTTCCATGCCAGCATTGATTTACAAATATGTATTCCCCTGTCGTTTACTATATTGGTTTTAAATACCCTGTGCCCGCATTCAGTCAGTATCCGGGAGAGGGAAAAACCCAGGAGATTATTTCTTATATGCCCGAGGTGTAATGGTTTATTGGTATTGGGTGATGAGTATTCTACAAGTATGGTCTGGCCTTTTTTGTATAAATCATTAGTTTCCCCGGCAGTCCACAGCTTAATAAATTCACCGAGCCATGCTGAATTACTGACCTGCAGGTTAAGAAATCCCTTTACAACGTAAAATGTGCTTATTCCCGGGGTTGACTTCAGCAAATAATTACCCAGATCATTAGCGGTATCTTCGGGTGATTTACCCGAATATTTCAGTAATGGAAAAACCACAAGCGTAATATCTCCTTCAAATTCCTTCCTTGTGGGCTGGACCTGGATATTTGACGTATCAGCCTCAGATCCGTACAAGACTTTTAAAGCCCTGATAACATTATTCTCAATAGTCTTTTCCATCCTAATGCAATCTGATAACATTATTTTCAATAGTCTTCTCCATCCTCGTATAACCTGATGACATTATTCTCAATAGTCTGTCCCATCCCAATACAACAGGTAACAGCGAGCAAAGATAATACATTTTATCATACCCTATTTTTGAAATTTGTGAGCTGGAAACCCGGTCAATTTATACTAAATACCATATCTATTTGACAGACGGTTTATTTTTTTTGACGAACAACAAAGAATGTATAAAAAAAAAAGAATACTTTTGAAACAAACCAACGTCTAATTCGTTGAGACAAACAAGATGAAGATTACAAAACTACACATTCCAGAAACAAAAAGCGCACCAGAGATTGATTTTAACCCCGATGACGGTATGCTTGTACTTAAGGGAAAATCTATACCGGAAAACGCAACTAAAATTTATGAACCTATAATTGAATGGCTTAAGGAATATATATTGGATCCGCCTGAAAAAACTTTTCTCCATTTCAATTTAAGTTACTTCAATACGGCATCGTCAATCTGGATGGCGCGCATGGTTAAAGTACTCTCAAAAATTGATGACAGGGATAAACTACTTACAATAAATCTGTACTTTCATGTTGAGGAATATGATGAGATGGATGACGATGATCTCCAGGATTCCATTTCAATCGTCCTGAAAGTGATTCATGATGCAACTGTCAGCCTGGGAATCAAAATATTCGGGATAGATGATGACGACACCATTGTAAAGGAAAGACTCATTCTTCTCTGACAAATACCCTGGAGAAGCTTCATTTTCTCCTTCCGTTTGCTTAATTTTATTCTTCGTTATAATTTTTTAATTCATGAAAGCCATTTATGGATTTCTGATAATGATATTTATGACCATGAATATTTCAGGCCAGCAGAGAGGGTTTGACAGGGACCCGGTAGTGGCAGGATCATTTTATCCGGCCGGTGAAACAGAATTGAAAAGGCAGCTTGAGCGGCATTTCAGGGATGCTGCCGCAATGAAGTCTTTTACAGTTAAACAGGGAGAAAGAGTAAGGGCTTTAATTTCTCCGCATGCAGGATACGTATTTTCTGGCACGGTGGCAGCATCCGCCATAGGATGTATTCCTTCAGAGGCAATATATGACAATATCTTCCTGATTGGTTCAAGTCACAGGCTTTCTTTTCCCGGAGCATCAGTCTATTCAGCGGGAAATTACAGGACACCACTGGGTACTGTTATTGTTAATACCGATATAGCTGAAAATCTTACAGAAAACTCAGAGATATTCACTTACCTGAAATCCGCCCATCTGAATGAGCACAGTCTGGAAGTGCAACTACCTTTTCTGCAGTATCACCTGGGAAGGAATATAAGAATTGTTCCGATTATTATCGGAACACAAAACAGTAAAATCTGCAAGGACATTGCCGCGGTTCTCAAACCCTGGTTCAATGGGAATAATCTCTTTGTCATCAGCAGTGACTTCAGCCATTACCCTTCATTTGAAGATGCAGAAAAAGTGGACGGGCTGACTCTGGAAGGTTTAATGTCAGGAGACCCTGAAACCTTTCTCGGTACCCTCAGGGAAAATTCAGCACTGAAGATCAATGGACTTGCAACCAGTATGTGTGGCTGGACATCAGGTCTTGTTCTCCTTCATCTTGCGAAGTCAGAGCCGGGACTGGAATTTAAACACATCCTTTACCAGAATTCGGGACACAGCAAGCTGGGTGACCGGTCAGGGGTTGTGGGCTATCATTCCCTTGCCCTCATTGAAAAGGAAGATGCAAGCGCTAATGGCCAGGATTTCAGTATAGGTCTTGAAGATCAGAACCGCCTGCTTGATATAGCCAGGCAATCAATAAGATCATTCCTGCTTAAAGAAAAACAGCCTGAGATAGATGAATCTAAGCTATCTCCGTCACTGCTAAAGCATCTGGGAGCCTTTGTCACACTTAATATGGACGGGCAGCTGAGGGGTTGTATAGGCAGGTTCATGCCTTCAGAACCGCTTTATGAGACCGTGCATGCGATGGCTCTCGAAGCCGCTTTTAATGATGCACGTTTTAAACCACTCGGCCGGGACGAACTGGAAAAAGTTACAATTGAAATATCAGTGTTAAGCCCGCTCAGGAGAATTGATAGTACAGACAAAATTGTTCTTGGGAAACATGGTGTTTATATAAATAAAGATAGCCGGTCAGGAACGTTTCTCCCCCAGGTTGCAAATAACCGGGACTGGACAGTTAGTGATTTTCTTGGTCATTTATCGCGTGATAAAGCAGGCCTGGGATGGACAGGCTGGAAGGATGCGGAAATTTATGTATACGAAGCCTTTGTTTTCGGGGAGGAATAAATTTTATGTACCATGTAATACTAATAGGCATTGTTTTTTTAATTCTGTATTTCCTGACCCTGACCGCCAGTAAATTCAGAATAATCACTGTAAGGGGGCACAGGGCTTTCTGGAATACAATTCTTCTTATTACCTTTCTCACAGCAGCTTCAGCAGGCATTTTCCTGGCCCTTCAGTCAAACTATAAATGGGAAATACAGTCAGTTGAAAAGATACTTAGCTGGCATGTGGAAGCTGGAATTGCCATGTCATTTACAGCATTTTTACATCTGACATGGAACCTGGGTTATTACATAAGAATAATTACCGGAGGCGGTGAAAAGAACAGCGTGCCTGTAAATTATGGAGTTAGTAAGGAGTTATTCTTCAATTACAGGATTATGCTTCTTATACTGGGTTTTATATCCGGTGCAGTCCAGGTCATTTTCCTCAGGGAGATCTTAAACCTGTCAGGTGGTTATGAAATAGCTACCGGTGCTGTTTTTGCGTTCTGGATAATTATTTCAGCATTTGGAGCCAGGATGGCCGGGAAAAGCAAAAATACAAATCTGGTAAGCTTGACGGCTGTCCTTCCCCTTGGAAGTATTATTAGCCTGGTTATTTTTATTGTTTTATCCAAAGTCATGATCGAAGAAGGGCTTACACCGGGAATTATTTATACTCTTATAATAACCGGCCTTTCATTAATCCCCTTCTGCTTCCTTTCCGGTTTCCTTTTTGTAAGACTTTCCTTCTGCGCCAGTCGTGAGACACAATTACTACCGGGCGACTCATTTGCACTGGAAACAACCGGCAGTATGATTGCGGGTATAATTGTAACTATTGTTACCGGAAATATTCTCGGCAATTTCCAGATACTGGCTGCAGCAATTATTTTATATTATATCGTTTATCTGATTGCAGGCAGATTCAGGTATTATAGAATACTGACAGGCATTGCGGCATTGTGCCTGGTGGCCGTGATAATATTTAAACCCGATACCTTCGTCAGGAATATCCTGCTGGGCAGTGTCAAGGTTACCCGGAGTATTGATTCCAAATACGGCAATGTGGCAATCAGTGAATACGAGGGTTCAGGGAGTGTTTTCTATAATCACAGGCTTATAGATTATGAGCAGGATGAAAAGCAGACAGAAGAAAATATTCATTATGCAATGCTACAGAGTGAGGCCCCTGAAGAAATACTTATTATCTCGGGAGGAGCCGATAAACATATAGGTGAAGTGCTTAAATACCCCTCGGTCAAATCAATAAGCTATCTGGAGCGTGACCCCGTTTTGATTGCATGCACCAGGGACACAAGCATTAATTACACCAGTGCCGAAGTGGTATTTGAAAATGATGATGCATTCAGTTATATACGGGGTAGCAGTAAAAAATATGACGTAATAATATCCCTGCTGGCTGAGCCGGAAAATATAGTTACAAACCGATTTTATACAAGAGAATATTTCCAGGCTATAAAAAGGATAATGTCAAAGGGCGGGATATTCATGCTTAAGGCAGGCGGATCAGGCACTTATTTAAGTGATGAAGAAACCGGGTCCCTTTCAGCAATATATAATAGCCTGGTCGGGGTATTTTCAAATATTCTTCCCATAAAGGGAGAATCTCTTTACCTGATTTCTTCAGACAGCATGCTGAACGCAAACATACCTGATCTGGTAGCAGACCGGGGTATAGAAACCACTTATGTAAACAGCTATTATCTGAGCAGGCAGATTATAAAATTTAATTCCGACCAGGTAGTAAGTATAATAGACAGTCTTATGCCGGGAAACATGCTGGACAAACCCAGGGCTGTCTTTTACAGGCAGAAGCATCAACTAAAAAAAGCCGGCAGGTACAGGATACCTTTTATAGCCGCTATCTGTGTTTTATTGCTTATTCCCTTCCTGACGGGAAACAACAGTTCCAGGACTATGTACAGTGCTGCTTTAAACCTTGCAGGTACGGAGTTACTGGCTCTTATCCTTATCCAGTCAACTGCAGGTAATTTCTACCAGCTTGCCGGTTTATTAATAGCTGTTGTTATGGCAGGGCTTGCCATTGGCAGTGCTTCAGAAATAAAAATAAGTCCGTGGTTAATAGAAATGATTCCCGTAATGCTTGGATTCCTGGCTATAATATTTGCCCTGGTATCGCCATTAATACTTGAAATACAGAGTGGTACAATACCAGTAATACTTTCATTACTAATTGTAATTATACCTGCCGTACTGGCCGGGTCCTATTACCGGAGGAAGACCGGAGAAGAGCTTAGTTCAAAGATTATTTCGGGCATTTACTTTGCTGATATGTGTGGAGCGGCCCTGGGTTTCATGATTATAGCAGGCATACTGGTACCCCTGTTTGGTATAAAATCGACTTTCTTTATTCTTGCTTTTTTTAATTTTGCCTCATATATTACAAACAGGGTAATAAGTGGTATTGGGAATCTTGTTCAATAAAAAACACAAAAGAAGACATGAAGAAGCGTGAGTTTGTAAAAAACTGTCTTATGGGTGCCGGGGTTATTACTGCCTGCCCTGCACTATTGCATGGCAGCCCGTCCCGGCATGTAAAGGAGAGGAATTACAGGCTTGCCCTCTTCCAGGAAGAATCGGCTAAGGGCATTATGTGCAGGATATGTCCTAATGAATGTGTCTTAAAAGAGGGTGAGTTAAGTGAATGCCGGAACCGTATTGTGAGAAACGGCAAATTATATACCATGGCTTATGGTAATCCATGTGCCATCAATCTCGACCCGGTAGAGAAAAAGCCATTATATCATTTCATGCCTTCCACCATTACTTTCTCCATTGCTACGGCAGGATGTAACCTGGCTTGCCTGAACTGTCAGAACTGGACCATATCCCAGACAAGTCCAGATAAAACACGCAATTCAGATCTAATGCCAGGGAGCGTTATAAGCAATGCTCATAATTATCAGTGTAAATCAATATCCTATACTTACTCTGAACCAATCACTTTCTACGAATATGTATTTGATTCAGCAACACTGGCCAGGCAATCAGGACTGAGGAATATCCTTGTTTCAAACGGTTATATAAACACCGAACCTCTCCTTAAGCTCAGCAGTGTGATAGATGCTGCAAATATTGATCTTAAATCGTTCAATGATAAAACCTACATTAAACTTACCGGCGGAAAGCTTGAGCCTGTACTTGAAACCCTGAAAATATTAAAAGAAGAGCAAGTCTGGCTTGAAATTACCAACCTGGTAGTTCCCGAATGGACAGATAAAATGGATGAGATAAGGGAAATGTGTAAATGGCTGTACTCAAACGGTTTCAGTGACACCCCTCTTCATTTCAGCAGGTTTACTCCTATGTACAAGCTCGAACAGCTTCCCCCCACACCGGTAAGTATTCTCAACAGGGCATGGGAAATTGCCAGGGAAGAAGGCATTAACCATGTATATATAGGCAACGTACCCGGTACTCATGCATGTGACACCTTTTGTGATAAATGCGGAGAGAAAGTTGTTGAACGAAGAGGATATACCATTACGGCCAACAATATAGAAAATGGCAGATGCAAATTCTGCAATTCCGTAATTAGCGGAGTGTGGGAGTAATATCTAACCTAATTATAACAAGGAATGAACAAAAAGGAAGCACATGATCGCATTGAGCAGTTAAAGAAGGAAGTCAACGATCATAATTACAATTACTATGTACTGAATAAGCCACAGATATCAGATTTTCAATATGATCTCATCCTGAAAGAGCTGGCCGACCTGGAAGAAAAATTTCCGGATCTCCGTAGCGATGACTCACCCACCAGGAGAGTCGGCAGCGATCTTACCCGTGAATTCAGGCAGCTTAAACATAAATATCCCATGCTCTCATTGAGCAACACTTACAGTGAAGAAGAGATTTATGATTTTAATAAACGTGTTACCGGCGCGCTTGGCAGGGAGGTTGAATATGTTTGCGAACTAAAGTATGACGGAGCATCCATAAGCCTGACATACAGGGATGGCTTACTGGAGTCGGCGGTGACCCGTGGTGACGGAGAAACAGGCGATGACGTCACCAACAATGTGAGAACTATTAGAAGTATACCCCTCAGATTACGAAATTATGACTACCCTGCCGAGCTGACAGTCAGAGGAGAGATCTTTCTCCCCCTCGAAGGTTTCAGAAGACTCAATGAAGAACTGGTAAAAAACGGGGAGCAAGCATTCTCCAATCCCCGGAATACAGCCGCAGGTACCATTAAATTGCAGGATCCTGCAATAGTTGCAGGCAGGCCGCTTGATTGTTATATCTATAACATCCTTGGAGAAACACTCCCGCATAATAAACATTATGACAACCTGCAGAAAGCAAGGGAATGGGGATTCAGGGTACCCCGCGAGGTAAGCCCCTGCAAAGGAATGCCGGAAGTAATGGATTATATTAATCACTGGGACAGTAAAAGAAAAAGTCTTCCTTTTGAAATAGACGGTGTTGTGATAAAAGTTAATTCCATTGACGATCAGGAGAAGCTTGGTTACACTGCCAGATCACCCAGATGGGCAATAGCCTATAAATTCAAGGCTGAGCAGGCAAAAACAAAACTGCATTCAGTGGATTTCCAGGTAGGCAGGACAGGGACTGTTACCCCGGTGGCCAACCTTGAGCCGGTAGCCCTGGCAGGCACTGTGGTTAAGAGAGCCACCTTGCATAATGAAGCCCAGATAAAATTACTCAACCTCCATATGAATGACACTGTTTTTATTGAGAAAGGAGGTGAAATTATTCCCAAAATAGTCGGGGTTGATATTAATGAGAGGGCAAACGATGCAAAACCTGTTGAATTTATTGCAAGTTGCCCCGAATGTGGAAGCCCCCTGCGCAAATTACCGGGAGAAGCCAATCATTATTGCCCGAACAATTATGAGTGCCCACCACAGATAAAAGGAAGGATAGAGCACTTCATCAGCAGAAAAGCCATGGATATAGACGGACTTGGTGAGGAAACAACAGACCTCCTGTACAGGTCGGGACTGGTTAATGATATTGCCGACCTTTATACTCTTAAAAAAGAATTCCTGGTTGACCTGGAACGATTGGGGGAAAAGTCGGCATTCAATATTATAAACAGCATTGAGAAATCAAAATCAGCACCTTTTAACAGGGTATTATATGCCCTTGGTATCAGGTTTGTTGGTGAAACAGTGGCAAAATTATTAGCCTCTCAGTTCAGTTCAATAGATGAATTAGCCAGAGCCGGATATGATGACCTGGTCAGTATTCCGGATATTGGAGAGAAAATAGCTGACTCCATACTTAATTATTTCAGCTCGCCAAATAACAGGAAGGTAATTGAGCGACTGAGGAAATATGGTGTAAATATGGAATTGAGAGAGTCTCAAAAAAAAGAATCAGCAATCCTGGAGGGTAAAAGTATTGTAATTTCAGGTGAGTTTACAAGGCACGGCAGGAAAGAATACAGGCAAATTATTGAAGAAAACGGTGGAAAGAATGTATCTTCGGTAAGTTCAAATACCAGTTTTATTCTTGCAGGTAAAAATATGGGGCCGGTAAAAAGGGAGAGAGCTGAAAAACTGGGCATTGAGATAATGGGTGAAGACGATTTTCTCAAAATGTTAAATAAAGAATAGGTTTCAGAATATATATTCTTCAAAAATCGATTAGGTTTGCATAATGGAACGTTGTAAAGTGATAAGGCTATTAATTGGCAGGCTCATACTAAAGCAGCGTCTTAAAAGAGTAAGGCGCCAGAAGAAATTCAATAATCTCCGTAATGCACACAAAATAGGAATAGTATGGGATGGTACCAATACAGACGATTTTGAAGCTGTTTCAGCCTTCTACCAGGATATGCTTAAAATAAATATTCAGGTTGATATAGTTTGTTACTATCCAAAAACCATCCTCCCTGATAAATATACGGCAATTCGGTACCTGACATGCATAAAAAAAACAGATCTGAATTTTTTCTGCATACCCGGATCAGATGACATTGACGAATTTATTAATACTCCCTATGAGATTCTGATTGACGTAAATAACAATAATCATTTCCCCCTTAAATTCATCTCGCTCTTGTCCAGGGCTGAATTCAAGGTAGGCCCGGGAAATTCTGATTACAAGGATAAATTAGATATGACCATCAATATAAACAGGAAGAATGACCTTGTCTATTATCTGCAACAGGTTAAATTATACCTCGAGATGATTAATACCAGTAAATGAAAATATAAATGAATGTTCACTATGAAGCAATTCGAAGGCCTTGGTGTAGCCATGATAACACCTTTCAAGTCGGACAGGAGTGTTGATTTTAAAGCATTGGAAGTTATTACCAATCACATTATTGACAATGGTTGTGATTACCTTGTTGTTATGGGCACAACAAGTGAGACAGTGACCCTTAACCAGGAGGAAAGGGAGGCTGTCACCTCCTATATCAAAGAAATAAATAACGGAAGGTTACCTGTTGTACTTGGTATGGGCGGCAATAATACCCAGCACTTAACCGATACAATTAAGCGAACTGATTTTGAAGGCATAGATGGTATTCTTTCTGTGGCACCATACTACAATAAACCGGGTCAGAAAGGGCTTATGCTGCATTTTAAAGAGATTTCCATGGTATCACCAGTACCTGTTATTCTGTATAATGTACCGGGCAGAACCAGCAGTAATATTGACGCTGAAACATGTCTTGAACTGGCCTGGGGTTTTGATAACATTGTAGGGATAAAGGAAGCATCCGGCAATATGGCCCAGGTCATGAAAATAATAAAGGACAAGCCCGATAAATTCCTTGTAATCTCAGGTGATGACCTGATAGCATTACCCATTATCACCCTTGGGGGATCAGGAGTAATTTCAGTTCTTGGAAATGCTTTTCCCTCTGAGTGGAAAGAGATGATAAGCCTTGCCCTTAAATCTGATCTCGGCAGTGCACGTGAGCTTCATTACAAATACACTGAACTTATTGATCTCCTCTTTATTGATGGCAATCCGGCTGGCATCAAGTCTGTAATGAACAGCCTGGGGCTGTGTCAGAACTACCTTCGTCTTCCCCTGACGGCCGTATCCAGACAGACAGGCATAAAGATAAATACGACTCTTGAGGATCTTAAGCTAAAAGCTACTGTTTAGACTCCTTTCTGTGCCTGTTGTGGAGGACCTGTACTGATCCTTCCGTGGCAGTGCTTATATTTTTTGCCGCTGCCGCAGGGGCACGGATCATTTCTTCCCACCTTTTTTTCCACCCTCACCGGTTCGGCTTTCTGTGGCCTGTCGGGCTGTCCCCCTCCTCCTGAAGTATCGCTGTATGATGAATAATCACTCTTCGAGGCCCTGTACCTGCTCATATCCGTTCTTCGTCTCCGTTCAGCCTCACGTACCTGGTCAGGATCGGGGCTGGGTATATGTCCCTTCATCAAAGTGGATATAACACTTTTGTTTATCCTTTCAATCATGGACTTAAACAGCTCGAACGACTCAAATTTATAAATCAGCAGCGGGTCCTTCTGTTCGTATGTTGCATTCTGGACTGACTGCTTGAGTTCATCCATTTCTCTCAGGTGTTCCTTCCAGAGCTCATCAATGGTAGCCAGCACCACTGTTTTCTCATAAGACCTGGCCAGTTCTTTCCCGTCTGATTCAACCGTTGCTTTAAGGTTTGTAATAACCTGGTATACTTTAGTTCCGTCTGATATAGGCACAACAACATTTTCATATACATGTGCCTGTCGCTCATACACATTCTTTATCACGGGATAGGCTTCCGATGATATTTTCTCGACTTTTCTCCTGTATGTATCAATAACATTCCTGTTTAACATCTCAATCAGTTCATCAGCATTTATTTTCAGGAATGCTTTTTCATCCACCGGTGATTCCATTGAGAATGATCTCAGGAGATCGATGCTGAAATTTTCATAATCTGCTTCGGGAAGGTAGGTATTGACTATACTTTCGGAAACATCATACATCATATTAGCTATATCAACACTAAGCCTGCTGCCCTGCAATGCATGCCTTCGCCTTTTATATATCACCTCCCTCTGGCTGTTCATTACATCATCATATTCAAGCAGTCTTTTACGTATACCGAAATTATTTTCTTCAACTTTTTTCTGCGCCCTTTCAATTGATTTGGAGATCATCTGGTGTTGAATCATCTCCCCTTCACGCAAACCAAGGCGGTCCATAACACCTGCTATCCTCTCTGATCCGAAGAGTCTCATCAGGTCATCTTCCAGTGAGACATAGAATTGCGATGAGCCCGGATCGCCCTGCCTGCCTGCCCTTCCCCTGAGCTGACGGTCAACACGTCGTGATTCATGTCTTTCAGTACCTATTATAGCCAGGCCACCTGCTTTTTTCACACCTGGGGTCAATTTAATATCTGTACCACGACCGGCCATATTGGTAGCTATGGTGACAGCTCCTTCCTTACCTGCTTCAGCTACTATTTCAGCTTCACGGGCGTGAAGTTTGGCATTCAGGACATTATGCTTGATGCCCTTCATATTGAGCATCCTGCTCAGCAATTCAGATATTTCAACCGAGGTTGTACCTACCAGTACCGGTCTTTTCTTACTGTTCAGATCAAGTATTTCATCTATGGCGGCATTATATTTTTCCCTCTTGGTTTTATAAACCATATCATCCATATCGTTCCTTATGACAGGCACGTTTGTAGGGATAACCATCACATCCAGCTTATATATATCCCAGAATTCACCTGCTTCGGTTTCAGCGGTACCGGTCATGCCAGCCAGTTTATTGTACATCCTGAAATAGTTCTGGAGGGTTATTGTAGCAAAGGTCTGGGTAGCGGCTTCAACCTTAACCCGTTCTTTTGCTTCTATTGCCTGATGCAGTCCATCGGAGTACCTGCGGCCTTCCATTATTCGTCCGGTCTGCTCATCAACAATTTTGACCTTATTGTCGATTACTACATATTCAACATCAATTTCAAAGAGTGTATATGCCTTGAGCAGCTGGTTCATGGTATGCACACGCTCCGATTTAACTGAAAAATCCTGCAGTAATTCATCCTTGGCCTTAAATTTTTCTTTTTCTGAAAGTTCAGACCTCTCTATCTCGGCAATTTCGGCACCCACATCAGGAAGCACAAAGAAGCTGGCATCTTCCACCGAAGTAGAGATCAGGTCAATACCATTTTCGGTAAGTTCTATGGAATTGTTTTTTTCGTCAATGATAAAATAAAGGGGATCAGTCACCTTGGGCATTTCCTTGCTGTTATTCTGCATATAGAAATTCTCTGTCTTCAGTAACAGGGATTTTATGCCTCCCTCACTGAGGTATTTTATCAAAGCGCTGTTTTTCGGCAGGCCTTTATATGCCCGCAGCAGTAAAAGTCCGCCTTCATCGGTATTGTCTTCCTTAATCAGTCTTTTGGCATCAGCAAGAAGCTGTGTCACAAGTTTTTTCTGGGCACTGACAAGTTTTTCAACCCTGGGTTTAAGTTCGTCAAATTGCTGGGTATCGCTTTTGGCTGTCGGGCCTGATATTATCAGGGGGGTACGTGCATCATCTATCAGAACAGAGTCGACCTCGTCAACAATGGCATAATTATGTTTTCTCTGTACCAGGTCTTCAGGATTGATTGCCATATTATCCCTCAGGTAATCAAAGCCGAATTCATTATTTGTACCGAAGGTAACATCGGCCAGGTAAGCCTTGCGGCGGGCCGGAGAGTTTGGTTCATGCTTATCGATGCAATCCACCGAAAGTCCGTGAAACTCATAAATAGGTCCCATCCATTCAGCATCACGTCGTGCCAGATAGTCATTAACGGTAACCACATGCACTCCCCTGCCTGTTAGTGCATTTAAGAATACCGGCAGGGTAGCCACAAGAGTTTTACCTTCACCTGTAGCCATTTCGGCAATTTTACCTTTATGCAGGGCAACCCCGCCTATTAGCTGAACATCGTAGTGGACCATGTCCCACTGTATCTCATTACCCCCTGCAATCCACCTGTTTTTCCAGTAAGCCTTGTCCTTTTTAATTTCAATACTTTCTCTTCTGGCAGCAAGATCCCTGTCGAAATCAGTTGCTGTGACCTCGATCACTTCATTCTCCTTAAAGCGTTTTGCCGTTTCTTTTACAAGGGCAAAAGCTTCGGGCAGCAATTCATCAAGGAAGTTTTCAAGTTTGCCATCAATTTTCTCCTCAATCTTATCTATCTCATCGAAGATAGCTTCTTTGGCAATAATGTCATCTTCAGCAGCAGCCTTATCTTTAAGCGCCCTTATCTGATCCTCTTCCTCCTTTATTGAATCTTTTACCCTTTGTTTGAGCTTCCCGGACATTGAACGCAATTCGTCATTGCTTAAGGAGCCAAGCTTTTCGAATTCAAGCATGACCCTGTCAACGAAAGGCGACACCTCCTTTAAATCGCGCTCATATTTATTACCGAGAAATACTCCCAGTACCTTATTTAATACGTTCATCTTATTTTACCAATCATTAATTGCTATTCTTTACTCCTTGATATAAAAATCAAAGAATAAAGAACAAAATTAAGGTCTTTTTCCCGATAATAAAAGGAAAGGCTAAGTGGAATGTTGTCTTATTGCTGAGGCCCTGGTAAAATCCAGCTTTATTCTCCGCCCTTTTCAGTTCGCATAGACATTATATCCCTATCGAACATATAAAGGTTATGGTCACCTACCAGATCCAGCTTATCGATGATGGCCTGTACTGAACTCTCTTCCTCAACCTGCTCTGAAACAAACCATTGCAGCCAGTTATTAGTAGAATAATCCTTCTCCTTTTCCGTTTCAGCGACGATCTCATTTATGCTGCCGGTAATATATTGCTCATGTTCCAGAACCTGGTCAAACATAATTTTCAAGCCTTCAAATTCTGCTGGTGGCCTGTCGAACGATGGAATAATAGCTTTACCGCTCTTTTTGTTAATATACCTTATTATTTTAAGCATATGCATCTTTTCTTCTTCAGCCTGGGCATAAAGCCATTCTGCAACCCCGGCATATCCCCTGGTCTCGGCCCACGAAGCCATTGACAGATACAGGATGGAACTGTATCCTTCCCTTTCTATCTGCCTGTTAAGCAGATCTTCAACAGATTTTTTAAGCATTTTATGTAGTTTCAAAAAGGTTAATAAATCAACTATTAAATAAACAACTTCTTCCTCTGAAAGTTCATTAATGCCTCATTCATCCGGCATTATCGCACAGCCAGTCTCTCAACTTCCTCAATAAAGCTTTTCAGGTTAAAAGGTTTCGGAAAAACTGCATCGGCGCCAAGTGTTTTTGCAACATCAAGGTAATTTGAGGGACCTATTTTACCACCCCCGGAAATGGCAATTATTTTTATCTCCGGTTGTACCTTCCTGAGTTCCATGATAAGTCCAATGCCATCCTGCTCAGGCATCAGGAGATCTGTGATAACCAGATCAGTAGCCGATGACTTGAATTTGCTTAATGCTTCCCTTCCGTTTGATGCTTCAATTATATAATGTCTTCTTTTTTCCAGAGCATCCTTAAGCATTGTTCTGAGATCATCATTATCTTCAACAAGTAATATTCCTGCCACTGCACAATGGTATTAGTATAAATGACTTAATATATCCTTCAATGTTAAGGGTTCTTTTATCAGGGCAAAATTCCTGTTTTTAGTCAGCGGACTTACTTTATCTATGCCTGTATCTTTATCCTTGATAAGACAAAGCCTGAAACTCATGCCTTCATTTTGTTTTCTTTCGAGGATATCGCATATTTTCGTGTCAGCAAATTTATTTACTATAAACAGGGTATCACAGTCAGACAGTTGATAGCTGATTGCATTTTCAATATCACTCATTGAATTCAATAAAATTACCCTGTATCCCATTTGTTCGAGAGCCATAGACAGGGTACGTGAGAGATGAAGATTATCGTGTGCGAAGAAAATATTACCGGCATGTTCATCAGGTGTATTAAAGGATTTTGAATCCATTTTTTTCAGGGGTATTCTCAAAGTAAAAACAGAGCCTTCACCCGGATTACTTTCAACATTTATCTCACCCCCTATTCCGCTTATTATCCCATGTGAAACAGCAAGGCCCATTCCTGTTCCTTTATTGGCTTCTTTGGTCGTAAAAAATGGTTCAAAAATCCTGTCTGTAATAGAAGGATCAATTCCTGTTCCCGTATCGGCAATTGATATATCGGCAAAGCTCCTGTCATCTGTTTTTGATTCTGAAAGACTGATTGTCATAGTACCTCCCCCATCTTCCATTGCATGCAGGGCATTGGTCATAATATTCAGAAAAACCCGGAAGAGCTGCAATGGGTCGGCATGAATAGAGCCTTCAATTTTCTTATACAGTGTTTTCAGTTTAACATTCTCCGGCAATGACAATTTAATAAATTCAACAGCTTCCCTGATTATTTTATCAATTTCGAGTGACACCATATGCTGGTCCATCTGTTTGCTGAATACCATCATCTGGTTAATTATGCTCACTGCCTTATTAACAGCTGATCTGAGTCTTGACATATACTCATATACCTGTGTACCCCTGCCCACTTCTTCCATGGTCATTTCAGCGTATCCAGAGATAGTATTCAGTATAGTATTAAAATCATGAGCCACCCCACCTGACAGTGTACCAAGGGTTTCAAGTCGTTGTGACTGTTGGAGTCGCCTTTCCAGCAGCACTTCCCTGGTTACGTCCTCAAGTATTCCATCTGCGATAATTCCATATTGCTCATCCTTCCGGTTATGACTGCTTATCCTGACATAGATCTCCCTGCCTTGTGAAGTAAGCATTTGCATCTTGCTAAAAGCAGCAGTTTCGCCGGCTTTACCTGACCTCAGGTAGTCGGAAAAACGGCGGTCAGTCCTCAGTAAATCATTAAAATTCAAATCCTCCCTGTCATAAGCACCCACTTCCAGTATGGTAAAAAAAGTCTCATTTGCCTCCAGTATCATGCCATCCCTGTCACATGAGAAAACACCGAAAGGCAGGTACTTTTCCATATATTCGTATTTCAGGTCCCGGCCTGTATTGCTTTCACTTATTTCTTTTTCGAACTTAACGCCCTTTGTTTCGATTATGGCATAGTTTATATTCGTACCGGGACTTTTAAAGGGTTTGTACGTAACATCGTAATACCTGCCCGGGGAACCTGAAATATCAAAATAAGCCCTGTATCTGACAGTTTCGCCACTGAGGCTCTTTTCAATATTATTCCTGATTTTCTCCCTGTAGGTATCCTCCCCCCACAAATCTGCAGGGCATTTACCGACCAGCTCGTTCCTCTGCATATTGAATGACCTGCAAAATGGCTCATTAACAGTAACGTACCTCATCTCATCATCGATTATGCTGATCATCGAATCAGAATTATCGAGCAGGTGGTTCAGTATTTCTTGGGACAGTTCAGGCATTTTTTACTAATCAATATTCCAGTCCGAATTCATTACGAAGCTTATCAAGGGCAGGGTTTTTCTCAGCGAGGTATCTGTATTTTTCCTCATCAGTATAAGGTGTTGTCGCTTCGGTTTTCTCACTTACCCTGGTATGAAATTCAATTTTCGAATTAAAAAGTTGCCTTTTCAGGTGGATTAAGACATCATGCTTGTATTTCTGGTCAAAGTAATCTTTCTGGGCCTTGTTGCTAAGTTCAAGTATAATCATGGTTCCGTCTTCTATCACTGGCCTCATAGCTTTTATAATGCTGGACATCCGTGGATTGCCCGATTTAAGGGTATCTCCAAAACTACGCCAGGCTTCCATCAAATCTGATTCATCGAATTCCCTGTTCACTTCTGCAGCATCATCAGGTTCTCTATAAGTATCAACGGTATCAGCAACTCCGGATTCACTGTTCTCCTGTTGATTTTTCAGTCTTTCCTTTATTGAAAAAGACTTTGGCGGAGAATATTCATCTTTTTTTACTGAAATTTTTTCATCTTTTTTAGCCCGGTCGGTTCTTTTTTCTGTTCTTCCATCGTCTCTTTTTCCCGGCATAATATCATTTTGCTTTTCTTCCTTACCGCTTTCAGTATTTTGCGGTTTCCCGTGGTCAGTATTAATTGCAGCCAGTCTTATCAATGCAAGTTCAACATGGAGCTTCTGGTTTTTACTTGATTTATAATGTATATCTGCATAACTTAAGATTTCAAGGCCTTTATACAGGAATCTCAGGGGGCACCTGAGTGTTTGTTCCCTGTATTTATCCCTGATTGCTGAGCCCGCCTCGACCAGTTTGAGTGTAGCCTCATCTTTGCATACAAGCAAATTACGCAGGTGACTGCTCAGGCCCGCTATGAAATTATGACCATCAAAGCCTTTTTCGAGTATGTCGTTAAAAAGCAAAAGTGCACTGGATACATCGCCGGACAGGAAGGCATCGGTAGCTTTAAGGTAATATTCGTAATCCAGTACATTAAGATTCTCAATTACATCAGCATATGTTATTTTTTTTCCTTTGTAGCTTACAATCTGGTCCAGGATTGACAGTGCATCGCGCATTGACCCGTCAGATTTTTGAGCGATAATCTGCAGAGCTTCCTGTTCGGCTTCAATATTTTCTTTTCCAGCAACAAAAATCAGCCTGTTAACGATATCATCAATGCTTATCCTGTGGAAATCGAAGATCTGGCATCGTGATAGTATTGTGGGAATAATTTTTTGTTTTTCTGTGGTAGCAAGGATAAATACAGCGTGAGGCGGTGGTTCTTCAAGGGTTTTCAGGAAGGCATTGAATGCTGATGTGCTTAACATATGTACCTCATCGATTATATAAACCGAATAGCGTCCCACCTGTGGCGGTATTTTCACCTGATCTGTAAGGGTTCTTATATCATCAACTTTATTGTTTGAAGCTGCATCGAGTTCATGTATATTATATGACCTGGAGCTGTCAAAGGCCTTGCATGATTCGCATAAACCGCATGCTTCCGTTTTATCGCTCAGGTTCTGACAATTTATGGTTTTTGCAAGTATCCGGGCACAGGTTGTTTTACCTACACCCCGGGGGCCGCAAAAAAGATAGGCCTGTGCCAGATGGTTGGTCTTAATTGCATTCTTAAGAGTTGATGTAATTGACTCCTGACCCACTACATTATCAAATATAACCGGCCTGTACTTCCTTGCAGAAACAATAAAACTCTCCATTACAAAACTTATCTGTTATCCTTTAGTTATAATGAACAAATATAAGAAATAATGGTATCCTAAGAGAACTTTCGAATCTTAAATATATCAACAACTTATTGGTTAATTTAAGAAAAAAGCATATTTTTGCAGCCCGATTTCAGTTAATTAAAAAAGTTAAAAATTATGTTAAACCATTACGAAACCGTTTTCATTGCAACTCCCGTTTTGTCTGAGAACCAGATGAAGGAAGCGGTACAAAAATTCAAGAAGGTGATCACCGACAAGGGAGGTGAAATCATCCACGAAGAGAACTGGGGCCTGAAGAAGCTGTCCTATCCCATTCAGAAAAAATCAACCGGGTTTTACTATCTTATTGAATTCAAAGGGCCGGGCGAATTGATAGAACAGCTTGAAATCCAGTACAGGCGTGACGAAAGGATAATAAGATTCCTGACCTTTAGAATGGACAAATACGCTGTACAGTACGCAGAAAAGAAGAGGAAGCAGAAAGAAACGGAAAAAATTCAGGAGGACTAAATCATGGCACAGAATGAATCAGAAATCAGATATCTGACACCACCGACAGTTGAGATTAAGAAGAAAAAATATTGCCGGTTCAAAAAGAACAGGATAAAATATGTTGACTACAAGGATCCTGAATTTCTCAAGAAGTTTTTAAATGAGCAGGGTAAAATATTGCCGAGACGAATTACCGGGACTTCACTCAAGTACCAGAGAAAGGTGGCCAAGGCAATAAAGAGAGCTCGCCATCTTGCTTTGTTACCCTATGTTACTGACCTGCTAAAATAAACTGAGGAGGAAAAAAAATGGATATAATACTTAAACAGGATGTAAACGGATTAGGTGATAAGGGTGATATAGTATCCGTTAAAGACGGATATGCAAGGAACTTCCTTATCCCGCAGGGATATGCCGTACTGGCAACCCCGTCAGCAAAAAAAGTGCACGAGGAAAATACACGTCAGAGGGCACATAAAGAAGAAAAGATAAAGAAAGAAGCTGAAGAAATTGGAGGCAAACTTGCTGATGTTACTCTGACCATTGGAGCCAAGACAAGCAGCTCAGGAAAAATTTTCGGTTCAGTAAATACAATTCAGATAGCCGAAGCCCTTAAGAACAAGGGATTTGACATAGACAGGAAAAATATCTCCATTGAAGGCGACCAGGTAAAAGAAATTGGCAAATACAGGGCACAGATAAAACTTCACAAAGAAGTTAAGGCTGAGATTGAATTTGAAATAATTGCCGAGTAAGAATTTGCTAGATACAACTACCTTGCAGCTATAGTAACTATCTCCAGGAGTACTCCCAGGGGCAGGTCCTTTACTGCGAAAGCAGCTCTTGCAGGTTGATTGGCAGGATAAAAACGTGCGTACACTTCATTCATTGCCCTGAAGTTGGACATGTCCGACAGAAGGCATGTAGAACTTACCACATTTTCAAAGGAGTAACCTGCCTCTTCGAGTATTGCACCTATATTTTTCAGAACCTGCTCTGTCTGCTCAGTTATTCCTCCCTGTACGACTGAGCCGCTTACAGGATCAACAGGAACCTGACCTGAAATATAGAGTGTATTATTTATTTCCACAGCCTGGCTGTAGGGTCCGAGAGCTTCAGGTGCTTTTAAAGTATGAATGATTTTTTTCATAAGGTGTATTTTTAATAATTATCGTGATAATCTTTCCTTCGTTCATATTTAAGGTCCTGCAGTACACTTGCCTTCACACGTATTGTAAAATCCCAGCTCCTGAGATACCCGGCAGGTATCCAGTTAAAGCTCATTTCCCAGCAGTGCAGGTCCCTTCTGATGCCTATCCTTGTCATTGTTATTTCCTTGCTCCTGAAATCATATCCCGTAGAATAGGTTATGGCAAAGTTTTTTGTAAGAGTAACATTACCACTCATTGTCAGGTTCTGGTTGATTAAGGATTCTTCCCTTGTCTTTGTATAATAGAAATTATATGCTATTCTCATTGTCCACGGGACATTAAAGTTAACATATCCATATTCATCATATGTCATTCCCTGTCCGTCCCGCATGCCACCTGTCCGTTGTTGCCTGCCCGCTTCCTCCAGTGATCTTGGCATCCCCCCCATCGTGGTTCCTGCATTGTCTGGCTCGGAAGCAGCGGTTTCATCTTCCTTTTTTTCCCCGATAAAGGATTTAAGAAGCTTATTCAATTCAAAGTTAAGGCTGATATTGAAATTTGTCATTCTAACCGGTCTCCTGTTGACCGACCAAACGCTGGCATTTATTCTTCTGAAGAGCGAATCAGTTGCATAGAAATCAAAATTGCCCCTGGCAGATATGCTGAGCTCATTGAACAGGGTTGTTCTCATAACCATGGACATGGGGCTCCATTTCAGCGAGTCAGCAAAAATGTTATATGATGTATTTAATGCAAGGTTATCAAGTATCTTAACTTTTCTTTCAGCATTCGCCGTGTCTTTTCTTTCCCTGACCTTGGCTTCTATTATATTGGTAAGTGTAAAATTCAGGCTGCCGCTCCTGCGTGATAATGACGGTGTTCTGTAAATCCCATTTTCATATATTGAATATTCCGTTGTTCTGCCTGTTGTATCAATCTGTACTTCGCGGTACATATCCGAGGAGAAGCCTTCAAGTGCTGGCACATATGAGAATGAGACTGAAGGTTTCACAACATGTCGTACTGCAATTACGCGTGATTCAGGGTTTGTAAACTGGTACATCCCGAAGATCTGAGGGCTGTAACTTGCGCTTATCGAAGGGTTAACGGCATGCCCGTAAAAAAATCCTTCTTCCTGCTCGCTTATGACCTTGCTCACTGTATCGTTGGTGACCGGGTCAATGTATTCAGGCTCCCATCTTTTCAGGGTTCTTTCCGTGAACATGACACCTGAATATCTCAGGGATGGAGAGATGGAAAAATTATTGAAAGGTCTGATAGGCAGGCTTACGGGTATATCATGCTGGAAGCCGTTTTTCATATCTTCGAACATTTCACCGGTGAACATTTTTTCATCGGTTGTGGATATCCTGTTATCAAGACTGGCGGTATACTGCAGTTGCAGTTCCTGCCACCATTTTGTGGCTCCACCGCTTCCAAGTGATTTGAGAGGATAAATCCTTGACATGCCAAAGTTTACTTTAGGCAGGTTAAGACTTACGGTTTTCGCTGCCGAGTTCTGGCTGTGATTAAGGCTTGCAGAAAAATTAAAAGGTGTCCCGGCCCATGTTTTTGAATAGCTTATGCTTGATTGCTTGGTGGTATTGACATGCTCCTGTACCTTGTAGCTGTTCTCCCTGTCAAATCCGGCGGAACTCAGGTTCACACTGGCCGAAAAACGTGTCCCCGGCCTTGCCTTTGTGTCCTGCGAGTGAGTCCAACGGACTGAATAGTTGCTGCTCTTTGAATAATTCTCCAGCCCTTTATAGCCACTTATATTATTTGCATAATTAAAACTGAAATTACCATTGAATTTATATCTTTTGCGGTAATTTGTTGCAGCACTGAGCCTCCATGTACCGTTTGTATAAATATCACCGGTAAAACTGAGGTCAAAATAATCGCTAGCAGCAAAATAATATCCCATGCCCTTCAGGAAATACCCCCTGTTGTTCTCTTCGCCATATTTTGGAATAAGTATACCAGAGGCGTATTCTTTCTGTACCGGGAAATAACCAAATGGCAAAACCAGTGGCAGGGGAATATCTTCCAGAACAAGGTATGCCGGACCGGAGACGATTTTTTCATTGGGTATCACTTTTGCCCTGGGCAGGCTAACATAATAATGTGGCTCATCCGCATCGCACGTGGTGTACTTACTACCCTGGACATGAAGAGCTCCGTCATCCTGACGCTTTGTAACATTACTATGTAAAAAACCCCCTTCCTCCTCGGTTACTATATTTCGTATAATTGCTCTTTTTGTCTTGAAGTTATACGTGAGCTCATCTGCCTCAAATTCTTCATCCCCGTCTTTAAACCTTGGAATATCCACCATCTTGCCTGTAGAATCACGTCTGCCCCATGCATTTACCTCACTCGTATTTAGATCCAGGATTATATAGTATGCCTCAAGACTGATATCACCATATATTGCCGAGGCCTGGTTAACCAGGTACACTTTCTGGTCATCCATATTAACGTACTGGCTGTCAATGGCATTATACACAATAGGCATATCAACGGCATCGGGAGAAATTTTTAATCTCCGCACTCCCTCCAAGCCTGTTCCCATGGTATCAACACGTATGGTATCCTGCATGAAAGCTGTCGTATCCATTACAGCCACCAGTGAATCTGGCACTCTCTGAATTTCCTGGCCAAACAGAAATGTTGAAAAAAAAGTGCTTATGAGGATAATATGTATCTTTGTCGCTGAAATAGTAAATAAGTTTAGTACTATTTTTGTAATGTTTTATAGAACGGAGTAAAACTAATTAAAATCATCTTCATAGCATGAAGTGCAGGATTAAAAATTACAAACATTGTACCATATCATTTCTGGCAATATTTCTTTTTATCACCGCTGTTTCAGGTTCATTTACCTCATTAATCTGTCTTGCTGATGAACCGCCGGAGAATGAATGGGTGGTAGTAATTGATGCAGGTCATGGAGGAAAGGATCCCGGCGCCAAGGGAAGAACCAGTAAGGAAAAGGACATAACACTGGCCATCGCTCTGAAAACAGGTAAATACATAGAGGAGTTGCTCAATGGAGTAAAGGTCATCTATACCAGAAAGGGAGACGAGTTTGTTGAACTTTATAAAAGAGCCGAAATAGCAAACAAGGCAAAAGCCGACCTGTTTATTTCGATTCACTGTAACGGTTTCAGGGATAGCAGGATCAAGGGTTCTGAAACATTCGTTATGGGTATCCATAAAGACCAGGGTAACCTGGAAGTAGCAATGAAAGAAAACTCGGTGATCACCCTTGAGGAAGACTATACAACAAGGTACCAGGGTTATGACCCCAATTCTTCTGAATCATTTATAATCTTCTCCCTTATGCAGAATATTTACCTTGAACAGAGTCTCAACTTTGCAAACTATATACAGGACCAGTTCAGAGTCCGTGTGGGACTAGATGACCGTGGTGTTAAACAAGCAGGTTTGATAGTTTTGTGGCAAACCACCATGCCCAGTGTCCTTGTAGAAGCCGGTTTCATAACAAATTCACAGGAAGAACGCTTTCTTAAGTCAGGCCGGGGACAGGATTATATAGCCTCGGCTATATTCAGGGCATTCAGGGATTATAAAGCAGCAATTGACCAGAAAAGCGATTTCAGCACTTCAGCCAGAGAAGAAAAAATTCAAGATGATAAAATATGGTTTATGATTCAACTTGCAACATCTACTGTAAGAAGGGAAGAACTACCTGAACAGTTCACCAGAACGGGTGAAATTACGGAACTGGAATCAGGAAAATATTTCAAATATGCCACCGGCAAGTATGTAACATACAATGAAGCGGCTCTAAGGAGGAAGGAATTACAGGAAGAATTTCCTGACGCCTTCGTTATAGCTGTGAGGAACCATAAAATAATACCTCTGCAGGAGGCTATTGAATTAACAGGGAGTAAATAATATGAAAAATATTTCAAAAGAGATCCTGGCAGGTCTGACAGCAGTAATAACCATTTTGGTTTTCATATGGCTTTTCAGCTTTTTGAAAGGGAATAATATCCTCAACAGGAATGACAGGTACCATGCAATTTTCGATGATATTGGCGGACTGGAAGAGTCAGGGATTGTTGAGATAAACGGTTACAAGGCCGGTATTGTAAGAAACATAAAATTTCTTAACGACGGCTCGGGCAGGCTCCTTGTCACACTGGGTATTAACCGGGGATATAAACTACCTTCAGGTACAATTGCTGAAATAACACCTGAATCCATACTGGCGGGAATGAAAATGAATCTTGTACTTGGTGAAGGACCGGCCTTCCACAGTGACGGCGATACCTTAAAATCCAGAATCAATCCGGGAGTCATCGGAAATATCGGCAATGACCTTGCTCCTGTTATCAATAAAGCAAACCAGGTAATATCAGACATTGATACCCTGTTGATGGATCTGAAACTAATTATTACCAACGATATGAGGGAGAATCTCCATAAAAGCTCCGAAAATATTGAGAATTTAACATACAGGATGGATAAGATCCTTGAGAGCTCCGGGGAAAACATCAATAATCTTATCGTGAACCTTGACAGTTTTGCAACTATGATAGGTAAAAATTCTGCAGTAATGGATACCACTATTAATAAGATTTCGCTTATCGCAGATAACTTATCAGACTCAGATATTGAAGCTTCAATTGCTAATTTCAATTCAACCGTCAAAGAAACGAGCATTCTCCTGGAAAACCTTAATCGTGGCAAAGGTTCAGCCGGCATGTTTCTGAATGATGATTCATTATATACCGAATTAACACAGAGTCTCGTCCATTTAAACCTTTTACTTGAAGATCTTAAATCAAATCCCGGGCGTTATATTAATTTTTCTGTTTTCGGTAAAAATAAATAAAGCCCATGGTCTGGGCATGTAAGACGTAATTTTTCACGATCATACTCCTATATCATTGATTTTCTGGCTTTTAAGATTAATTATTTTTTTTAAAATTTTAATTGATTGAAAGCTAATACCATAGGATTTTTTTGTAAAAGTCAAGTGAAAAAAATTTTTTTTTTAAGTTTTTTTTTTGCAAATATTGCTTCTGATTTTAACCCTGTGCTAGACCTTACAAATTGTTAACCGCTAATCTACATGAATAAATCACATCATGAGGTATGGGAAGGATGTCTTGGGATTATTAAGGACATAATCCCATCGATAAGTTACAAAACGTGGTTCGAACCTATCATACCTCTGAAGCTTAAGAATAATGTACTGACCATCCAGGTCCCAAGTCCCTTCTTTTATGAATACCTGGAAGAGCAGTACATTGATGTTCTTCGCAAAACACTCAGGAGAATATTAGGCAATGATGCAAAATTGGAATATAATGTAGTGATGGAGAATACCCAGTTCTCCAACGGAAAACCCTATACAGTTAAATATCCTTCGAGCAATAAGACAGAACTTAAAAATAAGCCTGTATCGGTGCCCTATGAGGTAGCTCAGACCTCAATTAAGAATCCTTTTATTATCCCGGGGATTAAGAAAGTTCATTTTGATCCAAGACTCAACCCGGATTATTCTTTTCAGAATTTTATTGAAGGTGATTGTAACAGGCTGGCAAGGTCGGCCGGAATAGCCGTGGGAAACAATCCCGGAGGTACAGCTTTCAATCCCCTTATGATATATGGAGATTCAGGGCTTGGTAAAACTCACCTGGCTCAGGCCATTGGCATACAGGTTAAGGAGCAGTTCCATGAAAAAGTTGTGCTTTATGTAAATGCCAATAAATTCCAGACTCAGTTTGTCGAATCAATAAGAAATAATAACAGGAATGATTTCCTGCATTTCTACCAGATGATTGACGTATTGATTCTTGATGATGTTCACGAGTTTGCAGGAAAGGAAAAAACACAGGACACTTTCTTTCACATTTTCAATCATCTTCACCAGAGCGGGAAACAGCTTATTATGACCTGTGACCGTCCGCCTGTTGAACTTCAGGGCATGGAACAGAGATTATTGTCGCGATTTAAATGGGGCCTGTTAGCCGATCTTCAGAAACCAGATTATGAGACAAGGCTGGCCATAATGAAGAAGAAAGCCTACAACGATGGCATAGAGCTTGATGAGGAAATATTTGAATACCTGGCTGCAAATATTACAAACAATATAAGGGAGTTGGAAGCTGTTCTTATATCCCTTTATGCCCAGTCAACTCTTAACAGGAAAGAGATAACCCTTGAACTGGCCAGGCAGATGATTAATAAGCTTGTCAAGCATACCTCAAGAGAAATTACTATTGAGTTTATCCAGAAAATTGTCTGTGATTATTACAGGATACCAGTAGAGCTCATGCAGAGTAAAACCCGCAAAAGAGAGATTGTTCAGGCAAGGCAGGTGTCAATGTACTTCAGTAAAAACCTTACCAAGGCTTCTCTGGCCAGCATAGGGTCACAGATAGGAGGTAAAGATCATGCAACTGTGTTGCATGCCTGTAAAACAGTTAATAACCTTATTGATACCGATAAACACTTCAGGAATCAGATAACGGAAATAGAAAAGAAAATAAAAGTCTAGTATGGAACTGTCAAAATTCAGGGAAGAGTTCTTCAGAAAATATGGTAACAGGACAGATGATCCTGTTATTTTTTTTTGTCCCGGCAGGCTTAATCTCATAGGTGAACATACAGATTACAATAAGGGATTTGTTCTTCCCTGTGCACTTAATTTCGGGACTTATCTACTCGTCAGAAAGAGGAATGATGATCGACTCCTGCTGAACACTATGAATTTTGATTTTTCAGATTCACAGAGCACAGGCTCTATAAAAAAAAATGAATCTGGCCAATGGGTCAACTACCCCCTGGGTGTAATATCGGAGTATCTTGACAGGGGTATTAAACCGGGAGGCATGGAGATGCTTTTTTATGGTGATATCCCCAATGGAGCCGGCCTCTCATCTTCAGCCTCCATAGAAATGGTTACTGCCTATGCAGTGAACGAACTGTTTAAGGCAGGCCTGTCAATCCCAGAGATGGTTAAACTCAGCCAGCATGCGGAAAATACTTTTGTCGGGATGAATTGTGGCATAATGGATCAGTTTGCTGTTGGGATGGGTGAGAAGGGAAAGGCTATCTTCCTGAACTGTGGTACCCTGAATTACGATGTCATTCCCGTTGAGCTCCGAAATTACCAGATAGTTATAAGCAATACCAATAAGCGGAGAGGGCTCACCGGCTCAAAATACAATGAGCGTCGTGGCGAATGTGAAAAGGCTGTGAAATACCTTAGGAGTAAAATACATATCGACCACCTCAGCCAGTTAAGCATAAATGACCTGCATCTGCTTGATGAGCTGATTCCTGACGAAACAGTCAGGAAAAGGGCACGGCATGTTATAACAGAGAATAACAGGGTCTTGCAGGCAGTAAATGTTCTTCATAAGGGTGACCTGATTAATTTCGGTAAGTTAATGAATGAATCACACGACTCTCTGAGGAATGATTATGAAGTAACAGGCAAAGAGCTGGATGCAATTGTTTATGAAGCGCGTGAAATCGATGGTACTCTTGGCAGCAGGATGACCGGTGCCGGCTTCGGGGGCTGCAGTGTAAGCATTGTGGCAAGAAGCCGGATCAACAGTTTCATTGAAAAACTCGGCAAGGCCTACACTTCTGCAACAGGATTGAAAGCCGAATTCTACCTGCCCACCATTGAGGATGGAGTAAGGCAGATATAAACCATCAAATATCCCTTACGCACCGGAATCCCACCGTGGCACAACGGTCAAAACCCGGCGATACGAGAAGGAGCATCTGTCTCTTATCAAGTGATTGAGGTCCTCCCTGCACATACCACCAGCTTGAGGTTGGCTTGTAATAGCTTCCGCCCCGTATTATTACGAAATAATATATCCCGTTATCGTAAACATCATTTGTGAGCTGCCATACATTTCCTACCATATCCATTACACCGTAAGGACTCTGACCCTTACTGAAGGCATCAACGGGTGTTGGTCTTCCAAATGCATTATTACACTTTGTTCCATGAAACTCATCGCCCCAGGGCCACAAACGGTCATCGGTGCCCCTGGCTGCCAGCTGCCATTCCGCTTCAGTGGGCAGCCTCTTCCCAGCCCACCTGGCATATGCTTTTGCATCTTCAAGGCTGATATAGACAACCGGATACTTTCCCTTACCCTGTTCATAAATCCCGTTAACCCAGTGTTTAAGGTAATTTACAGTGTCAGCGGGCAGGTAGCCCGTTTCACTTATAAACCTGTAATACTGTTCATTGGTAACAGGAAATTTATCGATGAGGAAAGAATCAATCTGACGTACAATTTCCTTACTGCTCTCGGGATAGGGAATAAAATCATCATTTGATTTCAGTTCATAACTTATTTCCGCCGAGGGTATCAATACCATATCCCTGGGATATTTACCCTTATGGGCTTCTGTCCTTTCCACCTCACTTATCAGCCAGGGCCTGCCTCCCCTGAATTCCGTAACAACCTCATCTACAAGTATATCATCATAGAATAGTTGAATTATGATCTTCCCTTCAAAAGCCGGGAACAGGGTATTAATATCAAGGTTAACACTCCCGTTTAAGTCTAACTCAACAGCTTCAGACCGGTATGATGGCATTTCATTCCATATCCTGAGGAGGCCCTTCATTTGGCTGCTTATATACAGGGAATCCCGGGCCATTTTAACACTCAGTAATTCAGGGAAACGGGCTATGCAGTCAAGACTACCTTCCATCCTTGTTCCGGTGTATGAGGGATGATAAGGTTCCGTTGACACATTCACAAGATATTTGTTGCCTGATTTTACAGGTTCCAGTTCCCTGTGATGCCACAGGCTTACATAGTGATAGCCTTCCTCCTTTTCAATTTCTATTAAGGGTTCATCGCAACCGGAAGGATCCATATTTAACACTGAATATATTATTTTATCACCATTCTTCCACCTGTTGACATGTAGCCTGTCTTTACCCGATCCGACCAGGGGTTGCCAGTCATTATCCAGGAAGGCGTCACTGTTTTCCCTTAGTATCATTGTTGTCCTGGCAAGATATTCGTAATCCCGGTCGACCTGATGATATCTTCCCGGCCGGTAAAGATTAAGCTCTGAGCCATAGCCGTTAAAAAATGCTACTGCTATTTCGCGGTGCAGTATTGCTTCACCCACATCGAGTACCCTGAAAATGGCAAATTCAGGTTTTATCACCTTGTTAAGGTTCAGTTCAGGAGCCAGGAAAATAGCATTATGAACCCTTCCGGAAACTATTCCCGGCATATCTTTTATTATTGCCATCCCTTCGGAATACATTACCACTCCTTCCCTGACGCTGTCAGCAGCAGCCTGCAACTCAAAGCTTGAACTTCCACGTGTATCCAGCACCACTCCATCGGCTTCAATTTCATTAATCAGCCGTGCCATTCCCGTATATGGATTTTCCTGTCTCGTACTCTGATCCCACGGATTATAGGCAATAAAGAACCTGGTATTTGTCTGTCTTGACATCCTGGCAAAATTCCTCAGCTGTCCGGTTCCTCCCGGCAGGTCATCATAAAGGTCCCACTGGTTTCTCATGTCAACTCCCAGGCGTGGCCATGTTGGCCATATTCCGTAAACATCCGGGTAGCCAAACAGGTTATTATATTGCTTTAATTGTTCGCCATAACGGTATTTACCTTCAAACCTGTCATAAAAAGATTTATCCCATGCCTGCTGCAACACGACCAGGTATGATTTCCGGATCCATTCCAGGTCATCCCTCTCAAACAGGCTGTTGTCAAACTCAGTCAGGTCGTACAGATATCTGTCCCTGAAAATAAGCTTCAAGCCATCCTGCCACAGGCCTGTAAAAACTTCCCCGTAAAGATTGAATGATGCCGTTGCTCCCGGTGGGAGCAAGGTGCTGTACCTGCGCTCAATTGCTCCGTTATTGCTACCCCTCCTGGCCAGCATTACAAGGGATATATCATTTGTAATATGCTTTATGGAAAAGCCGAGTTCCCATGCATTGTCCGGAAGAATAACCCTTAATGGTTCATAGCCCGGACGGTGCAAGTATGCCCTCGCCAGGTTCCATGGACCCCTGCCTGTAATATATACATTAGCAGGATCTTCTCCCAGTGGTAAAACATTACTTATCTCAATGGTGTCAAAGCTGTTGTTTTGAAAATGTATTACTCCCCGCCAGCCTGGATAACCTCCCCCATATGAGGTATAAGAAACACGCAGTGAATTCTCAAAACTCATCAGAAAGCGTGTGCCTGCAAGGCTTGCATTGACATCACTTGAAAGATGGTATCTCCCGTTTTGCTCAAAACTGAAAACAGGACATGACAGGTCATGGCCTGCTTCTGTGCTGTCACTCAACAGAATTTTTTCAATCCTTAGGCCTTTACCGGTGGATAAACCGAAATTTTCCAGTTCCTGCGATAACAAAGGCTGCAGGGAAATAAATAAGATCAACATCACCGCGATAAAACACTTCTTCATTTCAGAATTTATATTTTGAATAGGTTTATTAATGTTACGGTTAAGAAAAAAAAATGAAACCGGTATATAACTTTTTGCTTCCGCATCCGTAAATATATGTGATGTTCTTTATATCTACCCAAAAAAATTGTACTTTTAGTTGATATAATGCACAAAAAAATAACCGGAATAAAGAAATGAAGTACCTCAAGTACTTAATTTTAATGATTATTGTAATATTAATGACTTCTTGCTTTGCATCAAGGCAGAATCCTTATGCACGAAAGAAAAGGAATTCATACATCAATGCCACACAGCTGGGCAGAAATAAGTATTTCTTTTCGAATGAGTACCAGAAAAAGCTTAAAAGAAGTTACAGGAAACATGAATATTGATTATTTCCTGTTCATATTTCAACAATCAATCCATCATAAGCCAATTCCACATTTGCCGGTAATTCCTTCGACACTTCATCGTGCAAACCCATCTGGTGACTGATATGGGTAATAAATGCTTTTCTCGGGGAAATTTCGTCAATCAGATCAAGTGCTTCTCTCAGGTTAAAATGAGAAAGATGTTTTTCTTTTCTCAGTGCATTAATTACCATGTATTTAACTCCCGGAAGCTTTTTCCTATTATCCTCGGATATATAATTTGCATCTGTGATATATGCAAAATCGCCAATTCTGAAACCATAAACCGGCAGCCTGTAATGGTACACTTTAACAGGTATAACCTTTAAATCACAAAGAAAAAAGGGATCATCACCAATTCTGATCAGGTTCATCTGGGGAGCTCCGGGGTATCTATATTCCGAGAAGACATAGGGATATTCCCTTCTTACTGCTTTTTGGACTCTTTCATCACAATATATGTCGATTGGTTTTTTGCTTAAATAATTATAAGCTCTCACGTCATCCATTCCTCCTATATGGTCTTTATGCTCATGGGTCAGCAGTATACTGTCAAGTTTCTTTACCTCTGCCCTTAGCATCTGCTGCCTGAAATCGGGTCCTGCATCAATAACTATATTCTGATTCTCCGTTTCTATGAACAAGGATGTTCTGAGTCGTTTATCCCTGCTGTCTGCCGACTTACAGGTTTTACAGTTGCAGGCAATAACCGGAACGCCCTGGGAGGTACCTGTACCAAGAAAAGTTATTTTCACTACGGCTGTTTTAAGTATTCAAAATAAGTCAAAATAATTGACTTCCGGAACCAGGCTTTTCCCCCTGAAGGGTATTTTTTATTAATTTAGGGCAAAATACAATATCGTGGATGGTAAATTATATCTGATACCCGTTACACTGGGATCTACTGACTACAATTATGTTATACCGGCCAGGGTACTGGAACAAAGTGTCTCGCTGAGAAAATTCATTGTTGAAGATGTACGCAGTGCTCGCAGGTATCTAAGAATGATAGATCCGGAATTTCCCATTGATGATTGTGAGTTCATGATACTTAACAAGCATACCCGGTCTGATGAAATTGAAAGTATGCTTACCTGTTTAAGGCAGGGACATGATGCAGGTCTGATGAGTGAAGCCGGCATACCCGCGGTTGCTGATCCGGGTTCAAAGCTGGTAATGATGGCTCATTCAAATGGTTTCAGGGTGATTCCCCTCACAGGCCCGTCTTCCATTTTCCTTGCCCTTATGTCCTCAGGACTGAACGGACAGAATTTCGCCTTTAACGGTTATCTTCCCATTGACAGGGCTGACCGCGTTAAGGAAATTAAAAAACTGGAAAAAAAGGTTCGTGGAGGACAGAGCCAGATATTCATGGAAACCCCGTACCGTAACATGAAACTTTTACATGATATTGCCGGGACACTGAATGGCAGCACTTATCTGTGCATTGCAGCCAACATAAGTCTCCCCGGTGAATTCATTATGACCAGGACTGTTTCAGGATGGCTGAAATCAGGCTTTCCTCACCTTGAAAAGAAACCTGCTATATTTATTATCGGGGAGAAACAAGCCTGAACAATTTTGTATTATTAAACATCAGTCCGGAAAGTGTCATAATTGATTCTTTTTAATAAATTGCCGGTATAATAACCAAAGCCTATTTAAATGTTACCGAGAAAAGCAATTATTACTACCTTATTGCTGGGATTATTAATTAATGTTAACGCCCAGAAAGTTGATATGGATCTTTTTCACGGGCTTAAGCCCCGGAATATTGGTCCGGCCGGGATGAGCGGCAGGGTAACAGCCATTGCTGTTGACCCCATCGATCCAGAGATATTTTATGTTGGAACCGCTTCAGGAGGTTTATGGAAGACATGCGGAGGAGGAACCAAATTTGAGCCTGTTTTTGATGACCAGGAGGTAGCCTCAATAGGTGCTCTTGCCATTGACCCACAGCGACCTGATATAGTATGGGCAGGAACAGGAGAAGGGAATCCGAGGAATAGTATTACAGGAGGATACGGCCTGTACAAAAGCCTTGATGCAGGTAAAACATGGGAGCTTGTCGGACTTGAGAATACCCGGCATATTCACAGGATCCTTATTAATCCAAATAACAGTGATATTGTCTACGTTGGTGCCATAGGCAGCCCTTGGGGGCCAAACGATGAAAGAGGTTTATACAAGACTACTGATGGAGGCAAAACATGGAAGAAGGTCCTTTATACCAATGAGACTTCAGGCGTTGCTGAGATGGTAATGGATCCTTACAACCCGGATAAACTCATAGTGGCAATGTGGGATCACCAGAGATGGCCATGGTTTTTCAACAGCGGTGGGGAAGGATCGGGCTTATATATAACGCTTAATGGCGGAGAAAGCTTTAAAAAAATTACTGAAGGCCTTCCTGAAAAACTGGGGAGGATAGGCCTGGCTATTGCAAGGAGCAGGCCTGATTACGTATATGCTTATATTGAATCAGAAAGCAATGCAATATACCGCTCTACTGATGGCGGCTTCAGCTGGGAAAAAAGAGGAACAGAAAATATAGGAACCAGACCTTTTTACTACGCAGAAATTTATGTTGATCCTTCAAATGAAAACAGGGTATATACACTTTTTTCAGGGGTCAATGTTAGTGAAGACGGTGGACTGACTTTCCCCATATCAATAGGTGAGACGGTTCATCTCGACCGTCACGCCTGGTGGATAAACCCTGAGAATCCAAAGCATATGATGGAAGGGAATGACGGAGGGCTTGCAATAAGCTATGATATGGGCAAATCATGGAGACATATCACCAACCTGCCCGTAGGTCAGTTCTATCATATTGCCGTGGATATGGAGAAACCTTACAATGTATACGGCGGATTACAGGATAACGGTTCCTGGAGAGGTCCTGCCTATACCTGGACCAATGGGGGTATTATCAACGAATTCTGGGATTTCCTCATAGGTGGTGATGGCTTTGATGCCATCCCAATACCCGGTGATCCGAGATATTGTTATGCGCAATCGCAGGGTGGTGCCCTCAGGCGCATAGATTTACAGACCGGTAATGGCGCAAGCATAAGGCCTGCAGCTGAAGGGGATGAAAGATTGCGATTTAACTGGAATGCAGCCTGTGCACAGGATCCTTTTGATAATAATACAATCTATTTTGGCAGTCAGTTTGTCCATAAGAGTACCGACAGGGGCGACAACTGGGAAAAAATATCACCCGATCTTACAAGCAACGATCCGGAAAAACAAAAGCAAAGGCAAAGCGGAGGCCTTACTATTGATGCAACAGGTGCAGAAAATCACTGTACATTGCTCACCATTGAGCCAAGCCCCCTGAAGGAAGGACTTATCTGGACGGGATCTGACGATGGCAAACTGCATATCACAAGGGACGGCGGAGAAAACTGGTCCGAAGTGGGACAAAATATAAAAGGCATGCCCCGGGGAGCATGGATACCGCAGATTACAGCTTCCGAACATAATGAAGGCGAAGCCTTCGCAGTTGTAAATAATTACAGGGTGGGTGACTACGGTGCCTACCTCTACAGAACAAAAGATTACGGGGAATCATGGGAACAGGTAATTGATGATAATGATGTCTGGGGATACGTACTGTGCTTTGTACAGGATCCCGTTGAAGCCAATCTTATGTTTGCCGGCACTGAATACGGGCTCTATGTAAGTTTTGACGGGGCAGAGACCTGGAATAAGTGGACAGTGGATTATCCTACAGTATCGACCTATGACATGGCAATTCAAAGCCGGGAAAACGACCTGGTGATAGGTACCTTCGGGCGTTCGATTTGGATTATTGATGATATAGTACCTCTCAGGAAAATGGCAGAAGGAAGTGCTGACTTACTGAAACAGGATATTGTCCTGTTCAAACCACCCGAAGCCACCATGGCCGAGACAAAAAACCTGCCCGGATATTATTTCAGGGGAGATGCATTGTACGAAGGAGACAATAAACCAAATGCCGCAATGATTTCATTCTATTCAGCCAGTGACGGTAATGAGAATAAATTGAATTTATTTGTTCTGAATGAAGATGGTGACACACTCAGAAAAATGGCTGTGGATTATAAGAAAGGATTTAACAGGATACTCTGGGATTTTACCATGGATGCACCCGAAATGCCCGGGGTAATAATGGATGAGGAAAGCGAAGGGCGTCGAAATTATTACAGGTTCCGCAGAGGCGCAAGGGTATTGCCGGGTACCTATAAACTTGTTTTAAATAACGATAAGGCAAGTTCTTCAACTGATATCACTGTCAATAATGATCCAAGGATGCCAATACCTGACGTGGAAGCAATTAAGGCAAACTGGTCAAGGGCTTTTGCCCTGCAGTCAAGGATCAGGGATTATAACAACAAATACAAAAGCTTCACGGAGATAAGACAGAATCTTACGAAGATGAACGAGTTAATTAAGGATGATATGCCCTTCGCAGATAAGCATAAAGAGGTATATGATTCTGTAAATAAAGAATATAACAATATCCTGAGGTCGCTGACCAACAGAAGGGAAGGATTATCAAGGGATATGTTTGGTATTAATGTACTTTATACAGCCAAAGGGGCTCTAAGCCAGTCAGATGAAAAATCGGTCAGGAAAGCCGTGGATGCAATGGATAAGGCAGAAGAGATGATTGATTCCTTCATAAACGAACACTGGTCAAGGTATGTTGAATTCTTTAAGGAGAATAATATAACCCTTGATAAGATATTGCAGTAAGACTGAAGCTTCCTCTTAAGTAATTTAAGCCCCTGCCTGATTAATCGTGGCAGGGGCTTTATCATAAGTACACCACCCCTCCCAAACCTGACGGTTTGCTTACTCCTCCTCTAAATCTGTACTATAGTCCGGGTATTACCTTATCAAGAATTACTTCAAAAGCAAGAGGTGTATAGCCTGAGATACCCAGTTGATAATTACCCTCGGAGCCATAGGCAAGGGAACTGGGGATAACAAGCAAGGCCTCCCCCCCTTCCCTCATGTATGAAACACCTTCATCAAGTCCAGGTATAACATCTCCTGAACCAATGGCAAAACGATAGGGATCAGTGTTAATATTATAGGCAAAAATTTTCCCGGTGAGGTAGTAGCCTATATAGAATATCTCCACGGTGTCACCCTGGAAAGCTTGTGCTCCTGTTCCTTTTATTAATTCAACATAATAAAGTCCGCTCTCCGTGGGTTCAATATCTATCCCTTTTTCCTTAAGGTAATTATTAATTATTTCCCTCTCATTCTCCTCACTCAGGTTTTCCTTGAAACAGGAAATAAAACCTGTAATAAAAAGAACAAGCAGTGATACTTTAAGGACCAGTCTGACTCTTTCTCTCATATTTTTCAACTAATAAATACAGGTAAGTATATAACAAATATCATGCAAAAATTCTTCATTCCACTGACAGTACTTTTATCCTGTAAACAAGGACTGAGCGGGCGGGGATCTTTCTTCCATCACCCACAAGTCCGTAAGCAAGGTAAGCCGGCATTATAAGTACAGCCTCCGATCCTTTCCCGAGCAACTTCACCCCCTGGTTCAGTCCTGAGGGGATGTCTGACCTGCCAACTTCAAAATTCATCAATCCGTTATTATCGGAGTCATAAACTACTGTACCGTCGAGCAAACTGCAAACATATTTAAGAGTAACGACATCTCCATCTTCAATACTGCCTGTTCCACTGTCATTCCTGCTTATCCAGAGACCTGTATCTGTTTCTTTCATGTCAAGGCCTTTTCTTTTGATATAGCTTACTATACGTTCACGGTCCTTAATGAGCAACTGCCTGTTTATTTCTGCAAGTTGCTCAGCATTAATTCCTTTCTTAACATCCTTATTTCCACTTCTCTCGCGACAGGAAATCACATTAAACGTGCTGATTATAAGCATTAGGTACACCAATCTCCTCATAATGGTCAGATAGTTTATTTTCTGAGCAGGCTGCTACCGGTAATTAGTTTTTCGAAGTATTCAAGGCATTCTTTCATGGTACCATTATATTTTCCTCCTGCGGCATTTTTATGCCCTCCTCCATTAAAATATTCTGCAGCAAAGGTATTAATATTAAAATCCCCTTTTGACCTGAAAGAAATTTTAATATGGTTTTCTTTCTCGATAAACAGTGCTGATACAATAATACCTTTTACTGAAAGAGGTATATTGACAAAACCTTCGGTGTCGCCTGTTTTATGCTTAAACCTGTCCAGATCGGCCCTGGTCAGGTAGATATAGGCAGTCCTGGCTTCCTCCAAATAAATCAGTCGTTCACAACTTGCAAATCCCTGTAAACGAAGCCTGTCAATTGAGAAATTATCGTATACCCTGCTTGCTATCAAGTCTTTGTCCAACCCCTTATCCAGCATTATTGCCACCTCCCTGAGGGTATTTCCATTAAAAGTTCCGTAACTGAAATTACCTGTATCGGTCATTATGCCCACATAAACAGCTTCAATGAATTCCGGGTCGAGGTAATATTCTCCTTCAATATCTCTTACCAGGGAGAAAACAATTTCTGCCGTTGAGCTGAATTCCGGCTCAGAGATAAGCAGATCAACATCAAAGTATGGGTCAGGGTGATGATCTATCAATATTTTTCTTGCGTCGGATGCCAGTATATGATCTTTGAGCCTGCCGGATCTGTCAACATGGTTAAAGTCGAGCATCACTATAAGATCTGCCTCTTTAATACTTTTCACTGCCCTGCCCGGTTCATTCTCATTAATAATTATTGAGTCTGAGTTTTTCATCCACCTGAGAAATTCCTGGATCTGGTCCGGGCTAATCATAACAGGTGATTTGCCTTGATTCACCAGGTAACGGGCAAATCCCAGCATTGAACCTATTGCATCTCCATCGGGATTTTGATGACAAACCAGTATTATATTGTCTGATCTTTTAAGTAAATCAGATAATAGTTTACTATATTTAGCCGTCTTTTTTCTCATTGTTTTCTAACAGGGTTCAAATATAGAAATTATTACCTTAGACTTAAATATTTGATTATGAATAATGATTTCACCTTCGCCATTATAAAGCCAAATGCTGTTAAAAACAAAAAGACCGGACCCATTCTGGCAATGATTAATGATGCCGGGTTTAGAATCTGCGCCATGAAAATGATTCTTCTAACAAAACAACAGGCACAGGCCTTCTACAGGGTACATAGTGGAAGGCCATTTTACGATGGTTTAATTGAATTTATGACATCGGGTCCCGTTGTGGCTATGATACTGAGCCGCGAAAATGCCTTAGAAGAGTTCAGGAGACTAATTGGTGAAACCGATCCTTCAAAGGCTGAAAGTGGAACAATAAGGAAAATTTTTGCTTCTTCGGTTCAGATGAATGCAATCCATGGATCTGACAGTCAGGAAAATGCAATTAAGGAAGCGGCCTTCTTTTTCTCAGAATTTGAAAGGTTCTATCCGGTTGAGGAATAAATTTATACTATCCATGTTTATCTCAGGATAATTTCCTTCACGAGTTCTTCACCAGCCTGTTCATTCAGTCTTTCACGCAATGAATCGCGTGCCAGCGAGAGCTCACTTCTGACGACGGAGGAAGTAAGGTAGATAAAAAGTTTACCTTCCTTCAGATATACTTTGGATGTACGCCTTGCTATAGCCCTGCCTGCAATATCTTCCCATGAATTCATCAGGCTAACCTCTTTAAGCCTGTCATCAATATTCATCTCAGTCCGGTAGGCTTTTAAAGCCTCACTCAGTGTCACTGTCCTGTTGCGCCTCATGATTGTTTTTCTTTTCCGTTCACTACAAGTTCTTCTATACCATCATCGATCAGAAAGAGCTTATATTCAATATTAATTTCCGAAAGTATTGACTGCATCCTGTCCCTGTGTGTATCTGTAATAAAGATCTGGCCAAACCTGTTTTCTGAAACCAGTTGTATTATCTGGGCTACCCTTTTCTCATCAAATTTATCGAATACATCATCCATCAGGAGTATAGGTTTAAGTCCTCCCTTGTTTCTTATATATTCAAATTTGGCAAGCTTCAGTGCCACCAGGTATGATTTCTGCTGGCCCTGGGATCCAATATCCTTTATTGAAAATCCATCCATTTCAAGATTGAGGTCATCACGATGTATCCCCGAGGTGGTGTAAGCCAGTATCCTGTCTTTTTCGATATTATGTTCAAAGAGTTCTTTCATCGAGTATTTTGCGAGAGGCGATTTATATATTAATCTTACATTTTCTCTCCTCTCGGAAATATGATCATAATATTGCTGGAAAAATGGAATTATCTCCTTTACAAACCCGGCCCTGCTTTCATATATTGATCTGCCAGGTTTCAGCATC
Organism: Bacteroidota bacterium; assembly: GCA_011050615.1. Classification (GTDB taxonomy): domain Bacteria; phylum Bacteroidota; class Bacteroidia; order Bacteroidales; family VadinHA17; genus UBA9300. The sequence continues at coordinate 87,740 of DRFJ01000055.1, forward strand.
TGCTCCTCCCATAGTACGAGCATTTGCCTGTCAAACCTTCCTCCTGAAGCATAATCTTTCAGCAGGCGGTTCCTCTGTTTCAGGGCTTTATTGTAGGTAATTATATCATTGAGATAATTACGGTTAAACTGGCTTATCACATTATTTATAAATTTGCGTCGCTCTTCGCTCCCGTCGATAATTATACTGCTGTCGGCAGGTGATATCATCACCACCGGATATCTGCCAATATGGTCAGAGATGCGGGAATATTCCTTTCCGTTACGCCTGAATGTCTTGCGCTTACCCCTTTGTAATCCGCACATTACTTCTTCGTTTCCATCATCATTCTGAAAAATGCCCTTTATTATAAAGAAGTTTTCTCCATGTCTTATGTTAACACTATCAATATTAACGAAATAGCTCTTTGTAAGGGAAAGGTAATGTATTGCATCAAGTATATTGGTCTTACCCACTCCGTTATCACCGACAAAGCAATTTATCCTAGGTGAGAATGAAATATCAATCTCACTGTAGTTTTTGAAGTTGGATAGATTTAGCCTGCTCAGGTACATATTATTCATTATTTATGAACAAATTTACTAAAACTATCCGGCACTATTATATTTCTTTTTCAACATAGTGTTAATGTGCAGTGCCAATTATCGCAATGACCTTTTTTTCATAGAAATATTTTATATAAGAACTAAAAAAACTACTTTTGCGGAACTTAATTAAAATGATCTTTAAGCTTAAATAAAACAGAAATGGCAAAAGGCAAGAAGAAGGAATCACCAAAGGCAATAGAAGGTGTTGAAGAAACCCTGACCAGGACAGAGCAGTTCCTCGAGAGCAACTGGAAACCCATAACTTACGGTCTGGCGGTGATAGTCCTGATAGTCGGTATTGTATGGCTGGTAAACAGGAGGATAGACAAAAAGGCTGAAGAAGCTCTTTCACAGATGTATGTAGCTGAAGATTACTTTAACATAGATTCCCTCAATCTTGCACTTTATGGCGACGGTAACTACCTGGGTTTTATCGATATAGCTGATGAATACAAATTTACCAGGCCAGGAAACCTTGCTAACTATTATGCAGGATTATGTTTTCTGTGGACCGGTCAGTATGAGGATGCAATAGACTATCTGGAAAAGTATAAGAAAAGAAACCAGACTATCAGCATTGAAGCCATAGGCTGTACAGGTGATGCCTATGTTGAATTAGGGGATACCGATAAGGGTATCGATTATTATCTAAGGGCTGCCAATTATTCGGAAAGCTCTTTTTACACACCCTTATACCTGCTGAAAGCCGGGCAGCTTCATGAGCTTGAAGGGCGGTACGACAAAGCACTGGTCCTGTACGAAAGGATAAAGGAAGAGTATCCTGAAAGTACTGAAGGAAGCAATATAGATAAATACATTGCAAGGGTCAAGGTACTGCAACAATAATGGCAACATCAAACCTTTCAGAATACGATCCCGGTAAGATACCAACGGCCGTTGATATGAGTTTCGGTATAGTTGTATCAGACTGGAACAGGGATATCACATGGAAATTGCTCGAAGGTGCTGTCAGCATACTGAAAAAGCACGGTGTGAAAGGTGACAATATAGTAATAGAGCATGTTCCCGGAAGTTTCGAATTACCCCTGGCTGCACAGCTGCTGGCCGAATACAAAAATGTAGATGCCCTTATTTGCCTGGGATGTGTGATACAGGGGGAAACACCTCATTTTACCTATGTATGCCAGGGTGTAACGCAGGGTATTACACAGCTTAATCTGAAATATAATAAACCTTTCATTTTCGGGCTCCTCACCACCGACACCCTTCAGCAGGCTATCGACCGCTCGGGAGGGAAGCATGGCAACAAGGGTGACGAAGCTGCGCTCACAGCCATCAGGATGGTTGATATAATCAGGAGGTTAAGAGGTTAAACTTTCCTGTTGCACAGCATGTTATAAGGGCAATAGCGGCATTTCTGACTGTCAGAAGTCATTTCAATATCAACCGCGGGATTAAAAATATCAGAAAGGATTTTCATAAGACCTCCCAGAAAAGTATCCCTTACTGCAGCATAGGATTCAAGGCTGCCCCTGCCCTCACCGTTTTTTACAGAAAAGATATCGGAAAAATCATCATCGAAGATTTTTCTCACGGGGTAAAGTGAAGGTCTCAGGCTATTCACTTCGGTGTTTTGCATATACAGCTCACAGTAAAGAAGAGTCTGGAAGGCTGCGCTGTTCCTGTTTTTCTCACCATAATCAAATAAACTGTCAATATCTTTTATTTCCACACTGTCTGCCCCCGATTTGTAATCGAGTATCCTGTGTACCCCTAGTGAGCGGTCAATCCTGTCAATATTCCCTCCAAGGGGTATTTCCCGGGTCATACCATTAACCCGGGCTGTTACCGATCCCTTATAATTTTCTTCCAGAGAAACAATTTCAAAGGGGGCATACTTTGTATCAGCTTTAAGTATTTGCCGGGTCATGTTTTCGATAATACTTGTAATAACAAGGTTTTTGCCTCTTATCTCGCCGGGGCTGTTCTTCATAAACACCTTCCTGAAGGCTTTCTCAGCCATCTTCCCCAGATTGGCCTCCCCGGAGAGAATGTCGTTAATATCCGCCTTGCTAAGTACTTTACCCACATAGGGAAAATAAATTTCCTTCATCACATGGTGAAGCATATTTCCGAATGCCAGTGGATCAACTTCCTCCAGGACTTCTTCAGCTTCCTGAAGTCCTGCGATATACCTGTAATAGAATTTCATTTTGCATGATATCCATGTATTGATACCACTTGGTGACAGGTATTTTGATGTGCCCCCGTCAAGATATAAAGATGAAATGGCCTCGTTTACAAGGGGTGTTCTTTCGATCCTGTCCTTTACTCTGGCAGCAGGCAGTATATTAAACCTGGTATTCCTGAAAGCAGCAGCATATTTCTCATCATATTTAATCTGGAGCAGGAACCTGCTCATCTCACCGCTGCGAAGGCCGTCAGTACTGCTGTTATAGATAAAACTAACATTCCGGGCCCTTTGCAGGAGCCTGTAAAAATAATAGGCAAATATTGAATCAGAATGTCTTATCGTAGGCAATCCAAAGGCCTCTCTCAGGTTATAGGGAATGTATGAATTACCTGCAGGTGATTTAGGTATTTTCCCCTCATTGGCTGACAGGAATATAATATTCTTAAAATCCAGTGATCTTGTTTCAAGGATGCCCATTACCTGTAATCCCTGCAGGGGTTCACCGCTGAAAGGTATAATGACCTGTCTCATTATTCTATCTATTAGCCTGTAATACAGATCAATCCCAAGACACATCCCTGTATCTTCCATTATAAGGCTAAGCTGATTCAGTGGCAAGATAAGGCTGTATATATATTCCTGCTGCAGCTTTAGTCTTGAATTATTACCATCCTTTTCCGCTTGATAATCTTCGAAGAGTTCCACCACCTTTGACAGCACATCCTGCAGGTAGGTTCTGTTATTAAAGACATCAGTAAAAATCAGTTCAAACAATTCATTCAGCAAAAGAGAGTTTCTGTTTATCCTTAGAAGATTTCTTTCCCTGATTTCATTTATTACAGAGCCTGCATCAGCGGGGAAATTAAAAATTACATACTGGTGTTGCAGTATATTAATTACATCATTGTAATAAAAGGTAATGCCACCGGTCCCTTCAGTCCTGTTTTTATGAAGTCGAAGCAACTGGTGTACGAGGCTGTATACCGGGGTATGAAATAAGGGGTAGCCCATTGTAACATTAATGTTTCTTACAGTTTCCGGCAAACTGTTGAGAACGGGCACCAGTAAATTTTCATCGGCAAGGATAATTGCTGTCTCATTCGGATTATCATTTACCACGGTATCGTTTATCAGAGAAGGTATGAGCTTGGCCTGAGCAACTTCGGAAGGAGCTGAATATACCCTTATCCGGCACCCCGTTTCTCTGTTTAAATAATATTCTTTCTCCTGGGGGAATTCATCTATGTTCTGCCTTATAAAATGTCCGGCTTCATGATCCCTATTATTCAAATAATAAGGATCATAATCCCAGTAAAATTTCGCCCTGTCCGATTTTCTCAATTCTCCCAGAATTGTTTTTTCACACTTATTAAGCGCATTGAATCCCACAAAGTGAAACAGGTGTATTTCCTCCTTCCACCCGGCCGGTGAAGCTTTTACCATTTCAACCTGTTCCCGGGATATCATTCCCTCATAAGCCAGGCCCTTTGATTTAAGGATTTTATTGAAATTTCTGTAAACGGCGGGCAGAGTTTCCCAGACATTAAGAAAATCCTTTTTCTCCCCCGTCATATTCGAAACCTCAAAATTAGTCCAGAACTGTTTAATAATTGCGATGACATTTTCGTCGAGCCCCCCGAATTTCTGATCAATCTCCTTAATATCTGCCAGATTGGTAAAGAGTAAATCAGGATCGACGAGATATTTATCTATATCATTAAAATCGCCCAGGAGCATTTCTCCCCAGTGGTAAAATTCATCAAATGACTTCTTCATGTTCCCGGTTTCGGTATAAACCTTATATAATTCATATACCAGTTGAACCGGTTCACCCTCCTTCAGGTTGCTCTGTCCGCTTAAGAGGCTGCTGATTGTCTGCAGTGAAGGCATAAACAGGGGTTTGTATATCAACTCTGACAAATACTTCCTGAAAAACAGTATGGAGCGGTTATTCGGGAATACCACGCAATGATCGGCAAGGGCGTTCCCATATTCGGACAGCAGGTCTGATGCAATGTCTTTTAAGAATATTCTCATAGTGATTTGTCCCGGATTTTTTTCTGTGAGGGGGTATATAGCCTTCCCTGCCAGGTATTAAGTTCTTCAAGCCTCTTTTCAAATAATCTTACCATCTCTTCCGACCTCAGCCTGCCCCATCCTCTGTCTCTTATAAGATGCGGACTTGATTCTCCCGTAAACCGCTCAACAATAATTCCAGGATTCAGTTTTTCCAAAAACTCAACAAGAAAATCCCTGTATTCTTCCCAGGTAAAGAGATCAAAATCTTCCGGATTTGACCTGTATTCTTCCTCCATTTTTGTTCCTGCAATAATCTGTAACTGGTGAAATTTCACGGTCTTGAGAGGCAGGTCTGAAATAATCCCTGCTTCATTCATCATATCTTCCCGTGATTCGCCCGGCAGTCCAAAAATGAAATGAGCACCTGTGTTAATACCCTTTGCTGCAGTTTTTTCAAGAGCTGCCACAGAAGAAGCAAAACCGTGTCCCCGGTTTACCCTCTCCAGGGTGCGGTCGTAACACGATTCAAGGCCATATTCCACAGCAAGGTAATGATCTGACCCAAGGTAAGCAAGGTGGTCAAGGAGTTCATCAGAGATGCAATCAGGCCTGGTACCGATTATTAACCCGGTAACTCCCGGGTACCGTAAAGCTTCTTCATACTTCTTTTTAAGCTCATCAAGGGCTGCATATGTATTGGTATATGACTGGAAGTATGCCAGGTAAGCTACTGATTTCCTGTATCTCTTTGAGTGAAATGAAATACCCTTTTCTATCTGTTCGGTAATGCTTATATCAGGTGTGCAATATGAAGGACTGAAAGCATCGTTATTACAGAAGGTGCAACCACCTGTTCCAAGTGTGCCATCCCTGTTTGGGCATGTAAATCCGGCATCTATGCTAAGTTTCTGCACCCTGCCTCCAAAAAGGGTTTTGAAGTAATTGGAATATGCATTAAACCTGCGTTCATGCCCCCAGGGAAAGCTATGTATCTTAGTGTTTTTCATCATACGGCAACCACTCTTGACTGATCAACATACCATAAAAAAGCTTCAACTCTCTCATAGCCCATGGCAGTGAGCAAATCTTTATACTCTCCAACCTGCTTTCTGTGAACCATGAGTTCATTTCCGAATTTAAAATCAACAATAATAATCCTGTCTTCTTCAAAGATTATCCTGTCAGGTCTCCTCACAGGGCCTCCCGGCACAAGAATATCTTTTTCCCGTTTTACCCTGACATCTTCTGTGAACCATTCTTTTACATCCTCATGTTCAAGGGCCTTCAATATTTTATCACGTATATCCCGGTATTCTTCATATCTGATTACGCCTTTCTTCAGATAATGTCTTACGGCTTCATCAACATCCCCTGCCGTATTCACCGATGCCAGTATTTCATGCATCAGCAGACCATAATGTCTTTTTCCGTCCTTTCCTTCTTTTCTTCCTGGAAAAAAAGATTTACCATGCAATTTAAGTCTGAGCCTGTCATCATTTATTATGAGGGGATAATCAATTACAGGATCATCCGGATTTTTTTCTTCTCCGGCAGTTTTTACCGGTACCTTCCCGAATGCAAAGATGCCTGTTTCCCTGTCAAGGTATTTAGTGAATCCAAGCTTGTTTCCTGAATTAGAATCCGAGAAGATATCAAAAAGGTAGGCCCCGGCAGTTTTACCCCTTTTTGTACACAGAAGGTTCCCGTAAAGACATTCCCGTGCCCTGGTAAAAGCGACGTAAAGTATATTCATTTTGTCTATTGCAGCCCTGCCCAGTTCATCCTGGTAAAAATCTCTGAAGTAAGTATCCATGAAGTCTTTTTTCATGTTTACCGGCACGGCTCCCAGTTTATTGAGTAAGTGTTGATCGGAATAAATCCATAAAAAGGGATTCACTTCATGTCTGAAGGTCCAGGATATAAAAGGCAATACTACCACCCTGAACTGCAGGCCCTTTGATTTATGTATTGTCATAAGCTGCATTGCATCACTCTGGTCTGTTGATGATACTGAGCGCTTATGTCCTTCATTTTCCCACCATTCAAGAAAGGCAGGAAGGTCGTTAGTCTCGGTACCTGCAAATTCAAGCACACTATTCTGCAGGGTGTTCAGATAGGGTTTGGCATGATCAATCTTATTAAGCCCGGTGTAATCGATCAGCCTGTCAATTATTTCATAAACGGACAGATAGCGTATAATGTCAAGGAAACTGTCAAAGTCTTCTTGACCTTCCTTGCCCATGATATGCACGCTGTTGTCGTGGAGGAAGAGTGGTCTGTCAATCGTGCTGCTTCCGAAAGAAAGAAGGTAATGCTGGTGCATGACTGCATAGTTCACTTTATCCTCTTTATTTACCAGGTATTTTAACACTGACACCAGGAAGATTATTACCGGGGAGCTGTCAAGAAGGAGGGAATCCTGTGATATGACGTGGTAAGAGTATTTCGGATTATGGTGTTCTGATGAAGCATGCCGGCTTATCCTGTCAATAACTTCCTGTCCTTCGTTTCGTGTTCGTACAAGTATTCCTATATCACATGCCCTGTACCCCCTGTCCTGAATGTCTTCTATTATACCCGGCAGATCGTCAAGCGCCTTTTGTTTACCTTCATCCTCATGATCATACATTTTCATCCTTACATAGCCATCCATGTATTTCCCTGGATCGCCCTGGACCGCATCGGCATATACTTTAGTAATGATATTGGCATCCAGTTCCATATCTTTCTCCACCCTGCCCGGCAATTCTGAAAAAATCGCATTGTTGAACCGGATTATATTAGCGGCACTTCTCCAGTTTTTCTCAAGGCTTACAGTCTCAAACGACTCAGGATGAAACGATTCACCAATACGATCGAAAATTTCCCAGTCGCTATTCCTCCACCTGTAGATTGACTGTTTTATGTCACCCACCACCAGGCTGTCTTCACCTTCTGCTATACTGTTATATATCAGTGGAAGAAAATTTTCCCACTGAACCCTTGATGTATCCTGGAATTCATCAATCATGAAATTTTTATACCTGTTTCCCATTTTTTCGTAGATAAACGGGGCCTGGTCAGATGCAATAATTCGACGAAGAATATCTCCTGCATCAGAAAGCAGGAACTTATTCTGTTCTGTGAGCAATTTCCTTGTTCTTACTGCAATATCATTCAATATTCCAAGGGTGTACAGGTTTTCAAGAACCAGCTTTACCGAGTTATAAAGAACAATATTGTCCCGGTATTCTTTAGCCACAGATTTAACACATGTGTCAAGCCCGGCTTCCAGGGCCGCTTTCAGCTCGCTTGCTGGTGCTGCACCGGAAAAGTACTTATGTTCATCAGCAGCTGCTCCCATTGCCCTGAAGCTTATTCCCGGTATACTATTCACAGCTTCCGCAAGAAACTTCATTATTGACCTGTTTTTCAGGTAGAGCATACCTGCTTCCACCCCATTACTGCCGAGGATATCAAGAGCTTCACCTGCCAGGCTGCTTAAACGCTTCCTGAAAGAATTCAGAAAGGTGTGCATATCTGATATTGCTGACTTCAGCTTCTCTTTATCTTCATTTATATAGCCTTTATCGTGAAGTATCCTGTATTTCTCCCTGAAAATTTCCCGGCCCAGCGACAGTATTTTATTTTTAAGATTCCAGCTCTTACCTTCGAGTATTTCCCTGTGGCTGAATTCAATAAGCCAGTCAAGCAATTGCCTGTCACCTTCTGCATCCTTAAGCAATTCATCAACAGCCTGCAGTAAGATCATTTCAGAGTCGAGGATAACATTGAAGCCTGCCTGCAATCCTGATTCGCGTGCAAATGATCTGAGCACTTTCTGGAAAAAGCTGTCAATTGTGCCAACTGAAAAACGTGAATAATCGTGCAGTAATTGGTTTAAGATTGAGGAGGCATCTTCCCTGACCCGAACTTCATTCTTACCTGTTGATTCTGTTATTAACTCCAGGTATTCCGATTTCTCCCCACACGCTAGGAGGTAAAGATTATGCAGTATCCTTTCCTTCATCTCTGCTGTTGCCTTGTTGGTAAATGTTACTGCAAGAATATGCCTGTAGCTCTGCGGATCCCTGAACAGAGCCTGCAGATATATGCCAGCCAGCTTAAAAGTCTTACCCGAACCGGCAGATGCACTATAACGTATGAGAATTCCTGGTCTCATGAGAAAGATAAATATACCTATTTTTTAACTGGTAAGACGGGAATTGTTCATCATATTTACTAACATATTCACTCATTTTTCTTATTTTTATTAAGAATAATCCACCTGATTATGAAGATATCGTACAGAGAAGCAAATGAAAAGGACATACCTGTTATTCACAGGTTTATAAAGGAGCTGGCAAAGTATGAAAAACTGGAGCATGAGGTTGTTGCGAGCAGGGAATCTTTAAGGGAATCACTCTTTGGTGATCGTTCCTATGCTGAGGTGGTGCTGGCCGAAGTCAATGGCAAGGAGGCAGGATTTGTTTTATTTTTCCATAACTATTCAACCTTCCTGGCCAGGCCGGGGATATACATAGAGGACCTATATGTGAGGCCTGAATACAGGGGTAAGGGATTAGGCAAGGGATTGCTCCGCCATATTGCATCGCTTGCACTCGAAAGAGATTGCGGCCGGGTTGAATGGTGGGTGCTTAACTGGAATCCTGCCCGCAAATTTTATGACAGCCTTGGAGCCACAGCAATGAACGAATGGGTAGTTTACAGGCTTACTGGAGACAAATTGGCTGAGCTGGCTTCAGGTAAATAGCTTAGGAAGAAATAACACCTGAACCTAAAAGTTCATCACCTGCATACCATGCGGCAAACTGCCCGGGAGCAATACCACGTTGCAGCTTATCAAATATTATGTACATCCCTCCTTCCCTCCTGTACAATTTTGCTTTCTCCAGCGCCTGACGGTAGCGAATCCTGACATCATACTCCCTGATTTCGCCTTTTTTCATGCTCATGTCAGGCCGGATCCAGTGTATATCTTCTTCTTTTACCAGCAGGCCCTTCCTGTGCAGGCCGGGGTGATTCTGACCTTCGCCGACATAGATAATATTATTGTTGCTGTCAACCGACAATACAAAAAGTGGTTCCTTATAACCGCCTATATTAATACCCTTTCTCTGTCCGACCGTGAAATAATGAGCCCCGTTATGTTTACCTATCGTAAGTCCGCAGCCGGGATTATAGGTATAGGGACCAGACATTTCGCCCAGTCTTTCATCACTAATCCCATCCTCTGGTAGTCCCCGGCCATAAGCAGGAAAATCCCAGCCGGCAGGTATAATTACTGTCCTTCCCGTCCTGGGTTTGAGTTGCTGCTGGAGAAAGGTTGGAAGATCAACCTTACCGATAAAGCATATACCCTGTGAGTCCTTCCTCGTGGCAGTTGGCAACTTGAGTTGGGCTGCCAGTTCACGCACTTCTGCCTTGGTCATGTTTCCTATCGGGAAAACAGCGCCGGCCAGCTGGTCCTGGGTTACCTGGCAAAGGAAATAACTCTGGTCTTTCTTAGGGTCCTCTCCTGCCAGCAAACGGTGTATCATCCTCCTGTTTACAAATACAGTTTCCTTGCGACAGTAATGACCCGTGGCTACAAGCTTTATACCCATATTGTGTGCTTCTTTCACAAAAGAGTCAAACTTGATTTCACGGTTACACAATATATCAGGATTGGGAGTCCTGCCGGCCTCATATTCGGAAAACATATAATCTACCACTCTCCTTTTGTATGGCCCGCTGAGATCAACACTGAGAAAAGGTATCCCTATTTTTTCCGCCACCATTTCCGCAAACATAATGTCATCTTCATATGTACAATCACCTTCAAGAACACCTGTTGTATCATGCCAGTTCTTCATGAACAGTCCAGTAACATCGTAACCCTGTTCCTTTAATACCCAGGCTGCTACGCTTGAATCAACGCCTCCGGATAAACCTATGACAACTTTCTTTTTCATCAGATGCAAATATACCAACATTTAAAAGCCCCTACAAACTAAGTATTGATATGCAAAATTATGCTGATCCCTTAGGATGAAAATAAGGATGATTTATTATATAATTGTAAAATACCGCCTGTAATTTTTTTAAACTCTCACATATATGGAAGACATTTTCATCACCAAAAAACAGAGCAGAAGGCATTTTCTTTCGCGCATAACTTATGGTGCAGGAGGTTTAATACTCCTGGGAAGCTATGGCTTCTCCATCAAAAGAGACAGCCTTACAGGTAATATAAGAGCAATAGCGGTTGATTTTGAGAAATGTACCGGTTGCCGTACCTGTGAATCTGTATGTGCAGCTTACAATAACAAGGTAATGGTTAATGGTGAACTGATAAACGGGCCGGGTAATCCTGCCCTGTCAAACATAAGGGTTTATCATTTCAATCCCGATGTTGATATCCCTTCAACATGTGCTCTTTGTGATGATGCGCCATGTGTTGAGGCTTGCCCGGTAGAACCTCACCCGGAAACAGGCCGTAAGGCTCTTTACAGGGATGAAAAGCTTCATACTATAGTTAACGATCCTGAAAGATGCATTGGCTGCCAGAGCTGTGCCTTTGCCTGTGCCCAGAAAAGGGCAGGTGTAATCCATCCCGATCCTGAAACGGGTAACCCGAGATTCATGTGCACACTCTGTGGTGGTGATCCCCAGTGTGTCAAATACTGCCCGTATGACGCTCTGAAGTATATTGAAATGCCGGCAGACAGGAATCTGGATAAGCTGGCACCAGAAAAGCTTGCTGAGATAATGATAGATAAATTCTACAACTTTAAAAAAGGGGAACAGCAGATATGAGTACCAAAGGATATTTCGGAAGATTGCTTGAGGTAAACCTCAGCACCGGTAAAATAGAAAAAACAAGGATACTCGACAGTGATATACAAAATTTTCTTGGAGGACGCGGTCTGGGGGCAAAAATATTGTATGACAGGCTTAAACCGGGAACAGACCCCTTGTCACCCGAGAACATTTTGATGTTCATGACAGGGCCTTTCGTGGCTTACCCCATACCCTCCTCCTCCAGGACCTGTGTGGTGACCAAATCTCCGCGCACAAGCCCCGTGGAGAAGAAATACGAACACTCTTCAACACTCAGCTATGCCAATATGGGAGGCTTCTTCGGTCCGGAACTGAGATATGCGGGTTATGACGGATTGCTGGTAACAGGGAAATCGGATAAACCAGTATATATACGCATTGAAGATGACGATGTGAGAATAGAAGATGCAGGGAAATTCTGGGGGATGAAAACCGATGAATTTGATAAGATATTTCATTCAAGCCTTGGTGAAGGAAGGTATGAATCGTGTTACATAGGACCGGCAGGTGAAAACCTGGTGCCTATGGCCTGCATCATAAATACTGCTGCAAGAGCGGCAGGCCGAGGAGGAACAGGATGCGTAATGGGCTCTAAGAACCTGAAAGCCATAGCAGTGAAAGGTTCCGGCATACCGGAGGTGGCTGATCTTAAAAAATATAATGAACTACTGGAAAAAATCAGGGGCTCATTTATGAAAAAAGACGAAAGGGTTATGGACTGGCGTTACGGCGGCACTGCCAATGCTCTCACCTCTTCATCACGCAACGGCACCCAGGCGGTAAAAAATTACAGCGAGGGAACCTACAGCGATATTGAAAAAATAGGCACCGAAGCAAACAGGGAGAAAATCTGGAAAAGGGATTTCGCATGCTACTCATGCCAGCTGGCCTGCAAGAAAAGTGGTTTTGCCAAGGGAGCTTACGGGGTGCAGGTGCATGACGGACCAGAATATGAAACCGGTACTATGCTGGGAGCAAACCTGTTGATATCCGACTTGAACGGACTTCATAAACTTATCTATGACGGTGATGACTATGGCATTGACATTATCTCAACAGGTAACACCATAGGTTTTCTTATGGAAGCAATGGAGAGAGGACATATAGATGCAGGATTCCTGGATGGAATAGAACTGAGCTGGGGTAATGTTGAAGCATCACTTGAGCTGATGAGAAAGATGGCCTACCGTGAAGGTGTGGGTGAACTGGCCTGCCGGGGTGTAAAAGAACTGTCAAGACTTATTGGGAAAGGCTCGGAAGAATATGCCATACATGTGAAAGGTCATGAGCTGGCGGCGTGGAATGTTCCTGTTAATTCATCATCATGGTCAATAACATATGCCACCTCAAACAGGGGTGCCTGTCATATGAACGGTGGTAACAGCAACAGGCAGGATGGTGCATGCCTCCGTGACTCACTGGGTGCATGCAGCTTTGCTTCATCATGGTACAGGGATGAAGTACATTACAGGCATATATTGTCAGCGATAACAGGACTCGAATGGACAGAAGAAGAATTCAATAAGGCCGGAACACGAATATTCACCATGGAAAAAATGTTTAATTACCGCGAAGGATTCAGACGGGCCGATGATACCATACCGGAAAAATTCTTCAATAATGAATTTACGTATGGTGACCATAAAGGGGCGATAGTCAAGCGTAACGAATTCACTAAAAATCTTGATAAGTATTATGAATCAAGAGGTTGGGATAAAACAACATCACGACCTGAAGATGATACCCTCAGGGAATTGAACCTTGAATTTACGATTTAGTATTTATCGGCTTATTTTTGTTTCTTGCATGATGTAAATGATTATTATTCAACCTGGATGAAAATCATAAGATTTTCTTTGCTGGTATTATTCGTATTACTGTCCGCAGCTTGTACACATGAAAGCAAGGTACGGGTATTAAAGCTTGCGCACGGACTCGACACTGAACATCCCGTTCATAAGAGCATGGTTTACATGGCCGAAATACTGAAGGAGGAATCAGGGGGCAGTCTTGTAATTAGCATATACCCATCGGCACAACTTGGATCTGAAAGGCAATGCATTGAACTGTTGCAGATAGGAAGCCTGGATATGACGAAAGTATCTGCTTCGGCACTGGAAGGTTTTGCACCTGCCTACAAGGTGCTCAGTTTACCCTTTATTTTCGACAACAGGGAACATTCCTATGAAATACTCGATGGTGCAGTCGGCAGAGAAATTTTACTGTCATCAGAAAAATACTGGCTCAGAGGCCTTACCTTTTATGATGCCGGCAGCAGGAGTTTCTACACCAAAGACAGGCCGGTAAAACATCCTGACGACCTGAAAGGACTGAGTATAAGAGTAATGAAAAGTCCAACAGCTATGGAGATGATAAACAGTTTCGGTGGAAACCCTACACCTATTTCGTGGGGTGAGCTATACACATCATTGCAAACAGGCCGTGTAGATGCTGCTGAAAATAACCCACCCAGCTTTTTTCATTCGCACCATTATGAAGTGTGCAAATATTATTGCCTCGACGAGCATACCTCAGTGCCTGATGTATTGTTAATAAGCACAATAACGTGGGAGCAGATGAAAGAAAAAGAAAGAAAATGGCTGGAAGATGCTGCCCGTCGTTCATCTTTATACCAGCGCAAGTTGTGGATTGAAGATGAGAAAGAATCCATGAGGCAGTTAGAAGCAGCGGGTACAATTATTATAGCCTCTGAAGAAATTGACAGGGAAGCTTTCCGGGATGCCGTGGAACCAATGTATGAAAAGGCTTCATCCGATCCGGTGGTCGGGCAGCTTATTGAAAGGATAAAACAGAGCACCAGGTATGAGGAAAATAATTGATCTTATTCTCAGCAGACTTGTAATAATATTAATGTCATTACTTGTTATTGATGTTTTGCTCCAGGTATTTGCCGGTATCTTCATAAGCAAATCCAATCCTTTCTCTTTTACCGATGAGCTGGCGGAGTTCCTTCTTATATGGGTGGGTCTCCTGGGGGCTGCCTATGTGACAGGACAGAAACAACACCTGGCTATAGAACTCATTAGCAATAAATTATCAGAAAGAAACCTGCTTCAGCTTAAGATATTCATAAACATTCTGATTGCTTTGTTTGCTGTCCTGGTTTTGATTACGGGAGGCATCAGGTTTGTACTGATAAATATTAAGCTGGAACAGTTATCGGCAGCAATGCAGCTGCCCATGTGGTATGTGTACCTTGTATTGCCACTGAGCGGTTTTTTTATAATATATTATGTGATAGATGATATCAAGCTTCTGTGGATAAAGGCTACCCTACAACAATTAAGAAAAGGAAACAGAAATATTAGCAACTAAATATGGAACTCTCAAGCATCTTAATACTGCTTATAAGTTTCTTCCTTTTGCTGGCAATAGGTGTTCCCATTGCCTACAGCATAGGCATCAGTGCCATGCTTACCATGCTTGCCGGCATACTGCCCATACCTGCTTTCACCACCCTGGCACAGAGGATGTCGACAGGCCTTCAGAGCTTCCCTTTGCTGGCCATCCCCTTCTTTATTCTTGCCGGCCAGTTAATGAATCATGGTGGCATTGCCCACAGGCTGATTGAATTTGCAAAGGTGCTGGTGGGTCGTTTACCGGGCGGACTAGCCTTTGTTAATATTATGGCCAACATGTTGTTTGGTGCAATATCAGGGTCAGCTGCCGCATCAGCCAGTGCCATAGGGACAATTATGACACCAAAGATGGCAGATGAAGGATATGATCGCTCCTTTGCTGCAGCTGTCAATATCAGCTCCTCCTCCACCGGTCTGACTATACCCCCAAGCAATATTCTGATAGTGTATTCACTGGCGAGCGGAGGCTTATCTGTTGCTGCACTTTTTCTTGCCGGATACATACCCGGGATACTAACGGGGCTCTTCCTTATGGGTATTGCTGCTGCCACGGTCTACAGGAAACATTATCCCGCAGGTGAGCGCACCGGTTTCAAAAGAGGATTAATTATTTTCCTCGATGCCATACCAAGCCTGTTATTGCTGGTGATAGTGATCGGAGGCATCACAAGCGGAATTTTTACCGCCACTGAAGCTTCAGCCGTGGCTGTTTTGTATACACTTATACTAGGTGCGATATACCGTGAGATTAAAATTAAGGATCTGCCTTCAATGATCCTTAAATCGGTTCAGACAAGTTCCATTGTCCTCTTCCTTGTTGCAACATCCCTTGGGCTTTCCTGGGTGATGTCATATGAAAACATACCACAGGAGGTAAGTCATGCCCTGCTGGGACTGTCTTCGAACAAAATCGTTATACTCCTTATAATTAATTTTATACTCCTGATAGTCGGCACTTTCATGGATATGACTCCAGCAGTGCTTATTTTCACTCCCATCTTCCTGCCCATTGTGACCGGGCCCGAAATAGGACTTGATCCGGTACATTTCGGCATAATTATGGTCCTTAACCTCTGTGTTGGCCTGACAACGCCGCCTGTAGGATCCCTCCTTTTCATAGGATGCTCAGTCGCTGATATTGGCATAGAGAAGGTAATAAAGCCGCTTATCCCGATGTTTATTGCAATGATCGTTGTATTGCTCCTGGTAACCTATTTTCCTGATCTCAGCCTCTGGCTGCCAGGTATTTTTGGCAAGTTATGAAAAAAATATAGGCTAAGGTTAACATGGTATGGCTAAGGTTAAGGCTATAACTTCCCTGGCAAAGAAAGTAAAAGGAATGGTATGTGATTGCATATATTCAGGATTTTCTAAATTGCATGCTGAATGGGAAATAACATATTAGCAAATCAAGAAGGGCAAACAGACTCAAAAAGAATGAATAATAGTAAGAAACAATGGTACGAAACACTGTTTGAGAATTACGGTGAAAAATACGACAGTGAAAGTTTCACACAGGGCACAAGCGGTGAATGTGATTTTATTGAAAGGGAGCTTAACTACGATAAAAGCCACAAAATCCTGGATGTAGGATGCGGCACTGGAAGACATACAATAGAGCTTACCAGGAGAGGATACAGTCTTACCGGCATTGATTTATCTGAGTCACAGCTCAAAAGAGCAAGAGAAAAAGCTGAGAACAGTGAGCTTAGAATTAATTTTCAGCAACATGATGCCAGGAATTTACCTTTTGAAAATGAATTTGATGTAGCAATAATGCTTTGCGAAGGAGGATTCCCCCTGATGGAAACTGACGAGATGAATTTCGGGATACTGAAGAGCGTTACTAAGTCACTGAAGGCAAAGGGGAAGTTTATTTTTACAACTCTTAACGGATTATTCCCCTTATACCATTCCGTTGAGGAATTTTGTGATTCAACAGGCGGTGATGGCAATGCTACATATAGAAGTACCACCTTTGACCTTATGACTTTTCGCGACCATAATAAAACGGAGTTTGAAGATGATAACGGTAATAAAAAGACACTTGAGGCAAACGAGAGGTATTACGTCCCCAGTGAAATAACCTGGCTATTAAAATCACTTGGCTACAGGAAGATTGAGATTTTCGGGGCCCGTCTCGGGGCCTTTTCCAGGAATGACAGGCTGACCACTGAAGACTTCGAAATGCTGGTGATAGCTGAAAAACAATAATGAATATTCCGTGAAGATTAGATCATTACGCTATAGAATACTTACACTGCTGCTCTTGTCTTCTTACCTTATGTTCACCTATAACACTTTTGACGGATGGTGGTATTCATCCATAGGGACGCTATTGGTACTTTTTTTCAGCTATTTGATATGGGGCAAGAATTTCCCTGATGTTACAGGTTTAAGGCTTTCAGTAAAAACCATTTTAACAACCCTCATGCTTACTGTTACGATTATAGCTTGTTCTGTGATAATAATTAGCTATATAGGTTCTAAAAATGGAGTTACTATTCACTATACAAATTTCGGCAAATATTACCATAATATATTTTATATTCTCAATGAAGAAATAATACTGGGCGGCATAACTATATATTTATTACTAAACAAATATAAGATCGCTCCGCTTAAAGCCTCTGTCGGTCTTGCCCTGGTATTTTCTTTAATCCATTTTGTATTTTATAAATGGATTTTCCTTGAAACGGGAATAATAAAGGTTGAAACATTGATAGTCCTGTGCCTCGTTGGATTTTTAAGAAATAACCTTATAATTATTTTTGGGCATATAGGATATTCCTGGGCCTTGCATTTCGGATGGATGGTTGTAATGTTCGGAAGTGCCCCATCACGGGTTAATACATTTACAGGCCTTAGCGAACCGGAGAGATTTAATATGTTTTTAGGATCCTTTGAAATGCTGGCACTCACAGGCATCCTCGCCGGAATAAGTCTTGGCTATATGATTAAAAAGATGCGATCCATAATGCACCATGCAGGGAATACAAAAGTATAGCTGAAATCCAGTAAGATCGAATAAGGATTAGAAATAACACTCAAACCTCCATATTATGGGCATATGCATATTATGGTACGGGTTTTGAGGTGTTTATAATGAAGATACAGCTCTTCTAAAATTAAAAGAGATGAAAAAAATAATAATCACATCGATCCTCACACTCCTGATAACAGGATGGAACGCAATAGGGGCACCGGACTACCCTGATGAATATCTGGGCCTGCCGGGCGACAATCTGAATCTTTATGCCGTAATGAAATTGTTCCAGGAATCTGAAACACTTGAAGGCTTTGAAAGGAATCTGAACATAGAGGATTCAAGGATAAACAATCTCGACCTTAATGGCGATAACATGGTTGATTATTTAACAGTTTCTGATTATGTTGACGGAAATGTTCATACAATAGTATTGAGAGCTTTTCTTAATCAGTATGAAAGCCAGGATGTGGCTGTTTTTGTTGTTGAACAATTACGAAACGGGGAAGTACGGATACAGCTTATTGGCGACGAAGCTTTGTACGGGGAAAATTATATAATTGAACCCATTTATTCCGAAACACCCAATCCCGGCTATATAGGCAGAACGGGGAACAGATCAGGTGTGACTGTTGTTACTACAAACTATTATGATATAGCCGCCTGGCCGGTGATAAGGTATATCTGCCATCCCGCCTATGTGGTCTGGCGCTCATCATGGTACTGGGGTTATTACCCGGTTTACTGGGATCCCTGGAGTCCCTATTACTGGCACTTCTATTACGGGTACCACTATAACTGGAACACCTATTATCACAGGAACTACAGGCCCTGGAAACATGTTCGCTGGAACAGGTATGACAGGTTTTACAGCAACAGGGTTAGAGTATATTCACCAACAGTAGTGGTAAACATAAACAGAGGTGTTTACAGGGACACCTACTCACGGCCCGATCAGAAAAGAGCCGGTGAAGAGCTTTATGCCAGAAC
>DRFJ01000056.1 GCA_011050615.1 Bacteroidota bacterium
CTTGCTGCAGTTGTCTTTGTTTCCTTTTCAGCAGCCGGTTCTTTTTCTGCCGTGCTTTTCTTGGCAGCACTGTCTTTGGGTGCAGTTGTTTTGGCTGCAGGTTTCTTTGCTGCTGCTTCTGCGGTTTTGTCTTCAGCCTTGGGTGCAGTTGTTTTAGCTTTATCTGCTTTAACGGCCGCGGCTTTATCCGGTTTCTTTTCGAAACCATTCTCGTTAATAGAGAGTATCTCTATCTGGCTGAACTGCTGCCTGTGACCTTTCTTAACCTTGTATCCCTTCCTTCTTTTCTTCTTGAAGACAATTACCTTGTCACCCTTGGTGTGTTCAAGCACCTTACCCTCAATATAGGCTCCGGCAATATGGGGTTCTCCGATAATTATCTTACCGTCGTTATCAATAAGTAATACCTTATCAAAATCAACATTATTACCTTCTTCCTCATCGAGCAGGTGAACGAAGATCTTTTTTCCTTTTTCCACCTTGAACTGCTGTCCGGCGATGTCTACAATAGCGTACATTTTATTATCATTTATATTACTCCGTGAGGCGGGCTATGTGCCACTTTTCCCTTGCCCCGGCGGATTATTCTGAAATTCGGACTGCAAAGATAAGAAAAAAGAATAAAATACAAACAGGTGGAAAAGATAAAAGAAAGGAAATGATATTACTTAAGCTTCCAGACCCGGTTGCCCGGTACCCGGTTGCCCGGTACCCGGCTAAACGCTGAACGCTGAACCATTTTTCCCCTCCTCTCTGGCATTGCTAAATAATATATTTATATTTGTATTAAGGCTATGACACCTGGATTAAAGAGGAGATATGAAGAAAATTAAACTTAACGTACTGGGAATATCATACAGCCAGACTCAATCTGGTGCCTATGCCCTGGTACTGTCAGAGGTAAATGGTGACCGCCGCTTGCCAATAATAATAGGAGGATTTGAGGCGCAGGCAATAGTCATTAAGCTCGAAAATCTTAATCCACCCCGCCCCCTCACCCATGACCTTTTCAGGAATTTCAGCGAGCTGATGAAAGCTGATCTCAAGGAAGTATTTATCCATAAACTTGAAGAAGGAGTATTCTATTCGCAGCTGGTAATAAAAAAGGACGGGAAGGAGATTCTTATGGATTCCAGGACCTCAGACGCAGTTGCACTGGCCCTGCGGTTTAATTGCCCCATATTCATAGATGAGGAAATAATGGATAAGGCCGGTATAGTGATAAAAGAGAATGAATATGAAAATATTGAGGGTGACGAAAAAAAGCAGGCCAGGCCCCCGAAAGCCTCTCCGCCGGGACTGGCGGAAATGACCCTCAGCGAACTGAAGCTTAAACTTGATGAGGCAATAAAGGCCGAGGATTATGAAAAGGCTGCCTTCATAAAGGATGAAATAGATAAGAGGGAAGGGAAGGGATAATTATTTACCATTTATACTTTGTTGAAAATTTATATGCAGTTGATCGTGTAAAATTATGCGATAAGGCTTATTATTGTTCGTAATTTTGATCACGATTTTTACTATATTGATATATGAAAAGGACCATCTTTCTTATTTGCCTTCTGCTATTATCGCTGTCGTACACCTCAGCTTTTTCACAGGTAATACCCGGGGCACAGGATACGGTAGCGGTTTCACATGAGACTGACACGGGCAAAATAATTTCCCTGCCGCAGGGTTCGGAAAGTCAGGGGATACTCCAGGAAGGAAATATCATTGATCCGTCAATGAGCGGGGGATTTAGCCTCATGACCCTTCTCAGGGGTGTAATGGGGATGCTTGTATTGATCCTCATAGCATGGGTTTTCAGCACAAACCGCAGGGCTATATTGTGGAGGACGGTAATAATTGGTCTCGCCATCCAGCTTATACTTGCTGTAAGCATATTGTATGTCCCCTTTGTAAGGGTATCATTCGATTTTGTGGGTAAAATATTCGTAAAGATCCTTGATTTTACGAAGGAGGGAAGCACCTTCCTCTTCGGCTCCCTGATGGATGTTGAAAAGCTGGGTTCAATATTCGCCTTCCAGATCCTGCCAACCATAATCTTTTTCTCTGCCCTCACTTCCCTGCTTTTCTACCTTGGTATAATCCAGAAGATAGTTTATGGCCTGGCCTGGCTGATGACAAAGTCCCTACAACTCAGCGGAGCCGAAAGTCTGTCTGTCGCCGGCAATATCTTCCTGGGCCAGACCGAGTCGCCCCTGATGGTCAAGGAATACCTCCCGCGTATGAACCCGTCTGAAATAATGCTTGTGATGACAGGAGGGATGGCTACCCTGGCAGGCGGTGTGCTGGCAGCATATATAGGCTTCCTGGGGGGCGGTGATGCGGTGCAGCGACTGATCTTTGCCAAGCACCTGCTGGCAGCATCGGTTATGGCTGCTCCGGGGGCGGTGGTAATATCCAAGATAATTGTACCACAAACAGATGAGGTAATTAAGGATATAGAGATTACAAAAGACAAGGTAGGGAATAATATACTTGATGCAATATCAAATGGCACAACCCAGGGACTTAAACTGGCAGCCAATGTAGCTGCCATGTTGCTGTCCTTTATAGCTTTCATTGCCTTCTTTAATTATATCTTCCTGAAAATAGGGCAGTGGACTAATCTTAATGATCTTATATCCGAAGCTACCAGCGGCAGCTATAATGAATTATCGCTTCAATTTATGCTCGGTTATATTTTTGCCCCGGTAATGTGGCTGATTGGCGTTGGAGGGGAAGACATCACCTTACTGGGACGCCTCCTTGGGGAAAAGGTAATAATGACGGAGTTCGTGGGATATATAAGTCTTGCCGAACTTAAGACGGCAGGTGCTTTTGTTCATAACAAATCCATAATAATGGCTACTTACATGCTGGCAGGTTTTGCCAATTTTGCCTCAATAGGTATACAGATAGGCGGCATAGGCTCCCTGGCACCCAATAAGAGGGTCCTGCTTGCAAAGTACGGAATGCGTGCCCTGCTGGCAGGAACCCTGGCATCACTTATGTCAGCAACCATAATAGGAATGATACTCGGATAAAAATAAAACAGAATAAAAATGCGCAGCACAATTATCTTACTCATTTTTCTGCAGGCAGGCTTATATGCCTATGCCCAGGAAAATACCGTCAGGTCACCCGATGGGAATATTGAACTGAAAGTGACCTATGATACGAAAATTCAGTGGCAGATGAAAATGGGCGACAAAGACCTTATCCTTCCATCGGAGATAAGCATGGAAATGGCAACACAGCAATTCCCCGGGGGAAAAGACAGGATAACGAAAGTTGAAAAGATAAATTTTGATGAAACTGTAAGACCGGTGGTACCGCATAAAGACTCGGAAATACAGGAGGTGTACAACCAGATGACTATAAAATTCAGATCCGGCTTTACACTGGTTTTCAGGGTATACAATGATGGTGTGGCTTACAGGTTTATTACTGATACCAGGGGTAATGTAATTGTATTGCATGAAAAGGCGGAAATTAACTTCCCGCAGGGAACAACTGCCTGGTATCCTCTGGAGGACTCATTTATGTCTCATAACGAAAGGACATATGTTCAGACAGCTCTTGACACTATCGCTGAAGATCACCTGGCAAGCCTGCCTGCTCTTTTTAAGGCAGGTGGTATAAATATCCTGGTTACGGAATCAGACCTGGAAGATTACCCCGGCATGTGGCTAAGGGGGAATGGCAGTAATTCACTCAGAGGCGTCTTCCCCTACTATCCCGATGAAGAAAGACTGTCCGGCGACCGTAACCTGAGGGTTATATCCAGGAGGGATTTTATGGCAGAAACAAAGGGTGAAAGGGCCTTCCCCTGGAGAGCCTTCGTAATCTCTGACAGCGACGCCGGCCTGGTTGAGAGCAACCTGACCTACCTGCTGGCCGGTGAATGCAGGATGGAAGATACTGGCTGGATCAAACCCGGCAAGGTGGCATGGGATTGGTGGAATAACCTTAATATATACGGGGTCGATTTCAGGGCAGGCATAAATACTGAAACATATAAATATTATATTGATTTCGCAGCTGAATACGGACTTGAATATATCATTCTTGATGAAGGATGGTACCGGCTGGGCGATGTGCTGGATGTGGTACCGGCAATTGATATTGAACACCTGTGTGATTATGCCGGAAGCAAGGGTGTGGGTATCATACTGTGGGTGGTATGGAATACACTTGATGATAAACTGTATGCAGCCCTTCCCCAATATGAAGCGTGGGGAGTGAAGGGTATCAAGGTCGATTTCATGCAGCGCGACGACCAGAAAGTGGTCAACTATTACTGGCGTATTGCCGAAAAAGCTGCCGGGCATAAGCTGCTGGTCGATTTCCATGGTTCCTATAAACCTTCAGGATTAAGACGTACATGGCCTAATGTGCTGACAAGGGAGGGAGTTAAGGGACTTGAAAATACCAAGTGGAGCTATGATATAAATCCTGATCATGACCTGACCATTCCTTTTATCAGGATGGTAGCCGGACCAATGGATTATACCCCGGGGGCCATGGTCAATTATGACAGTATCAATTTCAAACCCATGTATAGCCGTCCTGCAAGCATGGGCACAAGAGTTCACCAGATGGCCATGTATGTGGCCTATGAAAGTCCTCTTCAGATGCTCGCGGATAACCCTTCAAACTACAGGAAGGAGCATGAATGTACTGAATTTATTGCCGGGGTTCCTGTTATATGGGATGAGACAAGGGTGCTGGAAGCTGCAATCGGAGATTACCTGGTAATTGCAAGGCGCAGCGGGGACAACTGGTTCATCGGGGCTATGACCGACTGGGAAAGACGGGAATTTGAAATTGATCTTTCATTTCTTGGAGAGGGAGAATATATGACGGTAATTTTCAGTGATGGTATAAATGCTGACAGGTACGCACAGGACTATAAAAAGACTGAGACTGTACTGTCAAAAGATGATAGCCTCAGCATAAAAATGGCTCCTGGAGGAGGCTATGTGGCAAGGCTAACAAAAAACTGATATCATGAAACAATATCTCGATCTGCTCGATCATGTACTGGCGAAGGGCGTAAAGAAAACTGATCGTACGGAAACAGGCACCATAAGTGTGTTTGGCTATCAGATGAGATTTAATCTTGATGAGGGGTTTCCGGCACTGACAACAAAAAAGCTCCATCTTAAATCCATCATCCATGAACTCCTGTGGTTCCTTAAAGGTGATACAAATGTAAAATACCTGCAGGAGAAAGGTGTAAGGATATGGAATGCCTGGGCTGATGAAAGCGGTGACCTGGGACCCATATACGGCTATCAGTGGCGATCATGGCCTGCTGCGGACGGACGTCATATCGACCAGGTAAGCCGGCTTATTGAATCACTAAGATCAAACCCTGATTCCCGCCGACACCTGGTAAGCGCCTGGAATGTGGGGGATATTGAGAAAATGGCACTGCCGCCCTGCCATATATTGTTCCAGTTCTACGTGGCAAACGGGAGGCTGTCGTGCCAGCTCTACCAGCGTAGCGCCGATATATTCCTGGGTGTACCCTTTAATATTGCATCCTACTCCCTGCTGCTGATGATGGTGGCACAGGTGACCGGACTGCAGCCGGGTGAATTTGTTCATACCTTTGGTGATGCACATATTTACCTTAACCATATCGAACAGGTTAAGGAACAACTTACAAGAGAACCTTATGAACTTCCACAGATGAAGATCAACAAAGACAGGAAGAGTATCTTTGATTTTGAGTATGAGGATTTTGAACTCCTGAATTATATCGCTCATCCCCATATAAAGGGCGATATTGCCGTTTAACAATAAGACACCCGCTATGATATCCATTATAGTAGCAGTTGCATCGAATAATGCCATAGGGATGAATAATCAGCTCCTGTGGCATATCCCGGATGACCTTAAACGATTTAAGAAACTGACCCTTGGCCATTGCCTTATCATGGGAAAGAATACCTGGTTTTCACTTCCGCGCAGACCCCTGCCGGGCCGTACTAATATTGTTATGACAGATGATCCCTGTGAATGTATAGGGGGAGGCTGCATAACAGCCTATTCAGTGGAAGACGCCCTCTCTAAATGTGAAGAAGGGAAGGAAGTATTTATTATAGGAGGAGGATCGGTCTACAGGCAGTTTCTCGATATGGCTGACCGGCTCTACCTTACCCGTGTTTATAAGGATTTTGAAGCCGATACCTTCTTCCCGGAAATAGACCCCGAAGTGTGGCAGGTGATCGACAGGGAAGATCATATGAAGGCTGATGATCGTGAATTTTCCTGGTCATACCTTACTTACAAGAAGAAAAAGTAAACATTTCCGTAATTTTTTTTGTGTCCGGATTAAACCCCGGTGATTATTTATAGTCTATAAGGGTGTAAATCGATTATAAACGAAAAAACAATAATCATGAAAATCCTTAATTTTTTCTTTTCAATAGCTTTAATCAGTATTATAATGGTGGCATGTGAGAAAAATTCCAATCCACTGAATACTGATGATATTGATCTTGCCGATGACGATGCGGTAACAGAGGCCATATTTGACGATATCTTCAGCACAGCTGATAATGCGACACAGATTGTTGAAACCTTTATGATGAAAAATGCCGATGCAAAAGGCAATGTTGTCATTGTGGCCGACTCATGCCCTACTGTAACAGTTGAGTTCATTGATGAAGATCACCGGATTCTTACAATTGATTTCGGTGATGGCTGTACAGGTTTATGGGATCAGACAAGAGCAGGTAAGATAATAATTACAGTGGATGGCTTCCGCAGGGTGGCAGGCTCAACACGTACCATTACTTTCGATGAATATTATTTCAACGGTATTAAAGTTGAGGGTACAAAAGTTACTGAGAACATGGGAGAGAATGATTTCGGTAACGTGATATTCAGCTCAACACTGAACGGCGGGATTCTTACCTTCCCCGATGAGGTTGTTGTTACACGCGAATTTTACCGTGAGCGGGAATGGGTGGCAGGATATGATACCAGGAATATCTGGGATGATGAATGTTTTGTAACTGGCTATGCCTCCGGTACTACCTATAAGGGTGTGGCATATGAAGATAACATCAAGAGTGCACTGCACTGGAAAAGGGTATGCCGCTTCTTTGTCAGTGGGATAATCGAGATAAACCGCGAAGGTGCAGAACCCTTCGAGCTTGATTACGGCGATGGTGAATGTGATGCTCTCGCAACCCTGCGGCGCGGTGATGAAGAAAAGGAAATCACCCTCAGGTTCAGCCACCGTAAGATACGATAGAATACAGGGGCTGTCTTAAAAGTGTTACGGTATAAACCGAACATGAAAATTTAATGCAGATACGTTGCATGCAACGTATCTGCTAATTTTCCGGCTTCACAACAAAAGGTATAAACAGGGTCCATAAGACCAGCAGTACCGACCCTATAACTGCTTCATGCATGCCGTAATATACAAAGGGACCGCCCATTGAATATACCCACACAAGGAAAGACAGTGAAGTAAAGATAATCTGTAAGGGTCCCTTAACAGACATTAAACTGATAAGATAAAAGGGTATCATGATAAGCAGAATTGCAGTTACTGCCGTCAGCAGTATCTTGCTGTGTTCGTAACCGGCAGGTATAAAGCCGATAATAACCAGGTAGGCAGCGACTATCTCGCTTGGGATGAGTTTCAGGAGACGCGACTGGTAATTATTCTCCTGTTTGATTTGTCTTGCCATAGCAATTGATTATTAGGTTCTTAAAATTTTTCAGAACAGTTACCTGCAATTTAGGAAAACAATGGAATTTATGCAAATAAGTATAAAAAGGCTAAGGTTTAGAATATCCCGTACAAACTATGATCTGAGGTATTACAGTAGAGGATGGAATAAATATAGAAATTCAGCCTGCTGGTGTCGATGCGCCTCTGCAGGTGAAGCACGGGTGTGTCATGTTTTATATCCAGTATACGGCATATTTCAGGATCGGGAGCATTTATGGCCTTGATATATTGCTCGCCTCCCTTAACCTCAATCCTGTATGCAGCTCTCAGAATATTGAAGAGGGATTTATTATTGAGGTTCCTTGCAGAAAACCTGGGTAAATTTATATTTGGTATGTAGGAGATGTCATAAATAACGGGCTTGCCGTTTACCAGCCTGAGCCTGGTGAAATGCATGCACCCCGCTTCCCTTTCATTATCGCTCAGGCTGAAAGGAAAATCATCAGGCCAGGGTGACAGTCCGGGCCTGATGATGGTCCTTGTCTCAAGGTTCTCTTTTCCAATAGCTGTTGTGGTTCCCGAAATCGACAATATGCCAATACCCTTTGGCAGTTTATGAACCACACTGCCCAGGCCCTGGTGCCGCTTGATAAAACCCTCATGTGCCAGCAGGTCAAGTGACTTCCTTACAGTTGGCCTGGTAAGACCGTGCAGCTTGCATAACTCGTTCTCCGAAGGCAGCAGGTCACCTTCCCTGTATAATCCGTCAACTATATGCCTCCGCAAAGTTTCATATAACTGCCTGTACTGTGGTATATTCCCAGGGCTCATTTCGGTAGAAATTTAATGCAAACATAAAAACAAAAACTTTCAGCTCAAAGAAAATCAGGAGAAAATAAGAAATAACATGTAAATATTAGTTGTGCCTTGAAGGAAGCGGGGAAATATCTGTTTATTTAAATAAATAACAGAATAACAGATAAATATATAGAATGAATATATTTTAGATAAGACTGGCTATATTGATAAAACATATTTATATTTGTACTTGTATTTACAAGTCAGAGTTATGGCCACACAAATTAAAATGCCCAGGCAGGGCCAGTCGGTGGAGTCCTGTATAATAAGCAAGCTTTATGTAGAAGAAGGTAGTGAAGTAAGGGAGGGTGACCTTCTCTTCTCTTATGAGACCGATAAGGCCTCCTTTGAATATGAGTCGGAAAAGGATGGCATACTGCTGAAATGGTTGTTCAGTGAGGGTGATGAGGTACCGGTGCTGGAGACGGTTTGTATTATAGGTAGCGAAGGAGAAAAGGCTGATGGTCGGGGTGAAAAGCCAAACCAGATGAACGTGCAAAAAAATGAGGATGATGTGAGTTCTGCGGAGCATTCTGGCACGGGTCTGGAGACCCGCACCGGCAAAGATGCCAGGAGGGGATCGGGGATATCACCGAGAGCAAGGAAAATGGCAGAGGCGAAGGGTATTGACATAAGTAAAATAAAGGGTTCAGGACCGGTCGGAAGGATTATTGTCCGTGACCTGGAAGGGGCGGAAGCAGCTGATCCTGCCACCGGCCGGGCCACAGGGATGGAAGACTGCCGTGATGAACCACTGACCAATATCAGGAAGATCATTGCCAGATCAATGCATCAATCCCTTCAGAATTCAGCCCAGCTGACCCATCACATGGGGGCAGATGCCAGGAAACTGCTGGCAACAAGGGAGATGATCAAGGAAGGGAAAGGGGAAGAGCGCTATGTGGATATCACAATTAATGACCTGGTCTGTTTTGCCCTTATGAAAGCACTGGCTGCACACCCGCGTGTCAACTCCCAGTTACATGGCGAAACTATCAGGTTGTTTAAACATGTTAACCTGGGAATAGCTGTTGATACGGAGCGTGGATTGATGGTCCCTGTTATAGAGAAGGCTGATACCTTAAGCATTGAAGAATTTTCGAAAAGGGCGGCAGATCTGGCCGGTCAGTGCCGCAGGGGGGCAGTCGATCCAGACATACTGAAGCCTGATAAAGGATCATTCACAGTATCAAACCTGGGTAATTACGGTGTGGAAATGTTTACCCCAGTGATCAACCTGCCACAGACGGCCATACTGGGTGTTAATACTATAGTGCCACGCCCGGCCGGCCTGGGTGGTGGCGTTTATGGCTTTGTCCCATATATAGGACTGAGCCTTACCTATGACCACCGGGCTCTCGACGGGGGTGAAGCAACACGTTTCCTTAAGCGGCTTGCTGAAGAAATTGAAAATATTGATATAAAATAATCCTATATGCCAAAGAACCAGTTCATTGATCCGGAAAAGATCAGGAAAAAGGGAGAGATTACTTTTTTGCCAATACCGGTAAACAGTTATGACAGGTCATTTAAGGATGAGCGTGAAAACTTCAGGAATGATGACCTCCTGCGTATCTACCATGATATGCTGCTGGTAAGGGAATTTGAGACTATGCTGAACCTTATAAAGACAACAGGTGAATACCGTGGCCTAACCTATAACCATCCCGGTCCGGCCCACCTCTCAATTGGACAGGAAGCCGCAGCCGTGGGAATGGCCTATCACCTCGATGCCGACGATTTTATCTTCGGATCACACAGGAGCCATGGTGAAATACTGGCCAAGGGCTTATCAGCCATCCACAAAAGCGAGGATGAATGGCTTGAGTCAGTAATGAAGTCATATTTTGACGGGCTGATCTATGATATCGTGGCCAAAGACCATCAAAAAACCGTAAAGGAAGCCGCAAAGCGCTTCCTGGTATATGGCACTCTTGCAGAGATCTTTGCCAGGATTACAGGTTTCAATAAGGGATTGGGAGGCAGCATGCATGCCTTTTTTACTCCTTTTGGGATCTATCCCAATAATGCAATAGTGGGAGGCAGCGGGGATATAGCAGTGGGAGCCGCCCTGTTCAAAAAGGTTAACCGCAGGAAAGGAACAGTTATTGCCAATATCGGTGATGCTTCAATGGCATGCGGACCGGTATGGGAGGGCATATCCTTTGCAACAATGGACCAGTTCACACAGTTGTGGGAAGGAGATATGAAAGGAGGTTTGCCATTGATAATAAACATAATGAATAACCATTATGGAATGGGTGGACAAACGTCGGGCGAGACCATGGGCTACGGTATGGCTGCACGCATTGGTGCAGGGGTTAATAAAGACCAGATGCATGCCGAGAGGATTGACGGGATGGATCCGCTTGCCGTTATCGACGCTTTCAAAAGGAAAATGAAGGTGCTCGAAGAAAAAAAAGGTCCCGTTCTGCTCGATACAGTAACTTACCGCTTCAGCGGCCATTCGCCTTCGGATGCTTCTTCTTACCGCTCGAGAGAAGAGATGGAAGCATGGCAGCAACATGATTGTATTTTTAATTATCGCAGCAAACTTATTGAGAATAATATCATTGGTGAAGATGCCCTGAAGGCTATTGATGACGAGGTGAATGAGCTTGTTTTTGAGATGTTCGGGATGGCAATTGATGATGAAATGTCGCCACGAATGAATCTGGATAAGGATCCTGAACTTATCGGTGAAGTGATGTTCTCCGGGCAGAGGCTTGATGCCATGGCTGAGGGTGAACCTGAAACCCTGATCCCCCTGGAAGATAATCCCAGGCGAAAGCAGATAGCCGGGAAAGAAAGGTATGCTTTTGATGCTGAGGGCAAAGCGTATTCAAAAATGAAGCAATACCAGCTCAGGGATGGCATTTTTGAAGCACTTATCGATAGGTTTTATAAGGATCCGACACTCATAGCCTTTGGTGAAGAGAACCGCGACTGGGGCGGTGCCTTTGCGGTTTACCGCGGGCTCACTGAAGCCCTGCCCTATAACAGACTCTTCAACTCACCCATTTCCGAGGGAGCAATTGTTGGGGCTGCCACAGGTTATGCCATGTGCGGGGGAAGGGTTATACCTGAAATAATGTACTGTGATTTTCTTGGGAGGGCGGGTGATGAGGTCTTTAATCAGTTGCCCAAGTGGCAGGCCATGAGCGGTAACATAATAAAGATGCCGGTGGTGCTGAGGGTATCGGTAGGATCCAAATATGGTGCCCAGCATTCACAGGACTGGACATCACTGGTAGCTCATATACCGGGACTCAAAGTTGTATTTCCGGCAACACCCTATGATGCAAAGGGACTGATGAATGCAGCACTGCAGGGAACAGACCCGGTGGTTTTCTTCGAGAGCCAGAGGATATATGACATTGGAGAACAGTTTCATAAGGAAGGGGTTCCGGAGGGCTATTATGAAATACCCCTGGGTGAGCCGGATATAAAAAGGGAGGGATCAGATATCACAATCCTGACCGTAGGGGCTACCCTGTACAGGGCAGTGGAAGCAGCAGATATCCTGCAGGATAAATACGGTATCAGTGCTGAAATAATTGATGCACGCTCACTGGTACCTTTTAATTATGAACCTGTAGTGGAGTCAGTGAAAAAATCGGGAAGGATAGTGCTTGCCGGGGATGCATCGGAAAGAGGCTCTTTCCTGAATGACATGGCCAGGAATATCACTGAACTGGCCTTCGATTACCTCGATGCACCTGCCATGGTTGTTGGCTCAAGGAACTGGATAACTCCTGCCTATGAGCTGGAAGATTATTTCTTCCCCCAGGCAGGATGGATAATTGATGCAATACATACCGGTATTTTGCCCCTGGAAGGGCATATCGTTAAGAATGACTTTTCAGGCAGGGCAAGGATCGAGAGAGCAAAAAGGGGCATATGAATATCTGGAAGGAAATAGGATACAAACTCCAAAGTGCAAGCAGTCACAGGGACGATAAGGCCGGCTACCCGAGGGTCAATAACCATATTCATACACCCTGGTCATTCAGTTCATTTTCTTCGATCGACGATATTATTGAGGCTGCTAAAAAGGAAAATATCTCAGTGCTGGGAATAAATGATTTTAATACGCTTGATGGTTTTAACGAATGGGCTGAAAAGTGCTATAATGCAGGTATATTTCCCCTGTTTAACATCGAAATGATAGGGCTTAACCACAATGATCTGGAAGCAGGCCGCCGGGTGAATGATCCGAATAATCCTGGCCGTACATATATAAGCGGTAAAGCACTGGCTTATCCCCGCATACTTTCAAAAGATAAGGCCGCCAGGCTAAAACACATCAGAGACCGTTCAAATGAGCATGTACGCCTTATGACCATGAAAGTGAATGAGCTACTTGGGGAGCTTGACGGGAATCTCAGGATCGACTTCGATGAAATGCTTGCTGATTATACCAGGGGGATGGCCAGGGAACGTCACCTGGCCGGGATGATAAGGAAGAAGACAGAGGAGAAATATCCGGATGGCAAAAAAGCATCCGGGATCTTTTACAGGCTGCTCGGTGATGACTTCAGCAAAATCCGGCAAGGGGATACGGCAGGACTTGATAATCTTATCCGCTCAAAGCTGCTGAAAGCCGGAGGGACAGCCTTCGTTGAAGAGGACCCTGAAATATTCATTGAGCCCGCACAGATACGTGATCTTATTCTTGATGCAGGGGGTATACCGACCTATCCCTTCCTGGCCGATTTTAATGACGGGATGTACACTGATTTTGAGAGTGACCGGGAGGAGGCAGCCTCATCACTTACGGAGAAGGGATTCTACAGCGTGGAATTCATTCCTGCCCGGAACGACTATAAGAGGTTCAGGGACTATGTTATGTTTTTATATGACAGGGGCTTCATTATTACTTTTGGAACAGAGCATAATTCACCCGGGATAAAGCCACTTGAAGTAAGGGCAGGGGGTGAGCGGGCTCTTGATGAGGACCTCCTGGGAATCAATTACGAAGGGGCGTGCATAATGGCCGCTCACCAGTATCTTTCTGCCACAGAAGGATCGGGCTACCTGGATGGGAATGGCTTGCCACGTTTATCTGAAAAAAGAAAGTTCATTGAGTCAGGAAACAAAATAATAAACATAGTTGGGAGTACCCCGG
The DNA here is from genome assembly GCA_011050615.1 of Bacteroidota bacterium. Lineage (GTDB taxonomy): Bacteria > Bacteroidota > Bacteroidia > Bacteroidales > VadinHA17 > UBA9300. Next base: position 13,674 of record DRFJ01000056.1, read on the forward strand.
GTACCCGGGGGAGGTGGTGAAATTATGAGACAGTTCCGTAAATCTTAATACACTATATATGAGTAATACCAGTGAAATCGTAAAAGACAAAACAATAATTATCACCGGAGGGGCGCAGGGCTTCGGCGCAGGAATTGCACGTGAATTATTCGGGCAGGGTGCAAGTATTGTCCTTGCTGACATAAAGGAGGAAGAGGGAAAGGCACTGGCGGCCGGGCTGAATGAAAGAAAGTCTTGCAACAGGGTACTGTTCGCGGCCTGTGACGTATCTGATTATGATTCCGTAGCTGCAATGGCCGCAACCGTTGCCGGTGAGTTCGGATGGATAGATACACTGATAAGCAATGCAGGTATACTGTATGCGGGCAGCCTTGACGAGATGGATACGGAGACATTCGAACTTGTCACTAAAGTGAATTACACCGGTTATTTCAACTGTGTCAGGGCGGTAAGTCCTTACATGAAGAAACAACATGCTGAAGTCCCGCAAAGGTTCATGGATATTATCCAGATCAATTCAAAATCGGGATTAAAGGGAAGCTTCAGGAATTTTGCCTATGCAGGCAGTAAATTCGGGGGCATAGGGCTCACACAGTCCTTTGCCCTGGAGCTGATTCCATACAATATCAAGGTTAACGCCATCTGCCCTGGAAACTATTTCGAGGGCCCCCTGTGGGCTGATCCGGAAACGGGGCTTTTCAGGCAGTACCTGGATGCCGGCAAAGTGCCGGGGGCAAAGACAATTGATGATGTGAAGAGGCATTATGAGAAACAGGTCCCGGCCAGACGTGGTTGCCGCGTGTCGGATGTGGTAAAAGCCATTAATTATATTATTGCCCAGGAATATGAAACGGGACAGGCCATCCCTGTCACCGGGGGCCAGCTTATGTTAAAATGAGACAGATGAGAACAAGGGCAGTAAGATTATATGGGAAAAGAGACCTCCGTTTGGAAGAGTTTGATCTTCCCCCGTTGAAGGATGATGAAATACTGGCCAGGGTGATAACTGACAGTATCTGCATGTCGTCACACAAGGCAGTTCTCCAGGGGGCAGATCACAAACGGGTACCGGATGATGTAGCGGAAAATCCTGTTATTATAGGGCATGAATTTGCAGGCGAACTGGTGGAAGTGGGTGCCAGATGGAAGAATGAGTTCAGCCCCGGGGATAAATTTTCAATACAGCCCGCGATCAACTATGAAAAAGGGCCAACGGGTATTCTCAGTGCCCCCGGGTACTCGTACAGATACATTGGTGGTGATGCAACCTATGTCATTATTCCGGCCGGGGTTATGGAACAGGATTGCCTGTTGAAATACAATGGATCCGGTTATTACCCCGCATCACTTGCTGAACCGCTCTCCTGTGTAATAGGTGCAATGCATGCCAATTATCACACCAGGCCCGGTTCATATAATCACCAGATGGAGATCGTTGACGGTGGAAAAATGGCCATACTGGCTGGGGCGGGGCCGATGGGCCTGGCAGCAATTAATTACGTACTTGAACGGGAAGAACGCAGGCCTTCATTATTGGTGGTGACTGACATTGACCAGGGGAGGCTCGACAGGGCAGAGGGTCTTTATACGCCCGGATATGCACTCACAAGGGGTATTGAACTGCGCTATATAAATACGGCAGGAATCGAAGATCCAGTTGAGTATCTTAAGAAAATATCACAGGGTACGGGCTTTGATGATGTATTTGTATTTGCCCCCCTTCCCCCGGTCATCGAACTGGGCGATGCCATACTAGGCTTTGATGGCTGCCTTAACTTCTTTGCAGGTCCGTCTGATCCGGATTTCAAGGCCCCCTTTAATTTTTATAATGTTCATTATAACTATACTCACCTGGCAGGCACCAGCGGAGGGAATAATGATGATATGGCAGAAGCTCTGGAAATAATGGAGGCAGGCCTTGATCCGGCCGGTCTGGTTACGCATGTCGGGGGACTGAATGCGGTTATTGACACCACACTGCGCCTGCCTGAAATACCGGGAGGGAAAAAGCTGATCTACGCTCATATAGAGATGCCCCTTACGGCAACTGAAGATTTTAAGGAACTGGGTAAGAAAAGCAGCTTCTTTGCTGACCTCGCCGGGATCACAGACAGGCATAAGGGCCTCTGGTCATTGGAGGCGGAGGAATACCTTTTAAGAAGAGTTTAACGGGCTTCGCCCTGTTGAGTAGTGTAATGAACTCAACCCTACTCAACTTTTATTACCTTTACCCTACAATATTTTAAGACAATCTATGAAATCATACAGGCTAACCGCCATCAAACAAATGGAGATGCAGGAGGTTCCTGATCCGGGACCTCCGGGGAAAGGTGAGTTGCTTCTCAGGATTGAAGCAGCCGGTGTTTGCGGATCTGATATACATTACTATACAACGGGCAGGATAGGAGAACAGGTTGTTGACTATCCTTTTACCTTAGGTCATGAATGTGCTGCCACGGTGCTCGAAGCGGGTGAGGGCGGCGGAGGCTTCGTCCCGGGCGACCGGGTGGCTGTTGACCCCGCCATGCCCTGTTATGAATGTGACCAGTGTCTTGCAGGGAGAGAGCATACATGCAGGAACCTGAAATTCCTTGGTTGCCCGGGCCAGGCCGGGGGATGCCTGTCTGAAATGATAATTATGCCTGCCAAAAGTTGTTTTAAGATTCCTGATAATATGTCTTTTGCAGAAGCAGCCTTTGCAGAGCCGCTTTCTACAGGATATTACGCAGTACAATTATCCCGGATACGAATGGGGGATAAAATTGCCATTCTTGGAGCCGGTCCCATTGGTGACAGTGTACTGATATCATCAAGGGAAGCAGGTGCAGGGGCCATTTATGTTACGGATAAGATAGACAGGCGCCTTGATATAGCTTCACGTCTCGGTGCTGAGGCAGCTTATAATGTAGATAGATCAGATGCTGTAAAAGGTATAAGGACCAGAGAACCGGCATTGCTTGACATCGTTTATGAATGCTGCGGTAAGCAGGAAGCCTTTGACCAGGCTCTTGAGCTGCTAAAGCCGGGAGGGAAACTTATGATCGTGGGAATACCCGAATTCGATCGCTGGTCATTCAGGGCCGACAAAGCGCGGCGGAAGGAGGTTTCAATTATCCATGTCAGGCGGCAGAACGGATGTATGCAGCCGGCTCTTGACATGATAAGAGAAGGACGGGTTGGCACGGATATGCTTATTACTCACAGCTTCCCTTTTACAAAAACTAAAGAAGCCTTTGATCTTGTTGCTGCCTACAGAGACGGAGTCTTGAAAGCCCTCGTTGATTTTAGATATTGGATTAACGATTGAGACGATTTAAGAAGCTTCAGCCTTTCTCTCAGCTTGCTTTAAGTATTTTCAGATTAACTTTCTCCAGTTTACGTGAGGCGTAATCGGCTGTTACCTTCAGTTTTTTCTGGTTCTTACCCGGCAGCTCGAACATGTCATCCATCATGATGGCTTCGCAGATGGAGCGCAGTCCTCTCGCCCCAAGCTTGAATTCAATAGCCTTGTCAACCATGTAATCGAGAGCTTCATCTGCAAATTCAAGCTCTACACCATCCATTTTGAACAACTTAATGTATTGTTTCGTGATGGCATTTTTTGGTTCGATAAGTATACGGCGAAGCACATCACTGTCGAGCGGATTGAGATAGGTCAGCACAGGCAGCCTGCCAATTATCTCCGGTATGAGTCCGTATGACTTGAGGTCCTGTGGTGCGATATATTGCAGCAGGTTATCCTTATCGATCTTCTCCCTGTCGCGTGTAGCACCGTAGCCCACTATCTGGGTATTCAGCCTGTTGGCAATTTTCTTCTCGATGCCGTCAAAGGCACCACCGCAGATAAAAAGGATATTCTTTGTATCGACGGGTATCATCTTTTGCTCGGGGTGTTTGCGTCCGCCCTGGGGGGGTACGTTTACTATTGATCCTTCGAGCAGCTTGAGCAGGCCCTGTTGCACGCCCTCGCCTGACACATCACGTGTGATTGAGGGGTTATCGCTCTTACGGGCTATCTTGTCAATCTCGTCAATGAATACAATGCCTTTTTCTGCTGCAGCCACATCATAATCTGCATTTTGCAAAAGACGTGTAAGGAGGCTTTCGATATCTTCACCAACATATCCTGCCTCGGTCAGGACTGTGGCGTCTACTATGGTAAAGGGTACATGCAGCATGCGTGCGATTGTACGTGCCAGGAGTGTTTTGCCCGTGCCTGTCTCGCCAACAAGGATAATGTTTGATTTTTCAATTTCAATATCATCCTTATCTTTTGTCTGCATCAGTCTTTTATAGTGGTTATAGACCGCAACAGAGAGGTATTTTTTTGCATCATTCTGGCCAATGACATAGCTGTCGAGGAATTTCTTTATCTCTTCCGGCTTCAGCAGATTTACATCTTCCAGTTTGAAATCGGATTTGCTTCCCAGTTCTTCCAGGACTATGCCGTGAGCCTGTTCGATACAGTAATCACAAATATGACCGTCAAGTCCTGCTATAAGTATATTTGTCTCTTTCTTGGTGCGGCCGCAGAATGAGCATTTATCCATAACAAATTATTTTTTATTTCTTGAAAGAACTTCGTCTATCATACCGTAAGTCTTTGCTTCGTCGGCTGTCATCCAGTAGTCCCTGTCAGAATCCTTTTCCACTTTTTTATAGGTATTACCGGTATGTTCAGCAATTATTTCGTAGAGTTCTTTTTTCAGTTTAATTATTTCACGCGCGGTTATTTCAATGTCGGCTGCGGGTCCCTGCACACCACCCATGGGCTGGTGTATCATTATCCTGGAATGTTTGAGGGCGGAGCGTTTGCCCTTTGTTCCCGCTGTTAAAAGGATAGCACCCATTGAGGCAGCCATGCCTGTGCAGGTAGTGGCTATGTCAGCACTGATGTACTGCATGGTGTCATAAATGCCCAGCCCGGCATGCACCGATCCGCCCGGGGTATTGAAATATATCTGTATATCCTTTTCACTGTCGGTTGAATCAAGGTAAAGTAGCTGGGCCTCTATAATATTGGCAACATAATCGTCAATTGGTAAGCCAAGGAAGATTATCCTGTCCATCATCAGACGCGAGAAAACATCCATTGATGCAACATTGAGCTGACGTTCCTCAATGATGGTTGGGGATATGTAACTGTTAAGAGTGGATGTATATTTATGATAAGCCAGGCTGCTTATACCCTTATGGCCTGTTGCAAATTTTTGAAAGTCATCTTTTTCTGCCATTTTATTATAATTTAGATTGTTTGACCAAAGATAACAAAATAATAAGTAAAGAGTAAGATAAAGAGATACTTACTTATTAAAAAGCTTGTTAAATTCTTCAGTGCTTACCTCTTTCGTATCTATTTTTATTTCTTCTTTGATCTTTTTAATTACCTTATCATCAATTATTTTATCGGCAATGCGCCGGTAGTCATCTTCTTTCTTGAGTATTTCCCGGGCATAAGATTCAAGCTGGCTGTCTCCGGCATTAAAAATTCCATATTGCTGAAACTGGAGGCGTGTGAACTCCTTGGCTTCATTAATCATGTCCTCCTCCTCAACTTTTATATCTTTCTCCCCGGCAATTTTATTTCTTATAAGCTGCCACCTGAGATCTCTCAGGAAATTTGCAAAGTCTTTTTCAAGCTGTTCTTCTGTAAGCTCTTTATTTGTTCTGAGCAGCCACCTTCTGAGGAATTCTTCGGGAAGGTCAAAGCCTGTTTTATCTATCACCATGTTTCGTGCATCGAGGTTCAGCCTATACTCACTTTCCCGGGCTAGGTTGTTTCTGATCTCTTCATCGAGTAACTTCATGAATTCTTCTTCTGAAGTGACCTTCCCTTCCCCGTAAACCCTGTCAAAAAGTTCCTGGTTTACATCAGCCATTTTAAACCTGTTGATTTCATTGATTGTGAACCTGTATTTACCGTCCACACCATCCAGCTTATCATGTTCGGTCTGCAGGAGGCCTGCTATTTCATGTTCATTCGGGAAAGACTTACGGATGTCGAACTCTACATAATCGCCCGGTTTGCTGCCTATTAATTCTTTTTTTACCTCTTCATCCTTAATGACCTTTACCGACATTGTTGAATCCTGCTTCAGTGTTTCATCAAGGGCTACACCCTCCTCGGATAACTTAACTATATCACCCTTCAGGAGGTCGTCTTCGCTTACTTCACCGGCCTGTTCATACTGGCCATACCTTCTCCGGTAATTATCAAGGAAGTCATTGCGCAGTTTCCCGTCTATTTTTATTTCGTAATAGGGCACTTTATTCCTGCCTGAAAGCTTTACTTCAAATTCAGGGGCAAGTCCTATTTCAAATGAAAAAACAAAATCATCCTGTGTTTCCAGGCCTATATTTTCATTATCATCTGTTTTCGGCAGTGGATCTCCGAGTATTTCCAGCTTCTCCTCCGTAATATAATCATGCAAACGGTCAGAGACTACTTTATTTATTTCTTCAAGTTTCACATTGCTGCCGTACATTTTCCTTATGAGGCCGAAAGGGACCTTCCCCGGTCTGAAGCCTTTTATATTGGCTTTTTTCTTATAATCTTTAAGCACATCATTAACCTTTTCTTCATAATCACTTTTTTCTACCTGCACGGTAATCAAAGCATTCAGGTCATCAATACTTTCCCTTGTAATATTCATATCAGTATTTGTTTTTAACAGATAAAAACCGCCCAACAACCGGTACTACCATTTGTTTAAGCGGTTATTCACTCTCAGTGCGGATGAAGGGACTCGAACCCCCACGCCCGAAGGCACTAGATCCTAAGTCTAGCGCGGCTACCAATTACGCCACATCCGCGTGAAATTCAGCGCAAAAGTAGTAATAATAAAATAATCTGGCAATATATTGCTTAAACTGAAGGCATGAGACTATCGTCTCAGTTCGAAGTTTTTGCCCAGGTAAAGGTTTCTTACCTGTTCATCTTCGGCCAGTTGTTCGGAGGTACCTGATTTCAGTATTTTACCCTCGAACAGGAGATAGGCCCTGTTGGTGATCGAAAGAGTCTCATGAACATTATGATCGGTAATGAGGATGCCTATATTCCTGTCTTTCAGATGGGATACAATTCCCTGTATATCTTCCACCGCTATGGGGTCAACACCTGCAAATGGTTCGTCGAGCAGTATGAATTTGGGTTTCAGTGCCAGTGCTCTTGCTATCTCGGTTCTTCTCCTCTCTCCTCCGGAAAGCTGTATCCCCAGGCTTTTTCGTATTTTCTGCAGTCCAAACTCGCCGAGGAGTGACTCTCTTCTTTCTGCCTGTTCCTCTTTCGGGAAGCCTGACATTTCAAGGACAGCATTCAGGTTGTCTTCAACAGTCAGCTTCCTGAAAACTGAAGCTTCCTGCGCCAGATAACCGATACCCAGCCTTGCCCGTTTATATACCGGCATACCCGTGATGTCCTTCCCGTCAAGGAATATTTTGCCCTCATCAACCTTTATCAGCCCTACGATCATGTAAAACGATGTCGTTTTTCCTGCTCCGTTGGGCCCGAGAAGGCCAACAATCTCACCCTGCTGTACTTCAATGGAGACTTTATCTACAACTGCCCTGTTTCGGTATCTCTTAAGCAGATTTTCAGTATGCAATTTCATGTCAGGCGATTTAAGGTTTGCTTTCGGAATTATTCTGATCTTCGTTCCAGTCAGCTTCCAGTCTTTCCCTGTCCTTCCTTATAACCCTTCTCGATATAACTATACCCAGCTCATAGAGGAAGATCAATGGGAAACAAACCATTACCTGGCTGAAAATATCCGGTGGTGTAATGATCGCCGACAGGGCGAGTATCACAATTATTGAGTGCTTCCTGTATTTTTTCAGGAAATGGGGATCAACAAGGCCTATCTTGGTAAGAAAGAAGGACAGTATAGGCAACTGGAAAATAATACCGCTTGCCAGGGTTATGGATGCCACTGTGCCGATATATGATCTCAGGTTTATCTGGTTTGTAACCTCGGCACTCACATTATAAGAGCCCAGGAAATGAACCGAAAGGGGGACTATTAAATAATAACCAAAGAGCACACCGCTGACAAAAAGCAGGGAAGAAAAAAACACGGCACCCCGGGTATATTTTTTTTCGCTGGAATAGAGGGCTGGCCTGAAAAACCTCCAGAACTCCCAGAAAATATAAGGGAAAGCAAGTATTATGCCGGCTATCAGTGATACGGCTATATGGGTGGTAAACTGCCCGGCCATCCTTATGTTGATTATCTCAAAAGGGTGGGTGTTGATGCACAGGGCGTTTATGTTAACAAGCTGACCAAGCCTGCACAATAACCTGTTCGTGAGGAAATCAGGGTTCTTCGGGGCTATAATGATAGTATCAAAAATAATGTCATTATATATAAAGGCAACTATTGCAACAATAAATATTGCAGCTACTGACCTTACAATATGCCACCTCAGTTCTTCAAGGTGTTCAAGAAATGACATCTCATTCCCGTCTTTCGCCTTCTTACTTCTTTTCTTCATGTGCAAACAAAACCTAAGACCCGTAAATTTCAGGCTGTAAAGATGATAAAACAAATTAATCAAAGCAAGTGTAAAATATTTATTATTACGAGCCTTAAATGACGGACTGCTTTCTCTTTTTGTGTTAAATATTGTTATTTATAAAAAAAAATGATGAAAAACAAAGTGATTATCGTAAATTGTAATGATTGAGATAATAGGTGATGATAATAATCATCTAAGCTTTTTGGCAGCTTATCAAAAATGATTTAAAAAAATTGATAACTTTATAATACTTGATATAAAATTTTGTTATTGGGAAAGAAAGAAGTGTAAAGACGGATGGAAGACAAGAGAATAATTCATGATTATCTGAAAAAATATTTTGGTTTTAATACATTTAAGGGTAACCAGGAAGAAATAATACAGAACGTGCTGTCAGGAAGGGACAGCTTTGTCCTCATGCCAACAGGCGGGGGCAAATCATTATGCTACCAGTTACCGGCAGTTATAAAAGAGGGAACCGCAATAGTAATTTCGCCGCTTATAGCATTGATGAAGAACCAGGTTGATGCCATGAGGAATTTTTCAACCAGTGATAACATGGCTCATTTTTTGAATTCTTCATTAACAAAATCGGCAATAAACAAGGTTAAGCAGGACGTGCTGAAAGGCCAGACAAAATTGTTATATGTGGCGCCGGAATCACTGACAAAGGGGGATAATATTGATTTTCTAAGCAAGGTAGAAATATCTTTTTATGCAATAGATGAGGCTCACTGTATTTCAGAATGGGGTCATGACTTCAGGCCTGAATACCGCAAAATAAGGCCCATAATAGATACCATAGGGCGCTCACCGATTATTGCCCTTACTGCAACAGCCACGCCCAAAGTACAGCATGACATACAGAAAAACCTTGGAATACTCGATGCCAGCGTATTTAAATCATCCTTCAACAGGCCCAACCTGTATTATGAAGTCAGACCCAAGGTTAATACCGCAAAGGAAATACTCAAATTCATAAACAACAACCAGGGTAAGTCAGGGATAATATATTGCCTCAGCAGGAAAAAGGTGGAGGAAATTGCTGAAGTACTGAAGGTAAATGGGATTAAAGCTCTTCCCTACCACGCAGGAATGGATTCGGCCACCAGGACGGCCAACCAGGATAAGTTCCTTATGGAAGAGATTGATGTTATCGTGGCAACTATCGCTTTTGGTATGGGCATAGATAAGCCTGATGTCCGTTTTGTTATTCATTATGACATACCCAAGAGCCTTGAGGGCTATTACCAGGAAACCGGTCGGGCTGGCAGGGATGGAAGTGAAGGAAGGTGTATAGCATATTATTCCTATGATGACCTTCAGAAACTGGAAAAATTCATGCAGGGCAAACCAATTAATGAACAGGAGATTGGCAAACAACTGCTGCTGGAAACTGCATCTTACGCCGAATCATCAATATGCAGGAGAAAATTGCTGCTTCATTATTTTGGAGAGGAATACGAACCTGACAACTGTGAATCATGCGATAACTGCCTGCATCCCAAAAAAGAGTTTGAGGGTAAGCATTATGTGGTTAAAGTCCTGAAAACCGTGGAGACAGTAAAGGAGAAATTCAAGGCCGATCATATTTCCAAAGTGCTGACAGGAGTGAGTAATTCCTCCATAAAGTCATATAAGCACCACAAACTTGAAATTTTCGGCAATGGTGATGAAAAGGATGAGAAATTCTGGAATATGGTAATTCGCAGGTGCCTGATAGCTAAATTTCTTGTAAAGGAGATTGAGAATTATGGCATACTGAAACTTACCGACAAGGGCAGGGAGTTTATGGGAAGACCTGAATCATTCATGCTGGCCGAGGATCATGATTACGGTGAAGTTATTGAAGAAGATATCGCCTACAGGGGAGGTGCCGGAGCAGTAGATGATGAATTGTTCAGTATATTAAAAGACCTCAGGAAAAAAATATCAAAACAGAAAAACGTACCTCCTTTCGTTATATTCCAGGATCCCTCACTTGAGGATATGGCCATACAATATCCCGTTACAATAGAAGAACTTCAGAATATATCAGGTGTGGGAGTGGGTAAGGCACAGAGATATGGGAAGGAATTTGTTGAAGTTATAGAAAGGTATGTGGATGAGAAAGAGATTGTCCGGCCACAGGACCTTATTGTTAAATCGGTAGTAAATAAATCAGGGCTGAAAGTATATATTATTAAAAGCATAGACAATAAACGTTTGCTCGATGATATTGCTGATGCCAAAGGCCTGGAGATGGATGATCTTATCAGTGAGATCGAATCAATAGTAAATTCCGGAACCCGCCTGAACCTTTCATATTATATCGACCAGGTAATAGATGATGACCGCCAGGCTGATATTACAGCTTATTTCAAGGAAGAAGCAGAATCAGATTCACTTGAAGCAGCCCTTGAGGAACTGGGTGACGAATACGAAGAGGAAGAAATACGACTGATGCGTATCAAGTTCCTTTCCGAATTCGGCAACTAAACAGGAAAGCGTCAATCCAAATATTTTCCACTTAGTTTTCTTTTATCTGCCACATTGATTATTTTCACACGTCTTTACAGTAAATCCTCAATTAACAATGATCCTTGAAACAAATAATTTAAGTAAAAGTTACGGTCCTGTCAGGGCAGCGGAAGATATTTCCCTTTCGGTTGACAGTGGTACCGCTTTTGGCCTGCTGGGGCCAAACGGAAGCGGAAAGACAACCACGCTGGGGATAGTGATGTCTGTACTTAAAGCCGACAAGGGCTCCTACAGGTGGTTCGGGCAGGAAGCTGAGCCTGCCACTTACAGGAGAATAGGCTCACTCATAGAAATCCCGAATTTTTTCAGCTACCTCTCACTTAAAAGGAACCTTGAAATAATAGCCCGAATACGGAGAACCGGTACTTCGGATATCGGCAGGGTACTTGATCTGACGGACCTGCGTAAACGATCATCATCAAGATTTGACACCCTGTCCCTGGGAATGAAGCAGCGGCTGGCACTGGCGGCAGCCCTGCTGGGAAACCCTGAAGTGCTGGTACTCGATGAACCGGCCAACGGACTCGATCCCGAAGGTATTGCGGAAGTGCGTAAAATAATTATTGAGCAGAAAAACCGGGGTAAAACAATTATTATGGCCAGTCATATACTGGATGAGGTTGAAAAGGTATGTGATCATGTTGCTATACTTAAAAAGGGAAAGACCCTTGCAGCAGGTAAGGTAAATGAATTACTCGTTACAGATAATATAATAGTAATAGATTCCGATAACAATGACAGCCTTAAAGAAGGCCTCGTAGAACAGGCACTGGTCAAAAGTGCCGAACTGAAGGATAATGTTCTTGAAATAGTCCCTGCCAGCGGTGTCAGCTCAGGCCATATTAACCGGTATGCCGCCGGCAAAGGGATTATAATAAACCAGTTATACATAAGAAAAAGCAGCCTGGAGGAACAATTCCTTAAGCTGGTAAAATAAAAAGCCGAGACAGATGAAGCGACTGATTAAATTGGAATGGGCCAAGATCTCAACATACGGATTTTTCAGGCTTGTGCTTATACTGACAGCAAGCCTTTTTTTATTAACGGTATTTGTTTTTTCGCGTATTGATATCTCCATCCCTGGTTTCACATGGAGAAATCTTTTCAGGTTCCCTGATGTATGGCCCTCATTCGCATGGGTGGCAAGCTGGTTTAACCTGCTGCTTGCCATACTTGTAATAACCATTGCAGGTAATGAGTTTTCCGGTAAAACACTCAGGCAACAGGTAATGACAGGCCTCAGCAGGGAGGAGTGGCTGGCAGGGAAGGGAATTCTGATCTTCGGTCTTGCCCTTTTCGGTGTCCTGATGGTTTTCCTTACAGGGCTTGTCTTTGGTTTCATTTTTACAAACGATCTCAACCCGGGCATCATATTTCAAAAAATGGATTTACTCTTAGTCTACCTTCTGCAGGCAATTGCTTATATGGTGCTGGGCCTGCTTTTCGTCTCGGTGTTGAGATCAAATGCCCTGTCAATAATACTCTATCTTCTTTATTTTATGATGATAGAGCCTGTTATACGAGGTTTGTGTCCTGTGGAAATACGGCCATGGTTCCCTGTCAAAATAATAAGCCATCTTACTCCCTTCCCCGAATTTCTGCAGATAACTTCAGGTGATGCCCTGGAGAATAATGCTATGACCTTTGAAAGTATTGGCATTATGCCCAGGCAGCTGGACGGACCCACAACACTGATAATGGCACTGGTTTATATTTCTGTTTTCGGGACTCTTACCTACCTTGTGGTGAAGAAAAGAGACCTTTAAGAAAACCGGCTGTACCGGTAAGTACAACATAAAAAGGATAGAGCAGCTGGACAGGAAGAAATAAGAGCAGCAGTTTTTTCTTTCCTCTTTTTGCGGCTGTTGATGAAAGAAGCATAAAATCGGGAATTGATTTCATTATCAAAAGGGAAAAAAAGATTATCCATAAACCGGGTAAGAAAAATGACGCAATAAAACATGCAGCTATAAACATATTGCTGGCAAAAACAAGAGCGGCTATTGCAAGTAACAGGTAATCAGAATAAAAAGGGCTCTTCGACGTCCACCTCAGCCTCTGCTTTAAGAACGATTTTAATGAGTCCGGCCCGTGGGTATGAACAATGGCCCCGGGTGAATCAATCCATGTTATAATCTTGCCCTGCTGCCTGAAACTTTCCATAAGAAAAATATCATCACCGGAGGAGATATTCATTTTTACCATAGCTTCATATTCAGCAGCTCCGGGCTTTCTGAAGCACAGGTTGGCTCCATTGCACAGAAGAGGTTTACCCTGCCTGGCAAAAATTTCTGTAACAGCCTGCATGGCAAGAAATTCAAGTTGAATTATCCGGTTCAAAAGACCGCCACTGTCTATTATGTCGACAGGCCCTATTATCATATCGGCATTGCCTGTTGAAGCCCTTCCGTAAATTTCCTTCAGCCAGTTCTTGCCGGCGCGACAGTCTCCATCGGTAGTGACAATGTAATCGCCCCTGGCATGTTCAATTCCCAGGGCAATAGCTCTTTTTTTGCCGGTACCGCCGGTACTCAGTATGATCGATTGATGCAGAAGGTCTGATGAGGATCTTAATATTTCGGCAGTTGCATCACTGGAGGCATCATCAACGAAGATCACTTCGAAAAGCCCGGGCTCAAGGTTTTGGGCAGCGAGGTCGTTTACCAGTTTTTTAATATTGGCTGCTTCATTCCTGAGCGGGATAACCAGGGACAGAATTTTCAGCCCTTTTCTGTTATTCCTTGCGCTCTTTTCAGGTCTCTTATTCCTTTGCAGCCGCCAGCTCCGGAGAAAGAGGAAGATGAGCATATAAGGTACCAGGGCGGTCAACAGCCAGTACATAGATATGTTATTTAAGCCATTCGTACATCCTGTAATGGGCACTGGTCATTCCCATGGCCTCATATGTTTTCCGGGCATTAATATTTTCACGTTCCACGTACAGGCGCAGGCCGGCCACACCGTTTTGCAGGGCTGTTTCCTTCACATGCATGTACATTTCCTTGAAGAAGCCTTTACGCCTGTGGGCAGGCTGGATATAAACCGACTGTATCCACCAGACGAAGCTGTTCCGCCAGTCGCTCCACTCATAGGTAATGAGCAGTGAACCAATGACTTCATCGTCATATTCGGCAACGTAGTACCTGCCCTTATGCGGATCGGCAAAGACGGCATGCACTCCCTGGTAAATGGTATCATGGCCGAGTTTCATATTTTCAGTTTCCAATGCCATTTCCTTTTGAAAACCGATAATTTTTTCAGCATCGATTATTCTGGCTTCCCTGACAAAAAGTTTTCCCATTTTTTAATTTTTTATTTTTCACTGTATTCATCCCAGCTGTATATACCCAGGTCTTGAGTCCTGATCCTGCAAAAAGCGAGGATAAAAGCGCTTGCCAGCCTTGAATTGGTAAGTAGGGGAATATTGAAATCAACAGCATTTCTCCTGATGCTGTAATCATTATTCAGCTCATCCTTTGAAAGGTCCTTGGGTATATTTACCACCAGGTCAACTTCCCTTGAGCGTATAAGTTCAATGGTATTGGGTGATTTATCCTCATCGGGCCAGTAGGCCGTTTCGGCTTCTATCCCTGCATTTTCAAGGAATTGCTTTGTTCCTCTTGTAGCATACAGCTTATATCCTTTTTCTTTCAATGCCCTGGCACTGTTCAGCAGTTCCACCTTTGACCGGGCAGGTCCGGTTGACAGGAGGATGGCTTTTTCAGGGATGGTATAACCCACCGATAGCATAGATTTCAGTATGGCTTCATAAAAACCGTCGCCTATACATCCCACCTCACCTGTTGATGACATGTCGACTCCCAGTACCGGATCGGCTTTGGCCAGCCTGGAGAATGAAAACTGGGGTGCTTTAACACCAACATAATCAAGGTCAAAAACCGATTTATGTGGTTTGCTCACTTCGGCGCCCAGCATTACCCTGGTTGCCAGCTCAATAAGGTTGGTTTTCAGCACCTTGGAAACAAAGGGCATACTGCGGCTGGCCCTGAGATTGCACTCAATCACCTTTATATCATTATCCCTGGCCAGAAACTGGATGTTAAAAGGACCGCTGATCTTCAGTTCACCGGCTATTTGCCTGCTGATACGCTTTATTCGCCTGACCGTTTCAAAATATATTTTCTGGGGAGGGAAGACTATGGTGGCATCACCCGAATGTACCCCGGCAAATTCCACATGCTCACTTATGGCATAGGCGATAATCTCTCCCTCCCGGGCAACGGCATCTATTTCTATCTCTTTTGCATTTTCAAGAAATTCTGAAACCACAACGGGATATTGTTTGGATACGCTTAGTGCAAGGTCAAGGAAATGGCTCAGTTCATCACTGTTCGAAACCACATTCATTGCCGCCCCTGAAAGAACATATGAGGGTCTTACCAGTAAAGGGAAGCCAAGCCTCTCAGCAAATTCATTGATGCCTTTTACGCTTGTCAGTTCCTTCCATTCAGGCTGGTCTACCTTCAGTATGTCAAGCATGCTTGAGAACTTATGCCTGTTTTCGGCACGGTCGATTGATTCGGGGGGAGTTCCGAGTATATTTACCCCCTGTCCGTGCAGCCTCAGGGCAAGGTTATTTGGTATCTGACCTCCCACCGATACAATTACACCCCTTGGTGTTTCAAGATCAATTATGTCCAATACCCTTTCAAAGGACAATTCATCAAAATATAACCTGTCGCACGTATCATAATCGGTGCTTACCGTTTCGGGGTTATAGTTAATCATTACCGAGCGGAATCCCTCGCTTCTTATTGTATCGATAGCATTAACCGAACACCAGTCAAATTCAACACTTGATCCTATCCTGTAAGCTCCTGATCCCAGGACAATAACCGATCTTTTGTCATTTTCATACCAGATATCATGTTCGGCACCGCTGTATGTCAGGTAGAGGTAATTGGTGACTGCAGGGTATTCGGCTGCAAGGGTATCTATCTGCTTTACCCATGGTATTATTCCTTTTGATTTACGGTATAACCTTACCTGGTGCATTTCTTTCTCTATACGTGAAGGAGGGGGATCACAGGTATACCTGGCTATCTGGAAATCAGAAAAACCAAAGATCTTAGCCTGCAATAGCAGCTCATCCGGAACCTGCCGGATTTCGCTGTATTCCATCAGGTCGTTGCGTGTATCAATGATATTTTTCAGCTTATACAGGAACCACTTATCTATTCTGGTCAGGTCGTATATTTTTTCTATCGGGAATCCCTGTTCCAGTGCTTCTGCAATAACGAATATCCTCATATCCGTGGGCTCGGATAATTCCTTTTCAAGATTACTGAAGCTCAGGTTCCTGTTCCCGACAAAGCCGTGCATGCCCTGTCCTATCATCCTGAGTCCCTTTTGTATTACCTCCTCGAATGTTCTTCCTATGGCCATTACTTCACCCACGCTTTTCATGCTGCTGCCTATATGGTGGGACACCCCCTGGAATTTATTAAGATCCCAGCGTGGTATTTTGCAGACAATATAGTCAAGGGCCGGCTCAAAGCAGGCAGTAGTGGTTTTTGTGACGGAGTTTTTCAACTGGTGGAGGCCATAGCCAAGCGCCAGTTTTGCAGCCACAAAAGCCAGGGGATAGCCTGTTGCCTTTGAGGCCAGGGCGCTCGATCTTGACAGGCGGGCATTAACCTCGATAACACGGTAATCTTCTGAGGCAGGGTCGAGGGCATACTGAACATTACATTCACCTACGATGCCAATATGCTTGATAATCTTTATTGAAAGCTCTCTAAGCTTGTGGTATTCCCTGTTGGTCAGGGTCTGGGAGGGTGCCACCACTATGCTTTCACCAGTATGTATACCCAGCGGATCGAAATTTTCCATGTTACACACGGTGATACAATTGTCAAAGCGGTCTCTTACAACCTCATATTCAACTTCCTTCCATCCTTTGAGCGATTCTTCAACCAGTATCTGGCCGGTGTAGGGAAATGCCCTGCCCGCAAGCTGTACCAGTTCATTCCTGCATGTACAGAAGCCTGATCCCTGTCCGCCAAGAGTATAAGCGGCCCTGATAATGATGGGATATCCCAGTTTGCCTGCTGCGGCCAGGGCTTCATCAACAGACTTAACGGCTATGCTCTCAGGAGTCCTGACATTGATCTGTTTAAGTTTGTTAACAAATAACTCCCTGTCTTCGGTATCAATTATGGCCTGCACGGGTGTTCCGAGTACACTGACCTGATATTTCTCAAGTGTTTTTTCCCTGTACATCCTTGTCCCGCAGTTAAGCGCTGTTTGTCCCCCGAATGACAGCAACATGCCATCAGGTTTCTCCCTGGCTATAACCTGTTCCACGAACCACGGCGTAACAGGAAGGAAATATATTTTATCGGCAAGCTTTTCAGATGTTTGCACCGTGGCAATATTCGGATTGATAAGCACTGTTTCAATCCCTTCTTCACGAAGAGCCTTAAGGGCCTGTGAGCCGCTGTAATCAAATTCACCGGCTTCTCCTATCTTAAGAGCCCCCGAACCGAGTATGATTACTTTTTTTATCTCTTTCTGCTTCACGGTGCTTTTATGTGTCTTTTCTTTCAGCCTTCCTTCCGCCACTTTCTTATATTGTCTATAAAGATATCAAATAAAAAATCAGTATCAGTTGGTCCGCCTGATGCTTCAGGGTGGAACTGGGTGGAGAAAAAAGGTTTTTCCCTGTGCCTCATTCCCTCATTAGTTCCATCGTTTATATTAATAAAAAGAGGTTCCCAGTCTTTTCCAAGGCTAATATTATCAACAGCGAAGCCATGATTCTGTGAGGTGATATATGCCTTGTCGGTTCCTGCCTGCAACACCGGCTGGTTATGGCTCCTGTGACCGTACTTCAGCTTATATGTGTCGGCACCCTGGGCCAGACCCATGAGCTGGTTACCAAGACAGATCCCGAATACCGGAATATCCTTTTCCAGGGACCGGGCAATATTTGCTATGGTCTCACCACACATTTTTGGGTCGCCCGGGCCATTCGATATAAACAGGCCATCGTATTCGAGCGTATGGAAATCGTAGTCCCAGGGCACCCTTATAACCGTAGTGTCACGCTTTAGCAGGTTTCGGATAATATTGTATTTAACACCGCAATCGACAAGAACTATCCTGTATTTTCCCTTACCGTAGCTAAGGGGTTTCCTAATGCTTACTTCCCTGACAAGATTATCCATGTTCGGGTCATAAAAAGAGGTTTCTGCTCCTGAAGGTTCAATCTTGCCGAGCATAGAGCCCTTTTCCCTGAGTCTCTTGGTGAGTGCCCTGGTGTCAATCCCATAGATCCCGGGGATATTATTTGTTTCAAGCCATTGATGGAGGCTTTCAGCCGCACTCCAGTGGCTGTATTCAAAGGAATAGTCAGAAACTATAAGTCCTTTAATATGTATTGATGATGATTCATGAAAAATATGAAGTTCATCATCAGGGTCTTTTCGGGGAGCACCGTAGTTACCTACCAGCGGGTATGTAAGGCAAAGTATCTGCCCCCTGTAAGAAGGGTCGGTCAGGCTCTCCGGATATCCGGTCATGGCAGTATTAAAAACTACCTCTCCGGCCGAAGTTATTAGTTTACCGAATGATTTGCCCCTGTAAACGGTACCGTCTTCGAGGCTAAGTTTTACCGGTATGGATTTCTTCATTTATTTTCCAGTTTTAACAGGGCTGTTTCCATATTCTCAACAGCTTCTTTTACTGTATCAAGTCTGCAGGCTACGTTCATCCTCATAAAGCCTTCACCCCCGGGACCGAATACTGATCCTTCACTCATTCCTACAGCAGCTTCATCAACAAAGAATTTATTCAGTTCATCAGGTTTCATACCCATAGCCCTGCAATCGAGCCAGATCATATAGGTGGCTTCGGGAGGCACGGGCCTGATCAATTTATTATTCCTGAATTTCTCAAGGACGTATTCAATATTACGGTTTACATATGACAGCATTTCATCAAGCCACTCATCGCCATGGGAATAAGCCGCAATTGATGCCTCATTGCCGAATATATTACCTCCCGTGATACGGAGGCTTTGCATGCATGTATCGAATTTCTTTTTCAGGTCAGGATTGCTTATAATGACTGAGGAAGTTGAAAGTCCGGCAATATTAAAGGTCTTGCTGGGAGCCATGCATGTAATGGTTGAGGCGGCTGCCCTCTCCGAAAGATCTGCAAGAGGAATATGTCTGTATGCCGGCAGTACCAGGTCCGAGTGTATTTCATCGCTCAGTATCAGGATATCATGCCTGAGGCATATGTCGGCCAGCTGTTCAAGTTCAGCGGCGGTCCAGGCCCTGCCCACGGGATTATGAGGGTTACAGAGAATCAGCATCTTTACTCCTCCTGCAGCTTTATGTTCAAGATCATCAAAATCTATTTTCCAGGTCCCTTTTTCTTCAATGAGCCTGTTGTATACGGGCACGCGCTTATGATCGGTAATAGCATTGAAGAAGGGGAAATAGACAGGTGGTTGTATAATGATTTTATCGCCCTGACCGGTAAAGGCGAGTGTGCATATGTTCAAGGCAGGCACTATGCCTGGGCTGAAGGATATCCAGTCATTTTCTATGTCCCATGAATGTCTTCTCCTTATCCAGTCGCTGAGTGATGTGAAGTATTCCCTACGTCTTATGGTATATCCCAGGATTTCGTGATCGAGTCTTTTTCGCAGCGCTTCGACTATAAACGGAGGGCAAAGGAAGTCCATATCAGCAAGCCACATCGGGATCACATTATCGGTGCCAAAAACTTCTTTTCTGGAGTCGTATTTTACGGAGCTTGTACCCTGCCGGCTAACAGGTAAATCAAAATTATATGCCATATCCCAGGTTGAATTCCGGGGCTCAAAGGTAAGCATAATTATTGCGAATCCAACGCCAGTAATGCAAAACTGGCCAGCCAGTGTCCTCCCTCATAATGACCGTCGGTTATATTTGGCAGTGAGTACCTTATATGTTCATCGGCTATTTTTGCCAGGTGGCCGTAACCGGGTAGTGAAGAAGCTATTCCATATAAGCACCAGGCACGGCTGAAATTCAGGCCGTCGAGATGTGCAAGCTGCCCGTCGGCCCTGTCGCCTACAATGCCGGGCTCCAGTGTATAGGACGGGTCAGCTAATTCAGGAAGAAAGTTTTTGAGCCACTCTCCATATTCTTTTTGATCGAGGATCTTTCTCATGATATCAGCCTCCTCAAGGCAGGGTGAAAGAAAATCATTACCTCCGGGTTCCCATGACATGGGACATTGTGTATCGTAAAGATAAAAATCCCCCGCTCTTTTCTTAATGCTGAGCATAAGGCTGTCATTCCCGGTGGCGATGGCATAATCCCAGGCAAAGCTCAATCCGAAAGCAGTGTTGTTATGTGTGCCAACTCGTATAGGATAGCTTAGCTTTGGAAGGAAGTCTATGTACATGTCTGATATGAGTTCAGCAAGGGGATATAGCTTAGCGTACAGATCCCTGGCAAAATCTGTATCCCAGGTGTATAATTCCTGGGCCAGTTTTAAAAGCCAGGCCCAGCCATAGGTCCTTTCAAAAGTTTTGTTTTGTTCCTTCCTGAAATATTCCACTTCCCCGGCAATATTTTCTGCTGTCAGTCTGTCTGAAAGAAACTTTTTCATCTCTTCCGGCTTATCGAGGCCGGGAAAGTTTTTGAGAAGCATAACCAGTGACCAGTGACCATGAACTGATGAGTGCCAGTCGAAGCAACCATAAAATGATGGATGCAGATTGCGGGGAGGAAGCAGGTCTTCATCGCTGCTGAGTGTTTGATTCAGCTTGTTCGGATATTCCTTTTCAATGCATGCTATCGGTAATTCGGCAAGCCTGTTAGCCTCATCCAGGTCAAGTAAAGGACGTTCTGCAGGCTCCGGGGTACTGCTGTCAACCTGATTGTCCTGCCTCTTGTCCTGGCAGGCGAATAAAAGTGATGCTGCAAATAATAGAATAATATATCTCATAATGGTACAATTTTATAATTTTTTTATTACCAAATCTACAATAAACTGAAAATTAATACTTATGATTTTTCTTAATATTGGCCGCTTTATAAATATATTTTATAATTTTACGCCTATTAATAAGGTACTAAATGAGATAAGTTTTTTGAAAATGAATAATCAGATTAATTAATAAACAATTAATTACCCATGAAGAAAATCTTTTTACTTGTAATTACCCTGGTTCTGGCATTTTCGACTTTATTCACTTCCTGTAAGAACAGGAGAGGGGATAGGGAACAGAAAAAAATAAAAATTGAAGATGCCCGTGCCCTCACAGATGAAATTGAAAAGCACGTCTATCCTTTACCTACATCTGTGGAGGTTATTAAAATGCTGACCGAGCTCGAGGTTGGGTATATCATAGGAGTCTCCAACCCGGTGGATAATGCAACAAACT
Source organism: Bacteroidota bacterium (assembly GCA_011050615.1). Lineage (GTDB taxonomy): Bacteria > Bacteroidota > Bacteroidia > Bacteroidales > VadinHA17 > UBA9300. The sequence goes on from DRFJ01000056.1 coordinate 35,116, forward strand.
ACATAACAAGCAAGAGTCAGGCCATTAACCTCGGTATTTATGGAGCAGACCTCAGCTATGCCACCCTCTATAATATGAACCAGGATGTAATAAACTATCTGGATGTAATTCGTGAGCTTACCAATAGCCTGAAAATGTCAAAGATATATTCAAGAGAATTGTATGACGACATTAAGAACAGTTTTGATAACAGGGACAGGCTCGTGGAAATACTGACGAATGCCTTTAACCGGACCTACGCCTACCTCGCCGATAACGATCAGGGTTCACTTGCCCTCCTCGTGGTTGCAGGAGCCTGGGTTGAAGGCATGTATATAACAACCCATATATCGGAGTCAGTTTATCACGTTGAAGGTATAGTGAAAGTATTACTTGAACAGAAAGAGTCGTTTGAACTTTATCTTGAACTCGCTGAACCTTTATCTGATGACCCGGTTGTTGGTGAGATGCTTGAAATTCTGGGCCCCATAAAAAAAGTATATGAAGAAGTTGAAGATGGCAGTCTGACTCTCAGTAATGTTGAGGACATTACTGCCGCTATTGAATTGGTAAGGGGGAAACTGGTATCATAAAAATTACCTGATATTTTTACCGTGAAAGCAGGTACCAGTCTATTTGCTTCACGGTTTTTTATTAAATAAAGTATATGAGAGAACCCGTATTATTTGCATTAATACACATATTCGCAATACTCTCACAGGTAACCCCCGGTGGTATTACAACCCGGGGAAGGAAAATTTTACGCGGATATCTCGCAAGATATCTTAACCAGGAGCTTGAAGAGGAATATTATAAAATTTTTGAAACAACCCATGAATTTTATTCAGAGGAGCTTTCAGGACTTGATGATAAGGAGTTAAAAGACGAAACATCACTTATCAATTTCCAGATAAAAAATATATGCAGGCAAATACGTAAGGGACTCTTTCTGGAAGAAAGAATGATTGTGTTTCTTCAGCTGCTTGAATTCGTTTATGAAGACCGCGAGGTAACATCCCAGGAAAGGAAGATAATAGAAATAGTAGCGCGAACCTTCAACATCAATGAAAAGGAATATAACAATTCCTGTTCCTTTATGATAGGGAATGCCATGGATAAGGTGAGCCCCGATTCAATAATATTAATTGAAGGACCGGGGGATGAGGAAAAATTTTCTGACACTTTCGGGAACAAGAAGAAATGGAATAAAATACCTATACAAGGCCTCCAGGGCAGTATTTTTGTTCTTCATATTGAAAGCATCCATATCCTTCTTTTTACCTACCATGGCAATCAGTCATTATACTTCAGGGGCAAGCCGGTAATAAAAGGAAGGCCTTACCTGCTGGATCCGGGTGTGAGCATAAAAGGCAAGGATATTGAACCAATTTATTATGCGGGAATATTGAGAGAGTTTCTCAGACTCTCATATGTCGATAAAATAATTTTCGAAGGTCATAACCTTGAGTATCGGTTTAAAAAGTCAGATCAGGGTTTGAAACCAATGAGTTTCAGGGCTGATTCGGGTAATCTGATAGGTATAATGGGTGGCAGCGGTGTTGGCAAATCAACAATGCTGAACATACTGAACGGGAAGATGAACCCTGACAGGGGCAACCTTTATCTGAACGGATATGATCTTTTTAATGAGAGTGATGAACTCAAGGGTTTGATTGGATATATCCCCCAGGATGACCTGTTGATCGAAGAACTTACAGTATTCCAGAATCTTTATTATAACGCCAGGCTATGTTTTGGAAATTATTCCAGGAAGAGGATCAGGACTATGGTGAAAAAGATACTGAAGGGCCTGGAACTTTATGAAATAAAGGATTTACAGGTTGGTGACCCCTTAAACAAGAAAATAAGCGGAGGTCAGCGAAAAAGATTGAATATCAGCCTTGAATTGATAAGAGAGCCGGCTATACTGTTTGTGGATGAGCCCACATCCGGACTGTCATCATCTGATTCACACAAGGTAATGGAGCTCCTGAAAGAGCAGGCTAACAAAGGGAAACTGATAATCTCAATCATACACCAGCCCTCCTCCGGCGTACTGAAACTTTTTGACAGGTTATGGATACTTGACAAGGGCGGGTATATGGTTTATGACGGCGACCCTGTCGATTCACTCGTATATTTTAAAACTGAAACTTCCCAGGCAAATGCGGCTGAATCAGAGTGCCCTAACTGTGGTAATGTCGACACTGATGATATCCTTGACCTTATAGAATCAAAGCAGGTTACCGAAGAGGGGTATAAGAGTGAAAAAAGGGTGGTGGAACCCAAAGAGTGGTATGAGAGGTATAAGAGGACGATGAAACCCAATTTTAAATCCAGGCCACAGAAGTTCAAACTACCGCAAACTAATTTTTCTGTTCCTTCCAAAATATCACAGCTCAAGACATTTTTTAAAAGGAATATACTTAGAAAGCTTTCAGACAGGCAGTACCTGACCATTAACCTGTTCGAAGCCCCGATGCTTGCCGTCATTCTTGCCTTTCTTTCGAAATATATTACAGACGGGGTTTACCTCATGTCCGAAAACAAGAACCTTCCAATCTTCCTCTTCATGGCAGTAGTGGTTGCCCTCTTCCTCGGTCTTACGGTGAGTGCCGAAGAAATATTCAAGGACCGGAAGATACTCGAAAGGCAGAAATTCCTGGATATCAGCCGTTCAAGTTACCTGGTATCAAAAATTTCTTTTCTCTTCATGCTCTCAGCCTTACAGTCATTCCTATTTATTTTTATATCGGATATTATACTTGAAATAAACGGGCTGCTTTTCAGGCAGTGGCTGGTTTTATTCTCCATTTCCTGTTTCGGGAATATAGTGGGACTTAATATCTCGGCAGGTATGAGATCGGTTGTAAGTATATACATTCTGATACCCCTTATTCTCGTACCACAACTCCTGCTTGGTGGTGCCATGATAAAGTTTGATGACCTGCATAAGAGCTTTACCAATAAGATATATGTTCCTATCATCGGCGACGTTATGGCTACAAGGTGGGCCTATGAGGCTATTTCCGTAGACCAGTTTAAAAATAACCGATACGAGAGACTGATATTTGATAATGAAATGAATTTAAGCCAGAACGACTGGTACGATTCCTTCCTGATTCCCGAATTAAAAAAGAAAGTTAAGGAATGCGAGTTTGCAAAGGGAAGAGCAGAATATGCCAGTCACTTTAACAATAACCTAAATAAACTTAACAGGTATATCGGCTTGCTTTCATCACTCTCGGGAATTGAGTCTGATTCACTTCTGTCTGAATTAAATGTCGGAAAGTTTGATTCAGCAACCGTTAAAAGGGCCAATGCAAGGCTTGACAGCCTCAGGTCATTTTTCAGGGCAAAAAGAATAGATGCCACCAGCCGGAGGGATTCAATACTAAATGAACTGGAAAAGAAAATAGGCCGTGAAAAAATACTTGAGCTGAAACGGAATAATTATAATAATTACCTGGCCGATATCGTGCTTAACGTATCAAGTATCGATAAGATATATGAGACTGAAGACCAGATGATACAAAAATCTGACCCGGTTTACATGGCACCTACCTCAAGGATTGGGAGGGCACATTTTTTTGCACCTTTTAAATATTTTGGAAATCTTAAAATAGATACCCTCTGGTTTAATATAATGGCCATATGGTTAATGTCTGCCGCATTTATGCTGAGTCTTTACTTTAATGTTCTCAAGAAGATCATCGATCTGCTTGAATCAATCAGTTTTTCCTGGCGCAAAAGAGAACCAAGGGTATAAATAATTTATCACCAGGTTGTTTTTATCGCTCTGAAAAGCTTATTTTGCCTTCGCTATGAGTGAAGTAAGGGCAAAAAAGCATCTTGGTCAGCATTTCCTGACCGACAGGAATATAGCCGGGAAAATATCCCTGGCGCTTGAAATGAAAGATTGTTCAAATGTCCTGGAAATAGGACCCGGGATGGGGATGCTAACTGATTTTCTCATTGAAAGGGGCTTTGAAAATTTTAAGGTCGTTGAAATAGATCGTGAGGCAGCAGATTATTTAAGAAGAAAATATAATAAACTTAAATTAATTGAAGCGGATTTTCTGAGCCTGGACCTCGATAGTCATTTTAAGGGGGATATGGGGATAATTGGTAATTTCCCCTATAATATATCAAGCCAGATTTTCTTCAGGGTGCTTCAATACAGGGATAAAGTCTGTGAACTAACCGGTATGCTTCAGAAAGAAGTTGCAGACAGGATAGTTTCAGGGCCCGGATCGAAAGTCTATGGTATACTGAGTGTACTTTTACAGGCATATTACAGGGTTGAATACCTGTTTGCAGTTCCGTCAGGTGTTTTCAATCCCCCTCCAAAAGTCAAATCAGCTGTAATAAGACTTACGCGAAAAGAGGGGGGAGCTGTCAACTATAATGAAAATTTGTTTTTCAGGGTGGTTAAGCTAACGTTTAACCAGAGAAGAAAAACCATAAAGAATTCGTTAAAACCACTGGTGGATGCTTCAGGTATTGATAATTTATTGCTCAGGAAAAGACCTGAGGAACTGGGAGTGGATGATTTTATCAGACTAACCGAACTTGTTGAAGCTTTAATGAACAAAAATACGAATAGCCATGTCCAGGACAATTGAAATCAGCAGGGAATTTATTGATGAACTGAGGGAAGCCATTAAGGAAAATGATGAAAAGAAAGCACTTGAGCTTATAACTGATTTCCATGCAGCTGACATAGCCGATCTGTATGACGATATCAGTATTGAAGAAGCTCGTTACCTTTATCTTCTTCTTGACGGGGAACGTGCATCCGATGTCCTGGCAGAGCTTGACGAGGATGACAGGGAAAGATTCCTTGAGGTCTTGCCGGGTGAAGTGATTGCACAGAAGTTTATTGACCATATGGACTCCGATGACGCTGCCGACGTAATCGGAGATCTTTCAGAGGAGAAGAAACAGGAAATACTCCTGCATCTTGATGACCTGGAACAGGCGGGTGATATCGTAGACCTTCTGGGCTATGATGAGGACAGTGCAGGGGGACTGATGGCCAAGGAGATGATAAAAGTCAACGAGAACTGGACAATACTAACCTGCCTTAAGGAAATGGCGAATCAGGCTGATGAGGTTGATGAGGTATATTATGTTTACGTTGTAGATGACAATAATAAACTCAGGGGCATAGTGTCACTCAAGAAGATGCTGCTCAGCAATAATGCCACAAAGGTTAAAACTATTATTGAGGATGATATTATCTCGGTTAACACATCAACACCGGGGGAGGAAGTTGCACAGATTATGGTAAAGTACGACCTTGTGGCAATTCCGGTAGTAGATTCACTCGGACGCCTTGTGGGACGTATTACCATTGATGACATCGTTGATTTTATCAGGGAAGAAGCCGAGAGAGATTACCAGATGGCATCGGGTCTGACAGATGAGGTTGAGGCCGGAGATAAAGTACTGTATATTACCAGGGTCAGATTGCCCTGGCTTTTTATAGGATTGCTGGGAGGTATACTGGGAGCGCTGGTCCTCGGCAGATTTGAGGGAAGCCTGAAAATGTACCCCGAGATGGCTTTCTTTATACCTCTTATTGCTGCTATGGGTGGTAATGTGGGGATACAATCATCAGCCATTATAGTACAGGGCCTGGCAAATAATACCCTTAAGGGGGAAAGTACCATCAAAAGGCTCTTGAAGGAATTCCTGGTTGCCCTGGTAAATGGCCTGATCCTGGCAGCAATAATTTTTGTCTATAATTTTTTTGTAAACGATTCCTTTGCCCTTACACTTACAGTGAGTGCTTCGTTGTTAGCTGTTATTCTTTTTGCAGCCCTTTTCGGAACCTTTATTCCGCTTATACTGGACAGTTTCAAGATTGACCCGGCACTGGCCACAGGACCCTTTATAACAACAATGAACGATATTATAGGTCTTTTTATGTATATGATTATTGGGAGGCTGCTTTACGGGGTATTTGTATGAAAAGGGCCCCGGTTCAGAAAGAGAAGCCTATGGCATCAACAGGATTCATACGGGATGCTGCATGGGCAGGTGCATAGCCTGCAACAATACCTATTACAGCCGAAATAATTATCCCGAGAAAAATATTTCCAAAGGTCAGATGCATATTCAACTCCCATAAATAATTTACTATGCCGGTGCCCATTAAAATAAATATCAGTCCGATAATACCACCTGTTATTGAAAGCAGCATCGACTCATACAGGAATTGCCATAGTATAAACATTCTTTTGGCTCCCAGTGCCATCTGTATTCCAATTATGCTTGTGCGTTCCCTGACCGATACAAACATGATATTGGCTATACCAAAGCCTCCGACAAGAATGGAGAAGCCACCAATTATCCATCCCCCCACATTTATACCTGCAAATACGCTCTCAAAACCCTGTGTAAGTAGGCTTGCGCGGTTAATTGAAAAATTATTCGTTTCATCGGGTTTGAGCCTGCGCGCTGCTCTGAGTATCATTGCGGCTTCATCGCCCAGTTCCTGAACAGCAACACCCTCGCGGGTTTTTAACATTATATTCGAATTGATAAACCTGTTACGCATATTTACTAACTTTTTTGCATAGTTTACAGGTATCACGGTCATCTCATCCATGCCACTGTCGCTTATCCCTCCCTGTCCTTCAGCCTTGAATACACCTATTACCCTTGTCTTATACCCTGATATAATCAGGTCTTTGCCAACAGGATCAAGGTCTTCGAAGATAGTTTCTGCTGTTACCGCACCAATTACAGCAACTCTTTTTCCTGTCAGAAGCTCATTAGGAGAAAAATATCGTCCCCTGGCTATCTCAAATGAACGTATTTCATCAAAACCTTCGGAAACACCCCATAAATAGGCATCATTTACAGCATTATCCCGGTACTTGAAATTGCGTGTGAAGATCACTGAAAAGGAAGCTGAGGCAGATTTAGTGGAATTCCTTAAAATAGCCTCGTAATCGTCAAGGCTTACTGCAGGCCAGGATATCAGATCCCACCAGGGCAGGTTAGGATCGAAGGACCATGGCATCTTTTGTACATATACCACATCATCGCCAAGAGTGGCTATACTGTCCCGGACAGAACTTTCCATCCAGTCGAGAACAGTGAATACAGAAATAATGGCAAATATCCCTATGGTAATCCCAAACAAAGACAGAAAAGTCCTTAGCTTATTTACGATAATTGAATTGATCGCAAAGAGGAATCCTTCCTTTATCAATCTGAAAAAAATCATGACTCAAATATACTTAATTTATGGATTGATTGAAACGAGCAGTTCCCAAATTACCTGAAAAGTACGGAATACATTGTACGACAATAAAAAAATATATATTTTTAAGCCTGTTAAATCATCCCGGGTATTAGGTCTAATTTATTGAATATGAGGGAAAAGAAGATAAAATCCGCTTTATTGTCTGTATATCACAAAGATGGACTTGCAGATATAGTCAAAAAGCTTGATGAGCTGGGAGTAAAAATTATTTCCACAGGTGGGACTCACAGCTTCATATCCGGACTCGGTATTGAAGCTGAAAAGGTTGAAGACCTTACATCATATCCTTCAATACTTGGTGGCAGGGTAAAGACCCTTCATCCGAAAATTTTCGGGGGTATACTGGCACGAAGGGATAATGAAACAGATATCGCGCATCTGGCCGAATATGATATACCTGAGATTGACCTGATAGTGGTCGACCTCTATCCCTTCAGTGAGACGGTGGCTTCGGGTGCCGGGGAAGAGGATATAATCGAGAAAATTGATATCGGGGGTATATCACTGATAAGAGCAGCAGCAAAAAACTACAGGGATACAGTTATTATATCACACAGGGGTCAGTACAAGCGCTTATATGAATTGCTTGATTCACAAGGGGGTATGATTAGCCTGGAAGAAAGAAGACGGTTTGCAGCAGAGGCCTTCAGTGTAAGTTCCGAATATGACACCCATATATTCAATTACTTTAACCGGAAAGAGGGTCTGGATTTGTTCAGGGAAAGCTTAAGCGAAGCGAAATTGCTGAGATATGGCGAGAATCCGCATCAGAGGGGTATATTCTATGGTAAGCCGGGGGAAATATTCGAACAATTACATGGCAAGGAAATATCCTACAATAATCTTCTTGATATTGATTCGGCAATTGCTCTTATTGAAGAGTTTGACGAAACAACATTTGCAATAATAAAGCATAATAATGCCTGCGGTCTGGCTTCACGATCAGGGCTGCTTAATGCATGGAAAGACGCGCTTGCAGGTGATCCTGTTTCAGCTTTTGGAGGAGTTTTGATTACGAACAGGGAAATTGATGCGGAGACAGCTGCAGAGATTGATAAACTTTTTTTTGAGGTAATAATAGCACCTTCATACAGTGAAGCTGCCCTTGAGGTGCTGAAGCATAAAAAGAACCGTATAATTCTTAAGCAGAAGGGCAGTAACGAACAGACTTACAGCTACAGGACGGTTTTAAATGGCATCTTACTACAGGATAGGGATTTGAAAACAGAGAAGGCGGAAGATATGAAAACAGTGACCAGGGTCAGCCCTGATAAGGTCCAGCTTACCGACCTTGAGTTTGCCAACAAGATAGTTAAGCACAGCAAATCCAATACCATAGTGCTTGCAGGCAACAAACAGCTTTATGCCAGTGGGGTGGGAATGACCTCCCGGGTTGATGCCCTGAGCTTTGCTGTTGAGAAAGCCAAAAATTTTGGCTTTGATCTCAGCACTGCCGTGATGGCTTCAGATGCATTCTTCCCCTTTGCCGACAGTGTTGAAATAGCACACAGGGAAGGGATTAAGGCAGTGATTCAGCCGGGAGGATCAATAAGGGATAATCAATCAATTGATTTTTGTAATGATAAGGGGATGTCAATGGTATTTACGGGAACCAGGCATTTCAAACACTAATACTTACCAATAATAAATATTCAGATGGGGATATTTTCTTTCTTGACACAGGAGATAGCTATTGATCTTGGAACAGCCAATACAATAATCATCCATAATGATAAAATCGTAGTAGATGAGCCTTCAATCGTTGCTGTGGATAAAAACACCGGTAAACTGATTGCTATCGGGGAAAAGGCAAGGCAGATGCATGGAAAAACCCATGAGAATATCAGGACGGTACGACCCTTGAGAGATGGTGTAATTGCAGACTTCAATGCTGCTGAACAGATGATCAGGGGCATGATAAAAATGATAAACAAAAAACCCGCCCTTTTCTCTCCTACACTGAAAATGGTTGTCTGCATTCCTTCAGGAAGCACGGAAGTGGAAATACGCGCGGTGCGCGACTCTTCCGAGCATGCAGGAGGAAGGGATGTCTACCTCATTTATGAACCCATGGCAGCGGCAATAGGCATTGGACTGGATGTAGAGGCGCCAGAGGGTTTTATGGTGGTTGACATTGGCGGTGGAACAACAGAGATAGCCGTAATAGCCCTGGGAGGTATAGTCTGCAACAAATCCATCAGAACGGCCGGTGACGGGTTTACAAATGATATCCAATCATATATGAGGCACCAGCACAATATTAAGATTGGTGAACGTACAGCAGAGGATATTAAGATAAATGTGGGTGCTGCCCTGCCTTCAATTGAAGACCCTCCTGCTGATCTTATTGTCAGGGGCCCGAACCTTATGACGGCAATGCCTGTGGAAATACCTGTCTCTTACCAGGAAATAGCACATTGCCTTGACAAGTCCATCTCAAAGGTGGAAACAGCAATTTTAAGTGTGCTGGAACAAACACCACCTGAACTGTATGCAGATATAGTAGCCAGGGGTATATTTCTGGCAGGCGGAGGAGCATTGCTCCGCGGGCTTTCAAAAAGATTAACAGATAAAATAAGTATACCGTTTCACATAGCTGAAGATCCGATTCATGCTGTGGCAAGAGGAACGGGAGTAGCTTTAAAGAATTCAGATAAATTTTCGTTCCTCATGAGATAATACCGGGGGTAGTAAATGAGAAGTCTTTTAAACTTCCTGAAAAAATTCGGTAACGTCCTGCTCTTTATCCTTCTGGAGCTGATAGCCTTCTATCTGCTGGCAGCAAGGCCTAATTATCATAATATTAAACTGACAAAAGCAATTAATGCCACAAAAGCTGCAATGAGAAAAAAAATTAACAATGCTGTTGATTATTTCTCATTAAGTGATATTAATAAGCAGCTCGTAAGGGAAAATGAAGAGTTGAAAAACACACTTCAGAGAATATATAAAAGTGAGGAGTTGACTACCTTCAATGTTACCGACAGCATTTACAGGCAGCAGTATGTTTATATATCTGCAGCAGTAGTAAACAACAGTGTAAATAAACAGAAAAATTATATTACTCTTGACCGGGGAAGGCTCAGCGGGGTGAAAGAAGATATGGCAGTGATATGTCCGGAAGGAATAGTTGGAATAATTGTTGAAGTTGGAAGGAATTATTCCATTGCCATGTCGGTCCTTAACCTTGAATTCAGGTTGTCTGCCAGGCTGAGCAAAAACGGGTATTTCGGCTCTCTGACCTGGGATGGGGGGAATGTGAACAGTTTAATACTAAAGGAGATACCCAATCATGTAAATGTTTCAGTTGGCGATACTGTTGAAACAACCGGGTATTCGGCTGTCTTTCCTGAAGGTATAATGATTGGAACCATCAGCGATTTTGACGAGAGGGGAGGTGATTTCCTGGATATTAAAATACAACCTTCAACGGATTTCAGGAAACTCAGCAATGCCTATATTATAGCTAACCTTAAAAAGGATGAGCAATTAAAAATTGAATCGGGAATACAGGGAACAAGATAAGTATCATGCTAAACACAATTCTGAAATATACAGGTCTTTTCATTCTCCTGCTTGCAATCCAGCTGCTGCTCTTAAACAATATACAGTTCAGCGGCTTTGTTAATCCCTATATCTATATTTTATTTATTCTGCTTCTTCCTTTTGAAACACCTTCATGGCTGCTATTGATACTTTCCTTTGCCACAGGGATGGTAATGGATATAAGCTCGGTTACCCATGGCCTTCATACCTCTGCCACGGTTTTTGCCGGCTTCCTGAGGCCCTATGTACTCAACTTTGTAGCACCGCATGAGGGTTATGAACAGGGCGACCTGCCCGGTATCAAGGCCTATGGTTTCAGATGGTTCATTACCTATGTGATTATTATTGTTGCACTTCATCACTTCTTTCTTTTCTATATAGAAGTATTCAAATTCGAATACTTCTTCAGAACCTTGCTCAGGGTACTCCTCAGTACAGGATTTACCCTTATGTTTATTGTTATTGTACAGTCGGTAATTATCAGGAGGTAGCTTTGAACAGCTTGAAAGATATATATAGCAGCAGAAAGATCTTTTTCTATGCGATTGTAATTATTGCTGCTCTTATTCTTTTATCCAGGCTTTTTGCCCTCCAGGTGCTTAATAAATCATACCGTGTATCTGCCCAGAATAATGTTTTACGTTATGTAACCCAGTATCCGGCCAGGGGTCTTATCTATGACAGGAATGGTAAGTTACTGGTTTATAACCAGGCTGCCTATGACCTGATGGTTATCCCCGGTCAGACACGGGAAATCGATACCCTGGAATTATGTACTATCCTGGGTGTGGACCAGGAGTTTTTTGCCAGGAGGATGCGGGCAGCAGTTCAATATTCAGAATATGCACCCTCGGTTTTTCTCAAGATGGTTTCTTCGGAAACCTATGCCCGGCTGCAGGAAGTTCTGTATAAGTACCCGGGCTTTTACGTTCAGGTGCGTACACTCAGAAAATATACTTACCCTTCTGCTGCCCATGTGCTGGGTTATGTAGGCGAGGTGAATAATGAGGAAATTAAGTCTGATCCATATTACAGGGCGGGTGATTACATAGGTAAAAACGGCATAGAAAAATCCTATGAATTACAACTTAGGGGACAAAAGGGACTGAAGATTTTTCTGGTTGATGTCCATAACAGGGTGAAAGGTTCATACCAGGGTGGCAGGCATGATACCATCCCCGTCACCGGGAGCAATCTTGTTACAACACTAGATATTGACCTGCAGCGTTACGGGGAGAAGCTAATGGGCGATAAAAATGGAAGTATAGTGGCACTGGAACCGTCTACAGGGGAGGTACTGGCACTTATCTCCACACCTGATTATGATCCTTCACTGCTTGTAGGAAGAATCCGTTCAGAGAATTATACAAGACTGCAGAATGATACGCTGGAGCCTCTTTTTAACCGGGCCCTTATGGCTTCTTATCCTCCCGGTTCAACTTTTAAGCCCGTGAACGGCCTGATAGCACTGCAGGAAGGAATCATAACAAGGAATTACGAATATTTCTGTGACAATGGCTATTATGCCCCGGGGATACATGTCGCCTGTCACCATTTTGCTTCATTCAATATGCCTGAAGCAATAACAGCTTCTTGTAATGCTTATTTTTGCAATGCCTTCAGGCTCTTAATTGATAATCCCAAATACGGATCAACAGCAGAAGGACTTAACAGGTGGCGCTCCTACCTGTCTGAATTCGGTTTCGGATCAAAGCTGGGCATCGATTTTACCAATGAGCTTGCGGGATTTGTACCCAGGCCATCATTTTATGATAATATCTACGGTGAAAACCGCTGGAGGGCTCTCACCATAATATCTATGGGCATAGGACAGGGTGAACTGGGCACCACACCCCTGCAAATGGCCAATATGACTGCCATAATAGCCAACAGGGGCTACTACATGACACCACATATCATAAAGGCAATAGATGATGATACTCTTGCTGTTGATCAGTCTTTCAGACAAAGACACGAGGTAGGTGTTGACTCATCCCATTTCGAGGTAATCGTCGAAGGAATGAAGGGTGTTGTAAACGGTGGTGAGGATGCAACGGCCAGATGGGTGGCCATAAAAGACATAGTGATGTGTGGAAAAACAGGTACGGCGGAAAATCCGCACGGCCCTGATCATTCTATTTTTGTTGCCTTTGCCCCAGAGAAAAATCCCAAAATTGCACTGGCAGTCTATGTTGAAAATACAGGCTTCGGTTCAACTTATGCTGCTCCGGTAGCCAGCCTTATGATTGAAAAGTACCTCAAAGGTAAGATTGAAAATACATGGCTGGAGAATTATATTCTTAATCCTCCCCGGCCTCAGGTCAGGGAGGAGGTTGAAGAAGAAAAGGAAGAGGAAATAAAGGAAGAAGAAATTGACGAGAAGAATTAATATATGGGCCGGTATAGACTGGGCAGTGGTGGTAATCTACCTGCTGTTCGTATTATTTGGTTGGATTAATATTTATGCAGCCGTATATAACGAGGAGCATTCATCCATATTTGATCTCAGCCAGAGATACGGGAAGCAACTCATCTGGATTATTGCAGCCCTCTTGATTGCTGTTACGATAATATTGATTGACAGCCGTTTCTATATTTTCTTTTCTTATATCTTATATATTGCTGTACTCTTATCTCTCATAGCCGTTCTGCTGTTCGGGAAAGAAGTTAATGGCGCCAGGTCATGGTTTGAAATTGGCAGCCTGAGCCTGCAGCCTGCTGAGTTTACCAAATTTGTTACGGTACTGGCGCTGGCACGCTATTTTTCCGGGGAGGGAAGGACACCGGCTTCATTCAAAAATCTTGTTTTTCCCCTGGTGATTATTTTTTTACCTGCCCTGCTAATTGCCTTACAGCCCGATCATGGCTCAGCATTAATATTATTTTCGCTTGTCCTTGTCCTCTTCAGGGAAGGGCTTTCACCCTATTTATTTGTTACAGGAATACTGGCAGCCATACTTTTTATAGCTACACTGCTTGTCGACAGTGTTATAATATATGCCACTATCATTATTGCAGGCTTTATTATACATCTTTTAACAGGAAGGGGGGCCAGGATAAGTTTTGGCGGCCTGGGTATCTATCTGCTTACAGGCGGAGGAGCATTTGCCCTCATATATTTTATTACCGGGAATGCCATGCTTGAAATGGTTTTCATTATTGCGCTGGTAGTATCAGGATTTATTTATGCTTATTATATCTACCGTTATAAGGCCACGAATGTTCTGATTCTGCTTGCTTTCCTCTTTGGCAGCATGATATTTACATATTCCGTTGACTATGCCTTCAACAATATTCTTCTGCCGCATCAACAAACCAGGATAAATGTTGTCCTTGGAATTGAATCGGATCCTTCGGGGGCAGGATATAACCTGAATCAGTCAAAAATATCAATTGGTTCGGGCGGATTTTCGGGTAAAGGTTTTCTGCAGGGCACACAAACTAAATTCAAGTTTGTCCCTGAACAAAGCACCGATTTTATTTTCTGTACCGTTGGAGAGGAATGGGGATTTATGGGCACCTCACTGGTTGTTATTTTATATTCCATACTGCTGTTCAGGATCATAAGCCTGGCCGAGCGGCAGCGTTCGGCTTTTTCAAGGATATACGGTTACGGGCTTTTTTCCATTCTGCTTTTTCATTTCCTGATAAACGTGGGGATGACAATCGGGCTGGTCCCGGTAATCGGTATCCCCTTACCCTTCTTCAGTTACGGGGGTTCATCACTGTGGGGATTTACAATTTTGCTGTTCATATTTTTGCGGCTGGATGCGAGCAGGAGCGAACACCTGGTGTAATCAGAATGGTAATGTGATTTGCTGCGACAGCGGGATGCCGAAGTCGGTTTCAACATATTCAATAAGCTGTGGAAAGAACTCCATGAAATCCTCTCCCAGGATGTAATAATTTTTTTTAAAAGTCTTGATGGCATATTTTGACTCGGAAGGCAGGCTGGTCCTTTTACTAAGGGTTGACAGTACGTTTTTTAAACCCTTGCTTGTTTTATAAGATTCGATCCAGTTATTGATAATAAAAAAGGGGAACCTGTCCTGTACTTTCGGTGGTAATATATCATAGTTATTTACCATAGCCCTGTAAAACTGGTAGGTAACGCTTTCAATAGGCCGGCGCGAGAAAGTGTCCCATTCCTTCGTAAGGTAATGGTCATAAATTATGTCAATAACAACACCGGCATATTTATGATATTTGCGTGTGAAGAGGATCTTACTGCGCTGAACAACAGGGTGTTTGTCCGTGAAATCATCTATGTGCCTGTGCAGTATTATCCCTTTCTTTATAAGCTCCGGGTATTTAAGATAATCTCGGCCTTTGACATAATCGCCTATGTAGTTGCCAATAATTATCTCATCAGAATCACCTGACAGATATATATGGGCAAGTACATTCATCTTTTAAATCAGTTTACTTTTATTCAGTATTTGAAAATAATTATTTAAGCCCGGGGATAAAAACATTTTCTTTAACATATCGGGAGGATAGTGCAATAAACATACTAAAGTTCAGCATACCAGCCAATTGACCTGGCTTGCTCCCTCCTGTAAAAATTTACTCAAATATAAGGAAATTAACCAGTTAAATTATAAATTTGGGGATTCAATTTCAGGATTAAGTCTCATTACTGAAATCATTAAAAATCAAAATAATATTATGAAAAAAAATGTTATCATAATTGGTGCTGCGGGCAGAGATTTTCATAATTTCAATACTTATTACCGCGACAATGAAGATTATAATGTAGTTGCTTTCACGGCAGCCCAGATCCCTGATATAGAGGGAAGGAAATATCCGACGGAGCTGGCCGGCAGTCTGTATCCCGATGGAATACCGATATATGCTGAGGAAGAACTTCCATCACTTATAAAAAAGCTCGATGTTGATGACTGTGCCTTTTGTTACAGCGATATCACCTATAACAAGGTGATGTCAGTAAGTGCCATTGTTAATGCTGCAGGTGCAAATTTTGTTCTCCTGGGGCCCAATAACACCATGGTAAAAAGTACAAAACCGCTAATTGCCGTTGGCGCAATACGTACAGGGTGCGGCAAGAGCCAGACCTCAAGGAGGGTTATTGAACTGCTCATGGAGAAGGGACTTAAGGTGGTGGCCGTACGGCACCCCATGCCCTATGGTGATCTGAATGCCCAGAAAGTGCAACGGTTTGCAGAAATCAGTGACCTGGAGAAGCATAAATGCACAATTGAGGAAATGGAAGAATATGAACCTCACGTGGTTCGGGGGAATGTGATTTACGCTGGTGTTGACTATGAGGCTATTCTGAGGGAGGCCGAAAAGGATCCCAAAGGTTGTGATGTAATACTTTGGGACGGTGGCAATAACGATTTCCCCTTCTATAAGCCCGATCTTACAATTACTGTGACCGATCCACACAGGGCAGGTCATGAACTGAGGTATTACCCCGGAGAAGTAACGCTGAGGCTGGCCGATGTGGTTGTTATCAACAAGATGGACAGTTCTGCCCCCGGGGATATTAACACGGTCAGGGAAAGCATCCAGAAAGTAGCTCCGAAAGCTATTGTTATCGATGGAGCTTCTCCGATAAAAGTTGATAATCCGTTGCTTATTAAAGGAAAGAAAGTGCTGGTTATTGAAGACGGACCAACACTTACCCATGGTGAGATGAAAATTGGCGCCGGAGTGGTAGCAGCACAGAAATTCGGTGCAGCAGCCCTGGTCGATCCAAGGCCATATACGGTGGGTAAACTGACAGAGACCTTTGAAATATATCCCAATATAGGTACATTGCTGCCTGCTATGGGTTATGGAGAACAACAACTCAAAGACCTGGAAGCAACAATCAATAATACCGAATGTGACTCAGTGGTTATCGGAACTCCTATCGACCTTAACAGGATAATTAATATCGAGAAGCCCAACACAAGGGTTTACTATGACCTGCAGGAAATAGGATATCCAAACCTTACGGAAGTAATTGATGATTTTGTGAAGAAACACGGATTATAAGAGACTGGTTTTACGGTTTTCCCAGTAAGCCGGACATATTCTTCTTATAGGCTTCCACCCCGGGCTGGTCAAAAGGATTTACACCGAGGATATAAGCGCTGAGGGCACAGGATATTTCAAAAAAGTACAGAAGCTGGCCCAGGTACCGTTCATTTATCCGGGGTATCTTGATTTTTATCACGGGAACACCTCCGGAAACGTGGGCCATTATGGTACCTTCTTCTGCCCTGGCATTAACCTCTGATAACCGTTTGCCTGCTATATAATTGAAGTTATCGAGGTTATCTTCATCATGGGGTATAAGCAGCTCTGAATTTATTGATGACACCGACAAAACGGTTTCAAACAATATCCTTTTGCCGTCCTGGATATACTGGCCCAGTGAGTGCAGGTCGGTTGTCAGGTTTGCTGATGCGGGGAAGATCCCTTTGCCGTCTTTTCCTTCACTTTCACCAAAAAGCTGCTTCCACCACTCGCCTATATAATGAAGCCCGGGCTCATAGTTAACCAACAGCTCAATAAATTTCCCCCTATCGTAAAGAAGATTTCGTACAGAGGCATAAATAAGGGCGGGATTGGTTTCCGGAGAATTATTATCCCTTGTTTCCTTTGCCATTTCTGCAGCCCCCCTGATCATTTCCTCTATGTCATAGCCTGCAACAGCTATGGGTAAGAGCCCTGCAGGCGTCAGCACAGAATATCTGCCACCCACATCATCAGGTATAATGAATGATTCATAATCTTCACGGTCGGCGAGCTTCCTTAGAGCCCCCTTGTCTGAGTCAGTAACGGCAACGATGTGTTTATTGATCCTGCGGCCTTGCATGTTTTCTTCAAGCTGCTTTTTAAGTAACCTGAAGGCTATGGCAGGCTCGGTGGTCGTACCTGATTTTGAGATTACTATAATATTAAAAACTTTCCCTTCCAGGTAAGTCATCAGCTTGTAGTGATAATCCTCACTTATGTTCTGTCCGGCAAACAGTACTTCATGTTTCCTGTCCTTATTATCCTGTTGAATAAAGTCATCAAGAGAGTCAATCACTGATTTAGACCCGAGATAAGATCCTCCTATGCCTGTTACAACAGTTATATCAGCCTGTTCCCTTAGCCTGCCAGCTACCTTGTTTATTTTTTCCGCCTTCTTCACTGACTCTTCGGGGAGATTAAGCCAGCCGGTAAAAGTATTCCCTGCACCCGTCCTGTTTATAAGTTCTTCATAATGGATAACTGATGTCCCGGCTTTTTGTGCAATCTCCCCGGCGGTGATAAAACTCAGGCAACTGGTGTAATCAATGCTAATGTTCATAATTTCTACTTTAATATTTCTATAAGTTTTCTGAATTCATCTGCCGGATCCGCTTTTTGATATAATATCCTGTAAACAGAATCAGCGATAGGAATATCCACTTTTAATTTCCTGCTAATTTTATTTATACAATCGGAGGCATAATAACCTTCTGCCACCATTTCCATCTCCATCAGTGTGAATTTTACCGAATAGCCTCTTCCTATCATATTCCCGAACATCCTGTTACGGCTGAATTTCGAATAGGCCGTAACAAGAAGGTCCCCGAGATAAGGGGAGCTGTTAAAATCGCGTTCGTTCCGGTAAACAGCCTTTATAAACCTGCACATTTCATTGGCTGCATTCGACAGCAGCACGGCAAGGAAATTATCACCATAGCCCAGACCATCTGCCATACCGGCAGCCATGGCATAAATATTTTTTATCACTGCCGCATATTCTGTTCCCTGTATGTCATCTGAGATGATTGTCTTAAGGTAGTGATTACTGAGCAGGCGTGAGACTTTTTCAGCTGCTGATTTTCCCCGGGAGGCAATGGTAAGATAGGTTAACTTCTCCATGGCGATTTCTTCAGAATGAGTAGGGCCGGTAAGCACAACCATTTTTTTTACAGGTATATGAAGCCTTTTCTGGAAGTAATCGCCAACGATATAATTATCTTCAGGTACTATTCCCTTTATTGCAGTGCAGATAATTTTTCCTGATATATCCAGTCTTAATCCGGCAAGACTTTTTTTCAGGTAGGCAGAGGGGATAACGAAAACAAGAATATCAGCCATGCCGGCAGCTTCATTAATATCCGTGGTCATAAAAAGTTTGCTGCTGTTGAGATTGACAGTACTGAGGTATCTTGGGTTGTGCCTGTATTGCCTTATATGTTCTATGATTTCCCTTTCCCGGATATACCAGGCTATACCATCAGCATTGGAGCTGAACATTTTTACCAGTGCTGTTGCCCAACTGCCTGATCCCAGCACCGCAACTTCCGCTTGTGTTTTACCCATGCCTGAAGATTTGCATAAAGGTAATCATTGCTTATAAAAACAAATAGCAGGAGCACTTAAATTTGTGCTCCTGCCTGAATAATTTAAATGTATTAAAATATATAGTGAAGCCGGTGAAACGGTATAAGGAATGCTATTTTTTCACTACATCACCCCCACTGGAAGATCTGGCGTCAACATATTTAGGATTGCCATAATAATATATATCACCGGCACTGCTTGCCCTTGCTTTAAGACGTTCGCTTACGGTAATTTTTATATCCCCTGCGCTTGAAGAAGAAAGTTCTGCTTCCTTCACTTCAAGATTATAAGCATTGATATCACCGGCACTGCTTGCTGAGGCTTCAACAAAATCAGCTTTCCCTTTCAGGATAATATCCCCTGCGCTGCTTGTTCTCAGCGATAATTTTTTTGCATAAACCTCCAGCTTGACGTCACCTGAACTGGTGGCTGAAATTTTCAGGCTCTCAGTTGTGACGGGTGTCTCTCCAATTATATCGCCGGCACTTGATGTGGATAAATAGTCAACATCTTTCATGGTGACATAAACCTTCATCATTTTAGCCCTGCGTATGTTTACATCATCGGGATAAATATGCAAAATGCCATCTTTAATTTCTGTAACAATATATTCAAGAAGGTTTTCATCGGCCTCAACCACTATCCTGTGGCTGGAGCCTTGATTCAGATAAACATCAATGGCCGAGCTGGTTGTAACACCGGTAAATACAGTTGCCTTTCTCTCCTCTTTCTTCACATTCCCGTTACCTGTGACCCTGTTTCCCCATTGGGCATCGGCACATGCTACCGTCATAACGCATAAGGATGCGATCATTAATAATTTCAGGTTTTTCATTTCTGATACTTTTTGTTTGACTTGTTTATTCTAAAGACTCTGAAATTTGTATGATGATGCATATGAGGATTGTTAATCCGGATACTGAATAAGGATCCGTCTAAGTCTTCAAAAAAAGGCCGTCTCGGTTTTTGAGACGGCTCCTTCGGAATAATTATTTTTTAAGACCCTGGTCTACAGGCTCAGTGCTTTTTCAAAACGTTTGTTTACCTCGTCCCAGTTAATCACATTCCGGAATGCTGATATATAATCAGGTCTTTTGTTCTGGTATTTAAGGTAATAGGCATGTTCCCAGACATCAAGGGTCAGCAGTGGGGTGCCTCTTAATTCAGACACATCCATAAGTGGATTATCCTGGTTTGCCGTGCTGCCAGCAAAAAGTTTTTTATTGGCATCCATAACAAGCCATGTCCAGCCACTGCCAAAGCGTGTTGCAGCAGCATTATTGAATTCATCACGGAATTTCTCCCATGAACCGAAATTTTCATCTATGGCTTTCTTCAGCTTTGATGATGGCTCAGATTTATCCGGGCTCATATTATTCCAGAAAAGGGTGTGGTTATAATAGCATCCTCCGTTATTCCTTATAGCTGCTGAAAGCTTTGATACCTTTGAGAATACCTGTGATAAGGGAGTTGATTCGTGATCGCTGCCTTTTATTGCAGCAAGATACCTGGTATAACATCCGCTGTGATGCCTGTCATAATGTATCTCCATTGTCATCTTATCAATATAGGGTTCGGGGGCATCATATGCATATGGCAGTTCAGGGAATTCATGGCCTTTGAATTCACCGTTTTTATCTATAGAAAAATCAAATACCGGAGTAGCAAGAAGTTCGGCGGGAATAGCCATTATTACTGCTCCCAGTCCTACTGTGCTTAAAAATTTTCTTCTTTCCATAGTTTATAGTTTTTATTTTACTAACAAACTACTGGGAAGAATGTATATATATGGAATATTGGAACCGAACCTTTATTTCCCGGGGCTCGGTTCCAGTTTTCATTTTATTTCTTTATTTCAAAATAAGCAGGTCTTTTCCAACGTACTGGTGCTTCCGGTTCCTTTTTGAGTTCAATCCCTTCTGTTTCGACAAGCCTGAGGGCTTCTTCAATAGCTTTCAGCAGCTGGGGATCATTACCCTTTGCCTCTTCGGCAGGGTCCTGCAATACATGAATATCGGGCGCTATTCCAACAGCTTCAACAGCCCATTCGCCATTGGTATCGAAGAATCCGCCCCTGGGAGCTACCATACGGCCGCCATCAATAAAGGGTGGTGTATCCCATGTCCCTACCAGGCCACCCCAGGTACGTGTGCCAATAAGCGGGCCAATACCTTTCTTTTTGAACATGTACGGCATGAGATCACCACCCGATCCGGCCCTTTCATTTATTATCATAACCTTTGGGCCCCACAGACCTGCCATAGGTGTTGTGAAAGGCCTCCTGTCAGGGGTCTTTGAATTGAAATAGCCCAGGAGGTCACGGGAGAGAATATCGATTATATAATCGGCTGCCGAGCCTCCGCCATTATTCCTTTCGTCGATTATCGCTCCTTTTTTGTCCTGCTGGGCAAAGAAATAACGGTTAAAATACTCATATCCGCCTCTTCCGGTGTTGGGAAGCCAGACATATGCCAGCTTTCCTCCTGATAATGAATCAACCAGCTTCCTGTTACTCTCTACCCAGTCGGCTGTCCTGAGACCGGATTCACGGGGCACCGGTATCACCGTTATTTGCCGGGAGTTATTGCCGGAAGGATTATCGGCTACAGTAAGTATTGTATGTATTCCGGCTGTGCCTTCAAAGTACATGTAAATATTATCTGTAGCCCTGACCTCCTTACCGTTTACCTTTATAATATAGTCTCCTTCATTTACCTTCATCCCTGGTTGGGCCAGTGGCCCCCTCAGATTTGGATTCCAGTCCTCCCCGGTATAAATTTTCTTAATATAAAACCTCTTATCCCGTATTCCGTAATCTGCTCCAAGCAGGCCAACAGGTACCCTTTCAATATCCGGGAAGTCACCACCGCGTGTGTAGGAATGTCCCACCGCAACTTCTCCACCAAGTATATCAATGATATAGTTCAGTTCGGAACGGTGTCTTACATGATCGACCCACGGTTCATACCATTCATAAACCTTATCCCACGGTGCACCATGCACATTGTCGACATAGAGGAAATCCCTCTGGTAACGCCATCCTTCCCTGAAAATTTGTTTCCATTCTTTTACCGGGTCAATTCTTAGACTTATCCCTGCCAGCTTAAGATTTTCCTCTCCCTGGCCTTTCACCGGGCTTTTCGTTGATGCAATGGCCCAGTTGTTACCCGATCGGTAAAGAATACTTGATTTATCTGCCGATATGCTTGCATAGGAGATATTCTTAATGAATTCCACAGCTTTCTTTTCACCTAAGTCATATTTGTGAAGAGTGATACTTCTTTCCCCCTGAGGGATTTCTGAAATGAAAACAGTATTCTCCGGACCGGGCAGGAGGGATGGGTAATTCCTGTCGGGCATATCAATGGCAATAATCCTTTCAGCTATATTTTCAGGATCTATCTTTACTATTATTTCTTCTTTTACCTTATCTGTTTCATCCTGTTTACCTCCTTTTTTAGGCTTGACTGCCTCTTTGTCACCCACCTGCTTTTCTTCTGCTTTTTCTTCATCACTTTCAGGAAGGAAGGGGTTTTCGGCTTCTTCCGAAAGGAGGATCATATACACTGACCTTGTGGTGACAATATCATATCCGCTCATATCCAGCCATCCTGTTGCCAGACCGTAATTTGTGCTGGCAAGGAAGTACAGGTATTTTCCTGACTCATCCCATACGGGACTGATGGCATCGGCCATTCCGTCTGTTAACATATGCCTGCTGCCGGTTTCAATATTATATACAAATATTGCCTTGTACTGGTTACCAAGCAGTTTGGCATAGGCTATCCATTTACTGTCGGGCGACCATACGGGGTTCATTGTCCTGTCAGGGTGAGCATAGGTATCTGAATCAGCAATTTTCACCCTGCCTGTTTCCAGATTTATGTAGTGAAGTTTATAATGTGTATCAGTAAAAGCTATATATTTTGCATCAGGCGACCATGCCGGTCTGAAGAAGAAAGAAGGATCAGGGATAGTGTATATTTTCTTTCCTGACATGCCATCCTGGTCAGATACAACAAGCTGATACTCCCCGCTTTCGTCGCTGAACCATGCCACCTTATCTCCTTTCGGGGACCATACGGGGTACCTGTCAGCTGCTCCGGGAGTATTTGTAATGTTTCTCCAGCTTCCTTTTTCCCTTGGAACGCTTATTATCTCACCTCGATATTCAAATATTGCTCTTTTCCCTGTTGATGACAATTCTGCATTGCTCAGGTCCCTTGGCTGTACATCTTCCCACCGTATCCTGGACCAGTGGAAATCTCCTTTAACATTTATTTCCAGTGTTTCGGTTTCATCCGTCTCAGGCTTGAGTATATGAAGCAGGCCACCCTGTTCATAGATTATTTTATCTTCACCGGCATCAAGACTTTTCACGTCAAAGTTGTCATGATAAGTATGCTGCTTGAGGTCTTTTGTATTAATATCATAGGACCAGATATTTGAAGCGAAGTCTCTTTCCGAGAGGAAGAAAACCCTGGTGCCAAACCACACAGGGTTCATATGTCTTTCATTATCAACCCGTGGTGTTTGTTCGAGGCTCAGGGTTTCCATATCCACAATCCATATGGGTTGTGCCTGTCCACCCCTGTAATTGCGCCATTCGGGATCCCAGAAGGTAATGGGAGTGTAGGCCAGGTAACGGCCGTCGGGCGATACTTCCCCGTAGGCAGATCGTACCACCGGCAGGGGTTCGGGCATCCCCCCTTCAATTGAAACAGTATACAGCCTGTTTGACTTTGTTGGCATGCCTTCCCTCCCCGAACTGAATATTATGTTCTTGCCATCCGGCATCCACCCCTGTACCTTGTCAGCACCCGGGTGAAAGGTAAGACGTTCGGGCTCTCCCCCTTCAGCGGGTATGAGGAAGACGTCGGTATTCCCGTCGTAATCACCCGTGAAGGCTATCATCTTACCATCCGGGGAAAAGTGAGGTTCTGTTTCTGCTCCAACTGATGACGTTAACCTGTGGGCATCACCACCTTCAGCATTGCACAGCCACAGGTCGTTAGCATAGACGAACACTATGTTGTTTCCACTTATTGTCGGTTGCCTGAGAAGCATCGTTCCCTGTGCATTTACAATCAGTCCTGTTAGCAGGATAACGAGGATAATAGAGAGTCGTTTCATGAGTAATGGATTTTAAATAAAATTTATATTATGCTGTTCTGTGTTTTCCCCCGGAGTTATTTAAAAGAATATAAATATAAATAATATGGCTAATTTATTTAACTTGACCGGGGAATATAAGTGTTAATAAAATGAAACGAGCATGAATAAATCAGATTTGATATTAGACTGCCTGAAGGAGATACCCGTGCTTGAAATGTCAATCCTGCCTACTCCACTGCACAGGCTTAATAATATGAGTGCCAGACTGTCAATCGATCTCTACTGCAAGCGGGATGATCTTACCGCTTTTGCTTTTGGTGGTAACAAGACAAGAAAACTGGATTACCTGGTAATGGATGCTATCAGCACCGGTTATGACTCCCTTATAAGCTTCGGCGCCGTTCAATCAAACTGGTGCAGGATGACAGCAACGGCAGGCAGTGTTAACGGTCTGGATGTTTTTCTTGTACTGTCAGGTGAAAAACCCGGAAAAGAGACGTCAAATCTTCTGCTGGACAGGCTTGCAGGTGCGAATATTACATTTATTGAAAGCACGGAGAGGGATGATATAATAAAGGAGGTTAACAAAAAGATCCTGGAATTGAAAAATAAGGGAAGGAAACCGTATTATATGCCTGTCGGGGGTTCTGTGGCAAGGGGATCACTGGGATATATCAGGGCTATGGCTGAAATAATGGAATATTCAGAGACCAGTGGTGTTGATTTCCGGGAAATTATTTTGGCTTCAGGCTCGGCCGGTACCCAGGCAGGCCTTTTGGCAGGCCAGGTAATCTGTGGATGGCAGGGGCACATAAGAGGGATGGCAGTGTCAAGACCCAGGGATGAACAGGAGCAGATAGTGCTTGAAATAGCAAGGGACAGCCTCGATTTTATTGGCTATGAATATGAAGAACAAAGCTTGACTTCCGGGATTCATGTGGATGACAGCTACCTTGGCGATGGTTACCGTCTCATTACTCCCGGATGCCGTCAGGCCATACAGGACTTTGTCCGCTATGAGGGCATCTTCCTGGACGAAGTATATACGGGCAAGGCTGCTGCCGGGCTTATCGATTATGCAAAAAAGGGAAAATTTTCATCCCAGGAACCTGTCCTCTTCATACACACAGGAGGCAGTGTACAGCTCTTCGAGTAAGCAGCCATTCATATATTCCAATATTCCGTTGCTTTTATACCGGTTTCTCAGAGGCTTTTTTACCGGATCATCGCAATGCTTTCCTCAATTTCTTTATCTGTGAGTGCATGATCTTCAAGCTCTTCCGAGAAGTACTTGTCGTAAGCACTGAGATCAAGGTGGCCGTGCCCTGACAGGTTAAACAGTATTGTTTGCGGTATGCCGGCCTCATCACATTTGCGTGCCTCATCAATTGCGCCCGTTATGGCATATGTTGATTCAGGGGCAGGTAAGATGCCTTCGCTCCTGGCAAAAAGGACGCCGTTACGGAAACAGTCCTTCTGTAGTTTTGACCGGGCCTCCATAAGACCGTCTTTGAGCAGCTGGCTTACCAGTACTCCTGCTCCATGGTATCTTAATCCACCGGCATGTATTTTTGCAGGAACGAAATTATGCCCCAATGTATACATGGCCAGCAATGGTGTTAGTCCCACTGTATCGCCAAAGTCATACATGTACTTTCCTCTCGTAAGTTTTGGGCATGATGCCGGCTCTATGGCAATTGCACGGGTTTTATTACCATTAAGCAGATTTTCCCTTATGAAGGGGAAAGAGATACCTGAAAAATTGGAACCACCACCGAAACAACCAACTACGATATCGGGGTAGTCACCGGCCTTATTCATCTGTAATAATGCTTCTTCACCAATTATTGTCTGGTGCAGAAGGACATGATTGAGAACTGAGCCCAGTGAATATTTAACTTCAGCATCTGCGGCAGCTCTTTCAACTGCCTCGGAGATAGCTATTCCAAGACTCCCGGGGGAAGCAGGGTCTTCAGCCAGTATTTTCCTGCCGGATTCCGTCAGTTCACTGGGTGAAGGTACCACTGTTGCATCATAGGTATTCATCATTATCTTACGGTAGGGTTTTTGCTCATAGCTTATCCTTACCATGAATACTTCCAGCTCAATCCCGAAATGCCGGCACGCAAAGCTCAGGGCAGTTCCCCACTGGCCTGCACCTGTTTCAGTAGTCATCTTCTTAACACCCTCAAGCTTATTGTAATAAGCCTGGGCAATAGCAGTGTTTGCCTTGTGTGAACCGGCATAACTGCCACCCTCGTATTTATAATAGATCCTGCAGTTTGTGCCTATGGCCTTTTCCAGCGCTGATGCCCTGAATAGGGGACTGGGCCTGTAACTCCTGTAAAGGTCGAGCACTTCCCCGGGTATGTCAATATATCTTTCTGTTGAAGCTTCCTGTTTAATAAGTCCCATCGGGAAAAGTGCTGCCAGGTCTTCAGGCTTTATGGGCTCCCTCGTTCCCGGGTGAAGAGGTGGCAGGGGCTTATTGGGCATGTCAGCAATAATGTTATACCACCTTGTTGGCATCTCCTGTTCAGTTAAAATGAATTTTTTTGTCGTTTTCATGATTTTGAGTATTTATGGTTTATAATTATTCCGTGTAAAAACAAAAAAGGCACGCTGTGACCAGCGTGCCTTTTTATGATAATCAGTTATATTATTTACATAACAGCATGGTTCACAGTATGGTTTTTAATACTGCGCCACCACCAGCTATGTAGAATTGTTCTTTTCATCGTGACAAATCTAGATATTATTTTCAAAAATACAAGTCATGACAAAAGAATTTCTGTAATTTTAATTTTGTCCCAGAAGCTCAATTTTTTTATCAGACTCTGAATTACCAGGCACCCGGGACTCAGGAACGAACCACGAGCATGATTTCATTTACCTTCCTGTCTGATAATCAATAAGTCCCTGTTCCTGTATCCTGCGTGTGAGAATATAGCCATAATCCCTGGATTTTCTTATTTTGCACTGCCCCCATGCAACAGTGGTCCATTCTTTAGCCTGGTGCAGGTTGCCCAGTATCTCGTTTATCACTGCCAGGTTATGGGCGGCACGGCCCCTGACCTTTCTCTTATCCGGCTCCAGGGCTCTCTCAAGTGCTGCAATGGCTCTGTCCCAGTCGTTAAGTTGCATCATTCGCGCTCCTTCAGCAAGGTCATAATTACCCTTTCCTTTTTTAAAATAATCCCTGCCTGCATATATCCAGTCAGGTGTCAGCCGGCTGCCGTAAAGGGCACCTGCTTCCAGGCTGGCCCGTTCTATAGCTCTTTTCTTGTTAATTATGGCATCAGCTGCCGCTACCACAGAGAGGCCGCTGCCACCCCAGTTAATCTGGTGCCTGTACATATATTCGTCAAGAATACTCCTGCTGGCAGGATGATACATCCTGAACCCGCAATTCACAGTAACCAGTCCGCGGGCTTCAAGGTTCAGCAGGTTATCAGAAACTGCAGCTCCCGTGATTATGAAATCTGAATCGTAGGCCTCCAGTGCTATCAGTGCATCAGAATTATATTTTTCACATAAGCTTTCAACTGTTTCCCAGGATAAGGCCCCGGGGAGAAGAGTCCCGATACCTGATCCTTGTAATAATTCAGGGGTTTTTACTACCCTGAACAGGGCCGAGCCTCGCAGATTTTCATCCAGTCCCCTCAGGACAAACCGGGTGTTCAGGCTGTCCTGTTTCAGACCTTCACCTGTGAGCAAACCTTCCAGCTTGTTGGCATCAGTGTTGGAAGGTAGTGAACGGTTGACAATGGCTATTGATTTTATTTCATCAGGTACTGTCTTTACTGCCGGTACCAGTACATCAAAACTTATTCTTGATGCTCCGCATCCCGTTAAGAGGAGAAGGGGAATAATGAGGGCTGTAATTGACGGATTCTTCATGATTACTGCAATTTTTTGATAAATGTACAAATAAAATGCCACAGAACTTCAAATTATGATACAGACTGGCAGAGCAGTTAAATTTTGTTAATAAATACATAATCATGGTTTATTTCTGAGAATATTTTATATACTTTAAAAGTAAAACACTAAAATCTTAGCTATGAAAAGGAATATCGTACTCTTATTAATTCTTGCGGGTCTGTTTTTCTCAAACGGATTAATTGGCCAGCAAAGCCCACAGGATAAAGGGCTGGAAGTAATAACAATGAATGCTATCAAGGCCCAGCTTGAGTTCCTTGCGTCTGACTGGACTGAAGGGCGGGAAACAGGAACAAGGGGTATTTTTTTGGCAGGTGACTATGTGGCCAGCATGTTTAAATTCTCCGGCGTACCCGGTGGTGGTGATATGGTGAGGTCAATGGGAAGGAGATTAATGATGCGTAGTGGAGAGATCCCGCAACCTGAAAGGTCATATTTTCAGAATTTCACCCTTCTCGAAACATTGCCCGGAGGCGAATCAACATTATCAGTTGTCAGGGACGACAGGACCTATATGTTCCAGGAGAATATTGATTTTACACTCCAGGCTTCATCAACAGCAAACATATCTGGTGAGCTTGTTTTTGTAGGATATGGAATACAGAATGATGAGTTAGGGATTAACGAGTTGTCAGGAGCTGATCTCAGAGGAAAGATTGCTGTACGCCTTTCGGGACTCCCTGGTATGGGAGACGAAAATTCCCCGGTCGCCAAGAAGCTGATGGAAGACAGGATGGCAGCCTACAGGTTGATGAGGGGCATAGACAGGAAGCTGAAAGAAATGGGAGCTCTGGCGGTAATACAGGTGAGCACGGCAAACAGCCCGGTCAATATGCCGGGTGAATATGTCGATGATATGGATATGTCACCGAACGAGTCGACAAGGAATACCGAATTTACCCGCCTGAGGCTTGATGATGAAGACCTTTCGCCGGAGATGATAACGGTTAGTGCAGGTCCAAAGTTGGTTAAGGCAATAATGAAAGATAGCGGGATAGATATTGAAAAGTATGCAAAAGATGCCGCGAATGAGCTGGGCAAAACCCGGCCCGTGGAAATTAAGGGCACCAGGTTAAATATTAGCGCCGAAGTCAGAAAAAGAAGGGTAAGGGTGCGTAATGTTATCGCGATGATAGAGGGAAAGAATAAAGATGAATTTGTTGTTATCGGAGCCCATATGGATCATATGGGAATGTCAGGCGGAAGGATATGGAACGGAGCCGACGATAACGCCTCCGGTACTGTTGGAGTTATGACAATTGCACAGGCTTTTGCAGCAACCGGTGTGCAACCTGAACGGACAGTTATTTTCTGCGCATGGACCGGGGAAGAGAAAGGCTTACTGGGTTCAGAATATTTCACCAGGAACCCGGTTTTCAGCTCCATGGATCATTGCAAGTTTTATATTAATTTTGACATGATAGCAAGGGATGCCGAAAAAGATGAGGAAGGAATTAATGTAGGTGTAACCTACAATAGCAAGTACCCTGAAATACTTGATATGTGCAAGCGTAACGTCACTGATTACGAACTGAAGATGAACTTTGAATACAGGGGGCAGGAAGACCCGACGGGAGGAAGTGATTATACTGCATTTACTGAGAATGGTGTCCCGGTAATAGCATTTATGGCTGCAATGCATCCGGATTATCATACACCTAACGACGAGACGGAATATGTTAACTGGGGAAAGATGCTCGATATAATAAAACTTGGATTCCTGAACCTCTGGGAGGTGGCTAATAAAGAATAATCCCTGTAAAAACTATTTTTACTTATAAAATTTTGTATTTTAGTGCTTCCAAAGGGGTATATTTTATATTATTTGATAACCAAAACCTATTATCATGAGTAGTGAATCATTCAACTTCAACCAGTTTTTAAAAGACTCAGTCAATTCTTTGACCAGGCCCAGGGCGTATTTTGCGGAAATGCCTACTACAGGAGGCTTTGGCGTGCCTATTGTGAAAGCTCTGATCTACGGAGCACTTGCAGGTATATTTACCTTCCTGTGGAGCCTTCTCAAGATAGGAGGAGCAACAAGCGGACTGTTCGGCGGGGCCGTAGGTATTATGGCCTTTATATGGGTAATTATCGGTGCTCTTATAGGCTTGTTCATCGGAGCCGTGGTGCTGCTTATCATCTCAGCTATCTGTGGCGGATCAACCGATTATGAGGCCAATGCAAGGGTTACAGCCTCACTGATGGTACTTATGCCTATTACTGCATTGTTTGGATTCATAGGTGGTGGAGTAGGTTCTATAATTGGATTTATTATTAACCTCTATGGCCTGTATATGATATACCATGCCCTTACTCAGACCCTGAAAGGTAAGGAAGGTACTTCCAGGATAATTGCAATCATCCTGGCGATTCTCCTTGTCATCTTCCTTATTATAGGATTCTTTGCCAAGAAGACGGCAAAAAAGTATATGGATAATTTTGGAAGTGAATGGGAACAGACTATAAAAGAATCGGGAGAAGACCTTGAAGAAACCCTGAAAGACCTCACTGACGAATTAAAGGAAGCACAACAGGAATCAGAGGAAGGAGAAGAAGAGTAAGACTCAAATAGTATAGCCTCCATAAGAAATTAGAAGGGGCTGTCTCAAAAGTACACCATTTCAGCCAGAACGATAGACTAAAGACTGGTTGGTACCGTGAATTTGAGACAACCCCTTTTCTTTATTAAGCCAGGTTTAATATTTTTCGTTCATTGTATTTGTCAATATCAAAACCGGATTGATTTTATTTTCATAACCTAATACTTCTAACCAGAGTACCATAAAATGAAACTTCCCTCATCTTTTTACAATCCAATTACTTTAACTGGTAGTATTCTTGCCGGCTTAAGTCTTTCAATTATTGTTTTTTTTCTGATAGCAATGTCAATATTTGACTTTGGAGGCTCATATATAGGCCTGTTTATTTATATAGTCCTTCCTGTCTTCCTGATAATCGGGCTTATATTGATCCCTGTTGGTATGATCCGTAAAGCGCGCAGGCAAAAAAAAATGGGCAGGGGGGAATTATCAAAAAGGATAATAATTGATCTTAACAATAAAAAACACTGGAATGCTGTCGCATTTTTTGGCTTTGTCACACTAATCTTCCTTTTCCTTACCGGAATCGGGTCTTATGAGGCCTTCCACTATACCGAATCGAATGAGTTCTGTGGCATGTTATGCCATAAGGTGATGAAACCAGAATACGTTGCTTACCAGGATTCTCCTCATTCAAGGGTGGCATGTGTCGATTGCCACGTAGGGCCGGGCGCCGACTGGTTTGTCCGGAGTAAGCTCTCGGGAGTTTACCAGGTATATGCTGTTCTTGCAAAAAAATATCCGCAACCAATCCCGGTCCCCGTGGAAAATCTCAGACCTGCCCGTGAAACCTGCGAGGAATGCCACTGGCCCAATAAATTTTATTCCTGCCGCCTGCACAATGAGAAACATTACCTGGCTGATGAGAATAATACCGAATGGAATATACAACTGAAAATGAAGACAGGTCCTGAACATAGCACAGAAGGACTGACTGCAGGCATCCACTGGCATATTAATCCTGATATAAGAATTGAATATATTGCGTCATCACACGACAGGGAAGCCCTTCCCTGGGTAAGGTATATTAATATAAACACAGGAGATACTGTTATCTATGAAGACATGATTGAGAAGCTTAATGCAGAGGCACAGGATAATCTTGAAATGAGATTGATGGATTGTATTGATTGCCATAACCGGCCCTCTCATCATTACCTTCCCCCGCAGGAATTTACAGACCTGCTTATCGCTTCAGGCGAGATACCGGAGGAACTGCCAGGGGTAAAAAGCCTTGCCATGGAGGTTTTTAATATACAGTATGAAACCTTTGATAGTGCCACGATTGCAATCGAAAGAAGGCTTCCGGAGTACTATAAAGAGAATTACCCCGGAATATCCATAGGTGAGCCCGGGCTTATCGAACAGGCAATTACAGGCTTTAAGACAGGTTTTCAGAGGAATATTTTCCCTGAAATGAAAGCCAGCTGGGATGTATATCCCCATCAGGTCGGCCATGTTGAATTCAACGGATGTTTCAGGTGTCACAACGGGAATCACCGCACCAGTGACGGGAACTTAATATCACGGGATTGCAATCTTTGCCATACAATACAGATGCAGGGGCCAGTTGATGACCTTCAGGTGGCATTATCCAATCAGTCACTTGAATTTATCCACCCTGTTGATATAGGTGAGGTCTGGAAGGAATATGCCTGTACCGAATGCCACAGGTACCTTTATTAGGCCTGTGCTATTTTTCATTAAATACCCACTGCGCTGTATTTACAAAAAAAGAGCCTCTCACGGGACTCGAACCCGCGACCTGCTCATTACGAATGAGCTGCTCTACCGGCTGAGCTAAAGAGGCTTTTTAGATTCTGCAAATTTATAAAAAACAATAATTAGCGTGTCAAAAATGAATATTTTATTCCCATAGGTGCTGATGAGACAGGGAATAGCATGTATCTTTAAGCCCCATTATTCTTATTGGAAGCCACATGATCAAGTATTATCCATAGCAAATATGAAATAAGAAAAATGAAACCTCCATAAATGGTAGTTATCATTGAGATTTTGAGTCCGCCGGCAATAATGGCCGGGGAAACATCCATGGCTTTCTCTATTGCACCAAAGGCATGATATAGTCCAATTAACTGTCCAAGGATACCTGTAACAAAAGCAAAAAGCCCCAGGCTTTTTACGTATTTTAGTTTCTTCCTGGGTTCATTAATATCCTTGAAATCTCTTTTCAGTATTATCACCAGGTGATATATAGCAATTGCCAGGATAATGAAGAACAGGATGGTAAGGATTCCCATAAATAAGGGTCCGCCTTTGTAGAATAATTCAAACATGATAATAAAATTTTGGTTAATATTCATTAATCTCAAAGTTAGGTAATGGCAGCATGTCAGTGCAAGGTAGAAAACCTCCCAAAACATGCATTCCGTCGATTTTCAGGGCGGTAGTTTGGTGAAATACCCATTTTTGATGCATTTTTATACCGTGAAAAGGTACTTCGATATAATATTCTGGCTTGCTGTTTCCATAATACTTGTAATTGTATTCGGGAATTCAGCAGGAAGCTATATCTATGCTTTCTGCTACGTGTCTTTTTTTATTCCGACAATAATTACAACCTCATGGGTCATTAATTCAATCCTGGTTCCCGTCTTTCTGTTAAAAAAACAATATTTAAAATTCTTCATTTACCTCGCATGTACTTTCATAATCTCGATTGATCTTGTATTAATCCTTGTATTATCTGCCTTCTTAATCCTGGCATATTATGACTTTAATAATCTGTGGTCCATGATGACCGATTTCCGACTGATGCCATTCATAACCTATCTGGTAGTTTTAGTCAACGCATTTATATCCTTGGTACGGCAGTACAATAAATTGCATTCGCTAACCGGATCAGACAACGACGGAAGGAATGAATTCATTACCGTCAGGGCAGAAAGGAAAAACAGGAGGATAGAGCGTGAATCAATTTTATATATTGAAAGTATGGCTGACTATGTAAGGATTTTCCTTGAGGGTGGAGAAAGAATTATCACAAGGACAAAAATAAGCCTGTTCGATACCATGCTTGGTGATAATTACCTGAGAATACACAGGTCTTATATCGTGAATGTCAATAAAATTGAATCATTTACCAGGGAGAATATCATTATCTCCGGTAAAGAAATACCCGTAAGCAGAACCTACAAGGACAGGGTCATTGAGGTACTGAGTAAATAAGAACCTGCCTCATTATTACATCAGCATCTTGTCAAATGCGTGATAAACAAGGAAAACAGGCCATACAAGAGCCTTCAGAAAACCCAGCACCCCCATCCAGAAACCTGTGGCGACTGAAATAAAATAGATTGCTGCTCCAATGAAGCCAAGTCCGTAAATGGCACTTGCGGGAGCACTCTTTTGAACGTCTTTTGCCATGATCAGTAAGTTTTATGTTAAATGAAATATATTAAGAAAAAAGTGAGTGGCAACTGTCAGCGTCTTGTGAACGGCAAACAGAGCCTTTTTATATGGCCTTGATTTTATTCTGAGATATATGCCGGATATAATAATTATCGGCAATAAAATGACGGCTATGAGCATTCTAGGAAGTATTGGCTTCATAAAGACCTGTATAATTAATATCAAAAATACAAATAAAATCAGAATACACTGATTAAGTGTCAGGGCAGGCCGGCTTTTTGTATAAGATTAAAAAATATTGTATTTATGTCCTGGTTAAATCCCGGCATATAATGAATAAAGGGCGAATTGCTTCCATTGACATTTTCAGGGCACTCACCATGCTGCTGATGATTTTTGTAAATGACTTCTGGACTCTGCATGATATACCATCATGGCTTGAACATGCTGCAGCTGGTGAAGACAGACTGGGCTTCTCTGACATTATCTTCCCTGCCTTCCTCTTCATAGTGGGACTATCCATCCCTTTTGCAATAGATGCAAGGTTCAGGAAAGGACAAAGCAGAATACAGGTTTTTATTCATATACTCCAGCGTAGTGCGGCACTTGTAATAATGGGATTTTTCATGGTTAATCTGGAAAATTTTCATCCCGGTGTTCCCCGCTACTTAAAAGCAGTCTGGGAAGTGTTAATGGTAACAGCCTTTCTCCTCATATGGAATAATTATAAGAACCCGGGATGGACAAAAAAAATACCGGTCATCTACTTACAACTCGCCGGTTTTCTATTATTGGTTGTCCTGGCAATTACCTACAAAGGGGGTATGCCTGGCGACCCTCAGTGGATGAAAACTCACTGGTGGGGGATACTGGGCCTGATAGGCTGGGCCTACCTGCTGTGTGCCCTGGTATACCTGCTTGCAGGAGCCAGGATATGGCTGATAATGCCAATCTGGATAATATTATATGTTCTTAACGTCCAGGAGTTTACCGGCCTGCCATGGACCTCTTCCCCTGTAAGGCTCGTTGTAAGTGCATCCAACCATGCCCTGGTAATGAGTGGGGTACTTGCATCTGTATTCTATAAAAAACTGAATGAGTCGGGCAGAATAAAGCTGTTCATAAGTCTGTTAATGATTCTGGCAACAATTTCCTTATTGTACGGATTTGCTGCAAGGCCTGAATGGGGCATATCAAAAATACGGGCCACGCCATCATGGACCGCCATATGTGCCGGTATAAGCCTTGCCTTTTTTGCCGGTATGTATTGGATTGCGGATATCAGGAACAGGACAGGCTGGGCAAGATTTATGATGCCTGCCGGAAGAAGCACCCTTACCTGTTACCTTGTTCCTTATATAATATATCCTACCCTGGGATCCCTTATCATGATGATCCCTGCTTCCCTGGCAGGAGGTATTATTGGCCTGATAAAATCTATGATCTTTGCCCTCCTTGTGGTCTGGATCACAGGGTTACTGGAAAAAATCAATATACGGCTGAAAATTTGACAGGCAGATTCATTTTGCTTCCCTCATCAGACCGGTATCTGCAGTGTATATGCCCGGTCATTAACTAAAAAGTAATCAATAGATTTCAATTATGTTCAAATTTATTTAATAACTTGGCATCAGATTATTAAACCTGACACAGGTTTGATGTTACAGGTTACAGGGTAAAAGCACTTAAGAATCAAATACATATATGGGGTTTACCACAAGGATATTTTCGCATATCAGGTCTGGCATGTCAACTGAAAAGTATTATAAATCCATGAACCAGGCTCTGGCACGACTGAACCAGGAATACACGATGTTACATTATCCCTACCATGTAAGAAATGATGAAAGTTTTTTTGATGCACAGAAAAACCTGACAGATTACTGTATGTCACTCTTACCCCCGGTTCAGGGAAAGGATATTCTCGAGATTGGTTGTGGTAACGGTATACAGGCCAATTACATTCTTAAACAATATTCCCCGGCATCATTGACGGCTATCGATCTGAATAATTCAAACATTGAAATTGCCAGGCTTGAAGCACAGAAAGATGGGATTGCAAATATTAAGTTTCATATAGATGATGCTCAGAAATTAGCCACAATAGAAACTAATTCCATAGATTATATAATCAACATTGAAAGCGCCTTCCATTACCCTGATAAGCCATCTTTCTTCAGGGAGATATTCAGGGTGCTGAAGCCCGGAGGAACTTACCTTATAGCAGATGTACTGACCACCCGCAGGAAAAGAAATTTTATTAAAAACTACTGGAAAAGAAGGATGCATTTACATCACTGGTTAAAAAGCAATTATGAAGAAGAACTGCCAAAAGCCAATTTGAGAATTGATTCTTTTGCAGATATTACTCATAGTGTAATACAAAGTTTCAGTAATTACCGGCACTGGCTCAGGACAATGGAGAGAGATAATTTTATTGAAGATCTCCTTCTGAAATTGTACTATACCATCCATGTACGATTAAATATACACCTGCTTCGAACCAGGAGAAAATATTGTGTTATTGTTGGAAGTAAACAGGCTATCTAACTAATATATCCCAGGAAGAGGTATATGAGGGCTGTTGCCAGTCCGGCTGTGAGGGCATAGGGGAGCTGTGTCCTGACATGGTCTATATGGTCACTGGCAGAAGCCATACTGGAAATAAGTGTTGTGTCGGATATCGGAGAGCAATGGTCACCAAAAACACCCCCGCCCAGTGCTGCGGCTATAACCAGCGGTATGTGGGCATCCATGCTATGGGCAACCGGGACGGCAATAGCTATCATGATGGCAAAAGTACCCCAGGAGGTGCCTGTTGAGAACGCGATAAAACAACTTGTAAGAAATACCAGCAAGGGTGCAAGCGAGGGTGAAAGCCAGTGGTGGGTGATCCTGGCAACATATTCACCTGTACCCAGTTCATTGCAGAGGTTGCCAATGGCAAAGGCAAGAACCATAAGCAAGGCCATGGATACCATGCCTGACATACCCTTCAATGCTGTAGATGCGAGCTCTTTCAAACTGAGTATCTTCTGCAGTCTGAAAGCAATTGCACTTATAAACAGGGAGATAAGCACTGAGTAAAGAACCGATTCGGCTCCTGATGATTCCCCGATGGCCTTTATTGCATGATTGAGAAAGGTGACAGAGGCATCAGCCCCGATATAAGGCCATCCGGTATATACAAGCATGAGAGGCATTGCCAGCACCATTATTCCCACCGGTAGAAGCATGTTTATTGCCCGTTCAGGCCTGTCCTTAATGGCTTCCATCATGGTTATATCTGCTGAGACCATTGGTGTGGCCCCGTCGCGCAATGGTTTTCCTTCATCCCGTGCCCTTTTCTCTGCCTTCTTCATGGGCCCGAAATCGCGGCCTGTCCTTATAATGATAAATACCATTATCACTGCAAGAATGGGATAAACATTATAGGGTATGGCTGAAACGAGTGTAAGGAAGGGTTGGTCAAAACCCTGTACCAGCAATAAACCCATTATAAATCCTCCCCAGGCATTCAGCGGGATCAGGATGCTTGAAGGTGCTGAAGTGGAGTCGGCCAGGTAGGCCAGCTTCTCGCGGGATATGCGCAGTTTGTCAGTCAGTGGCCTGAAAAGAGTGCCAACGGTGAGTGCTGAAATATTTGATTCAACAAATATTAACAGGCCGGTCAGGGCTGCCCAGTATTGTAACTTACGGGTCGACTGCTGATGGTTTTGCAGCCTGGCATTTATCCATTTTGTAAAACCGCTGACCCCGCCTGAACGCTGCATGAAAGCTATAAGGGAGCCAATCAGCAGTGTGAATATGACCGTCTGTGTACTGCCCGCATTCTTGAATACATCAACGATGGCTGTCACGGTGGCAGTGGAACCTGCAAGGAGATTACCGCCTTTAATGATCACCCATCCGGCCCATATACCAAGGCCAAGGGAGATGAACACCTGGCGTGTTCGTATGGCAAGGACAATTGCCAGGAGGGGAGGTATTATTGACCAGAAACCGTAATCAGTCATAGCTTTTCAATCTGTTCAGAACCTGTGACCTAACTTCAGACTAAGCATAGGCCTATGGTAAAATCCGGTTCTGTAAGGTTCATAATCGCCCTGGTGGTAATCAGCAATCTTCTGCAATGAGTAAGCTGCATCAACAGCTATATTCATACCTCTGGGATTCAGATAATGCAGTCCGATGGGAATATACACTACAGTATAGTCTGTGCGGGTGAGAAGATTTAATACAAAATACCCTGTATGCAGGCCGGTGTATGGCGACAATCTGCCTGCTGAGGTCTCCGGTGGATTTTTTAGAAAGTGGTAATTTAAACCACCTTCAACTCCGGCTGTAAGAAATATCGATCCTGATATTTCGGCACTCAGCCCGGGACTGATAAAGGCATCAAAAGCAATACCTCCTGCCAGCAGACTGTTTCCTTTGGCCGCGATCCCAAACCGTCTGCTGCGCCTGGTAGTCTCTCTCATGGTCTCCGGTGACACCTTTGCAAATACAATTGACTCATACGGATTATTTATACCGGCTTCATACAAAACGGCAACATGCCCCTCATCGGTAATGTCCAGGTCGGAATATGCTGAGGGTCCTTTATACAGCACAATGCTGTCAGACCATGATTTTCCTTCATTATAGCTCGCTTTGAGGGTCATATTCTCACGTCTCTCCCCAGAGGCGGGGTTACTGAAAAAGATGATACCATTTCTCCCATCTCCGGGCCTGCTGTAGCCTTCAGTGGCTGCCTGGCATATGGGTTCAACAAGAGTCTTGTCAAACCGCTGCTTATACCATCGAATTCCACCGTTGTCACTGAAGGCTATCTGCCTGTGCCTCATTGACGGATCATAGTTACGCATATTCAGCATGATTCTTCCACCGGATAATTCAACAACCTGGCATTCATTCACCATATGTTCAGGAGTACGTCCTCCAAGCTTCCATGTTTTACCCTTATCATCCGAATAAATGATATGAGAGTAGTAATGTTTTGTTTCGGCCTCAATATGGTCACAGGGTATTATTAAGCGGTTTTTAAAAGGTCCGTTCTTAATTTGAATCCCGCTGCCGGGACCTGTGGCGTACCAGGTCCATGCTGACTTTTTTACATATTCTGTTATTTCAACAGGCTTGCTCCAGCTTATTCCGTCATCCGATGAAGACAGTACGAATATCCTGCGTGTATCAATTGCGGTCTGATTGATGATTTCATGTTCAGTATCCTCACCATTACTCCATGTACCCAGCAGCCATATGGTTCCTGTCTCCCTGTCTGCAACCATGCAGGGATTGCCGCATGTATTGCTGCCATCATCCCATATTACCTCCTGCCTGCTCCATGTTTTTCCATGGTCTTCTGATCTCTTAATGATGAGATCAATATCCCCGCTGTCACCACTGCTGTTTTTTCTTCCTTCACATACCGCGAGTATTGTTCCATGGGTGCTAACAGCAATAGAAGGGATCCGGTATGTATGATAGCCGTCCAGGCCACTTATAAATAATTTTTGTCCGGAAGGACCTGTACTGACCTGTCCGGGCGCAACTGCCGATAGTATTATTGATATTAAATACAGCAGGATTATAGCGGGTTTAACCATTTCTTCAGGTATTGGTAAGTAGCTAATATAGTAAAATTTATAACTTCCCCGCCTTTATCTGTCTTCCGGCATCAACGGATTTAATTTCAAACCGGTTATACGTGCGGTGAATAACTCAACTGCCGGGACGGTGCAGGGAATTGCGAGTGATACCACAGCGGTAGCCCTGAAAGATGCATCAGTCTGGACCATGGCCGATACAACAGTATCAACCGCTTACACTGATACAACCGGCTTTTACGCCCTGCCGGGCATACCTGAAGGGACATACTCCCTTCATGCCACGAAGGAGAATTATGATACGGTGATGTATGATAATGTCGTAGTGAAAGCTGCCAATCTTACGGCAAGGGATTTTGTACCGACTCCCTAGGGAGGCGGCGGGTAAGCCATGAATGTCTGGTATCTGGTTATGGTTTTGATATATAAATATAAACCAAGTGATTATCAATGGCAAATATTAATTGCCGGTATGGTTTCGTTTAGCTGTTGTTGAACCGAGCCGGGTGAGTCCCCGGGTTTTCGGGAGAGAATCCTGACAACTCGGCGAAGCCAATCGTTGATCTTCTATCTTAAATCAAACGGGTTAAGGGGGTGAATAATAATTTCCAAATAATGGCAGTTTGTAATGTCTTTATTATCAACATCTAGCAGCCCGGTAACGGCAATTGGTATAATTTTATTCTAAGAGTTCACGAATTGGATATTTATTTTTTGCATAATATTAGTTTCTAAATTACTGAGATTTAGTCTGGACACTCTTGAAATGGGGGGAAGCTAATCAGGCTGGTCATTTATTTGTGTGAGTAAGGAAATTTAATTATTAAGGCATGGGACTTAAACAGAACTCTCCGGAAAAATATAAATGTGACTATTGCAATAATGACATATCAATACTGACAAAAAAATTGCAGAAACATCACACATCCGATCTCTGGATGAAACATGGACAATGTTGCGCTGCCTGCGTTGCGCCAAAAGATATTACGGGCCTTGGCAAGACCTCATTACAACAATATATAAATTACAACTCACGCGAGATGGGTAAATCCCTGCCGGGGGATCATAATACAAATATAGCCGGGGGTCTTGCGAGGGCCGGTAAGATAGAAGAGCAGAGTGAAATAAAGATCAAAAAACTGGCGCAAGGATATATTACGGCAGGTAATATAATTGCTATATCCTGCCTGGTAACAGCTTTTATCTCCTTCTACTATGAGTTATTCACACTTGCCCTTGTTTCTTCAGTCCTCTGTCTTGCAGGAATTTTCTTATGCCGCCTTGGCGTTTGGAAAAAATGCCGCACCCGCTAAGAGGCACCCATCATAAAAACTCATTCTCAGCTCATTTTCAATTCATTCTCAACTTTTCTTACATACAACTCTCATCACTTCCCGAATGATTTATATTTAAAACTACAATCATAATTAATTACCCAAAGGTCCTGTTTTTTAAATGAAATAATATAAGTATATTTCATCCTGGATAATACATTTTATGATCTGCAGTTTTTTTACAAAACTATGTCAGACTGTAAGGAATATCAAATTCACAAGAACAGGTAAAATCTCTAAAACCAAATTATGGATGAATTAACAATAGTATCGTCCGAAAATATTGGCAGGAATTTTATACCCTCCCAATATATTCCCGAAGGCAAAGATGAATATTTTCAGCGTAACAAGCAGGTCACCCCGCCCGGTGCAGGATGGAGACACCTGCAATCGGATGAAATTGAAAGGCTGGTAAAAAACGATAACACAGCTGATGACTGGGATGACCTCCTGGTAACCGACCAGTTTGATCCGGGGCTGATCAAGAATACGAAATTTTTCGGACTGGTAAGGATTGGCAGGCTGAGGGATGTGGTACTTCAGCACCATGATCTCAGGGTGCCTGCAGGGATAACCGACAGCCTGATTATCTCATGTGATATTGGTGATGATGTGGCTATTCATAATGTGCATTACCTGGCACATTATATTATTGGCAACAGTTGTATCCTTTTTAATATACAGGAAATGCATACCACCGATCATGCCAAGTTCGGGAACGGGATATTAAAGGAGGGTGAACCGGAGAATGTCCGGACCTGGATCGATTTGATGAATGAAACGGGCTGCCGCCAGGTATTGCCCTTTGATGGCATGATCACGGCAGATGCTTACCTGTGGGCAAAATACGTTGACGACCTGGCTCTCCAGGCTAATCTCAAAGAGATAACGCAGAACAGCATGGATAAGCATCGCGGTTATTACGGTACGACAGATAACCGTTGTGTGGTAAAAAATTCACTGATCCTGAAGGATGTTAAGATTGGATCAGATTGTTATATAAAGGGAGCCAATAAATTAAAAAACCTTACAATTAATTCTTCTGAAAAAGAACCCACACAGATAGGGGAGGGAGTGGAACTGGTAAACGGCATAATTGGCTATGGTTGCCATATATTTTACGGCTGCAAGGCAGTGAAATTCATCCTGGGCAATAATTCCAACCTCAAATATGGGGCAAGATTAATAAATTCATTTCTGGGAGATAATTCGACAATTTCATGTTGTGAAGTGCTAAATAACCTAATCTTCCCCGCCCATGAACAGCATCATAATAATTCCTTCCTTGTCGCCTCGGTAGTAATGGGGCAGAGTAATATTGCTGCCGGTGCAACAATAGGTTCCAATCATAACAGCAGGGCTAATGATAACGAAATACAGGCCGGACGCGGATTCTGGCCGGGATTGTGTACCAGCCTCAAGCATTCAAGCCGCTTTGCCTCCTTTGTTTTGCTGTCAAAGGCTGACTATCCGGCCGAACTGGATATTCCACTGCCTTTTTCACTGCTCAACAATAATGTGACAAAAGACAGGCTGGAAGTGATGCCCGCATTCTGGTGGCTGTATAATATGTATGCCCTGGCACGTAATTCATGGAAATTCAAGACCCGTGATAAAAGAAAAAATAAAGTACAAAACATTGAATTTGATGCATTTGCGCCAGACACCATAGAAGAAATAATTCATGCAAGGAGATTACTGGAGATATGGACCGCAAAGGCAAGCCCCGGGTCGGAAGGTCTGAAAAATGATGATGTACTGGCAGCGATGGGACGCAAATTGCTGTCGGGGGAAGAAGATGTGATTAACGGACTGGAAGTGCTGGGTGAAGACATGGAAAATACAAAGAGAAAGGTCCTTGTCCTTAAGCCTTATAAAGCATATCATGCCTACGGCGACATGCTGCATAATTATGCGGTGAAGAACCTCATTGCATATATAAACGCTAATCCGCAACACGACTTCAGGAAAATGGTCAGTGATCTGAAAAATAAAAGATATACGGAATGGATTAATCTTGGCGGACAGATCATAAAGAAGAGTGATGTGGACAGGCTACGTTCTGATATTGGCAAGGGGCAACTGAAAACATGGGAAGAGATCCATAAGAGGTATGATAAGCTATGGATGAAATATCATGTTGACAAGCAAAAACATGCATATGCAGTACTTTGTGAATTATATGAAACGGAAAACCTGACAATATCACAATGGAAATCAGCCCTTGATAAGGCAGTTAAAATACAGCAGTTTATAAGTGACCAGGTGTATTTTACAAGAAAGAAGGATTATGATAATACTTTCCGTCAGGCTACATACCGGAATATGGATGAAATGACAGCCGCAATAGGTAAGGTTGATGAAAACAGCTTTATTATCCAGGTAAGGAAGGAAACAGAGGAGTTCAGGAGCATGGTAGAAAAAGTAATGAAAAGAGTATCATAGTTGTTGATTAGTTGAAAAGTGTAAGCATTAAACCGGGATTTTGGCAGATGGTTTTTTCATACGAAGCCATTCAATCCCAATCCGCTACTCCTGCAGATACTATGAATTTCATTACTTCGGCAGCCGGGACCTCTGTTTCCCTGAAATATTTTTTCGGGACAAGGAATGATTCATCTTACCAGTTGTATGAGTGCGGGAAGCAGACTGCAACCTTATCTTTTTCATGATGATATATCTCAATATGAATAAACCTTCTCCGTACTCAGCGTTCATTAGTCAGTTCCGGCATGTCTATTTCCTCTCCCCATACATACTTGCCGAACCACTGCCAGTTGTGCCACATTGCAGCAGGTCGCTCTTTCGGTTTGGTAATGCCATGACCGAATCCTTTATATACTATTAGCTTTGTATCAACACCGATATCCTGTAACCCCTGGTACAGTTCATATGTTTGGCATTGGAACCCTTTTGTCAAATTCACCATGCTGGATAAGGGTGGGAGTACTGGCATTATTTATATTTGTCATGGGTGAAGTCTTGCGGTATATCTCTTCATTCTCCCACGGGGTAGCCTTCATCTTCCTCACCTGCGTATGCCATAGTGTTTCCATCTTTTGAAATAGATAATCCATATATCCTCGGAGGGTAATCAAGCACTCTTTCTACCCTGCCGTTATCAGGATTCATAAG
The DNA here is from genome assembly GCA_011050615.1 of Bacteroidota bacterium. Taxonomy (GTDB): domain Bacteria; phylum Bacteroidota; class Bacteroidia; order Bacteroidales; family VadinHA17; genus UBA9300. The sequence goes on from DRFJ01000056.1 coordinate 79,364, forward strand.
GAACAATGGCCTTATTGTTTTTTGATATGCAGTGGCATATATTCCTTTATCGGTCCATATCATTCCCGGGAGGTTTTCATCGAAGTCCTTACCCAGTCAGTCCGGGTAAGGGTAAATAGTACCTGACTTACATCGGAGGATATTACGGGAGCACCTGCACTTTGCAGGGATAAGACCTGTTCAAAGGAAGGTACAATCTTTTCATCCTGGGCATTCATATAACATGCAAATAACATTATGATGACCGGTAATACTATCTTTTTCATTATGGCACGGGTATTTGTCAATAAGAGGCAAGTCAAGGAAATCCTTTGGATAAAACAACTATGTAACAAAATCCTGCAATTATTACAATACTAACATAGGTGGCGATCTTCCAGATGTTTGACGGAGAAGACATCTCTATTTTTTGATCCTTAGCTGGAGGATCTGTTTTCTTTACTCCTTCCAGAAGTTGAATGGACCACCAGGCATTTAACTTTAATTTTGTGCCTCTGCTTCCTGCTATTTCCTCACCCGTACCGGGTATGGCGGTCTTTCGGGTTCGACGGGCGGATTCTTTTTCAACTCTTCCAGTGCAATTTCAATTGCTTTCTCGAGCTGGGGATCGTTTCCTTTGATAACTTCAGCTGGCCATTGCTCAACTTCAATATCAGGTGGCACCCCAACATTCTCAACGATGAAGCCCTCGTTGGTCCATATAGCCAGGTTTGGTGAAGTAACCGATGCCCCGTCAATGAATTCCGGGAATCCAAGCACGCCGACCAGCCCTCCCCAGGTGCGTTTGCCTACCAGTGTACCTACCTTGAATTTTCTGAACATCCATGGCAACATATCACCACCTGATCCGGCAGTTTCGTCAATAATCATAACCTTGGGGCCCTGTATAGAGGCACTTGGGGTTTTAAGGTCTTTGCCATAACGGAAATTCCAGTGGGACTGGTACGGCCTGAGCAGTATATCAATATAGTAATCGGCAATTGAACCACCGCCATTAAAGCGCTCGTCAATTATTATTGCCTTCTTTTTAGCCTGCGGGAAAAAGTAACGCTTGAAATATTCGTGACCGGCCCCGGCAGTATTTGGTACATAAACATAGGCAACCTGGCCGCCGGTAGCCTCATTTACTTTCTTCAGGTTACCTTCAACCCAGTCACGGTTCCTGAGTGCTGATTCATTATTTACCGGGACTACCTTTACTTCTCTTGATCCCGGATAATCAGGGTTGGGGCCAATTGTAAGTTCAACAATTTTACCGGCAGTATTCTCAAAATAACTGTAAATATTCTGATCTGCGGTCAGGTCTTTCCCGTTAACAGCCAGTATATAATCACCAACCTTAGCATTTATGCCCGGCTCCGTCATAGGGGAGCGCAGGTCGGGGTTCCAGTTCAATCCACCATAAATCTTCTTCAGGCGGTACCTGTTATTCGAGATTTCGTAGTCCACTCCCAGCAGTCCGCCACTCACACGCTCCGGTTCACCGAGTTGTTCACCCGCTCCCTGCAGACGGTGGTGGCCCACGGATAATTCACTGCACATCCACTGGATGACCCGGTTAAGATCATTTCTGCAGGAAAGATCCGGAAGGAACTGTGAATACTTTTCCTTCATGGCTGCCCAGTCGGCGCCATGCATGCCAGGATCGTAGAAATAATCCCTGTTTATCCTCCAGGCCTCGTCAAAAATATGCGGCCACTCTGCCAGCGGATCAATCTTAACCTGGAGGGAAGCTGTGTTTATTATACCCTTCCCTGGCTCGGGCTTCGATCCTGTACCGCTTATGCCATAGGTCCTTCCTTTCCTGTAGAACATCTTTTTGCCATCAGCTGATATCTCATAGTTGTCAAGGCTCATAACTTCCTTATCCTTCTTTTCCTTTATATCATACATATGCAGTGTGCTTTCACCTCCGTACGTTACAGGCCTCATGATATAGAATACCTTACCCTCTTCGCCGACTCCCAGACCGGTATAGTTTCCGGCATCCACAGGCAGTGCAACAATACGTTCCTGCAGCCCTGCCAGGTCAATTTTCATATCATCAGCTTTTTGCTTATCTTCATTTTTACCCTTCCTGTCCGGCTTCCCTTCAGGTTCAGCCCCGGAAATTTTTTCATCTTCAACCTTTTCTTCATCACTTTCTTTTGCGAAAGGGTTTACCAGGTCTTTCTGAAGGGTAACGAGATATATTGAAGAGGTGGCTGACATATCCGCATTCGACATGTCAAACCAGTTCACAACCGGACCGGCATCAGTTGATGCAAAGAAAAACAGGTATTTACCCCCGGCATCGAAAACAGGCTCTGAAGCATCGCTCATGCCATCGGAAACGGGATATGACTTTTCCTGTTCTAATGAATAGATGAATACCTGTCTGAAGTGTGATTCAAGGACCCTGGTATAAGTCAGCCATTTTGAATCTTTCGACCATGAACCGAAAAGTTCCCTGAAAACCCCGGGGATATACATCTCATCCGAATCGATTTTTTTTACTTCACCTGATTCAATATTTATAATATACAGGCTCCTGCTATTATCAACACAGGCAATATTTTTGCTGTCAGGCGACCAGTGCGGATAAGCATAGAATCCTGCCCCGTTCAGTTTGTAAGTCTTTGCTTCTCCCGATCCGTCCTGGGATTTGATATGAAGCATGTATTCTCCTGAAGCATCTGAGAAATAAGCTATAGATTTGCCGTCGGGTGACCATGCAGGATATTTCTCATGTGTCCCAGGGGTAAGGGTAATATTTCTTGGGTCACCCTTTTCAGCCGGGACAGTCATTATATCGCCCCGGAAATCAAATACCACCCGGGCACCTGTAGGCGAAATACCTGAGCTTCTGATATACTGGCTGCCTGAAATATACCGGGGTCTTAGTTCAAGCAGGTCAGTTGCTATGCCTGCTGTTATCTTTTCAGATGATTTTGTATTTAAATTATAATGATGTAAATACCCGGCCTGCTCAAATATTATCCGGCCGTTCCCATGCGTTGCTTTTATAATCGGGAAATCTGAAAAATAAGTTAATTGCTCGATATCTTTTGTGTCAGTATTATATGCGTAAAGATTGAATTCACCATTACGGTCACTTCTGAAATAAATCCTGTCTCCAATCCACATTGGATCTGTATCATTACATCTCTCTTCCGGTTGTGGTATCTTTTCCACGGAATGATCTTCGAATGAAAATATCCAGATTGTAGCCACAGTACCACCCCTGTAATTTTTCCACTGAGCATACCTCCCCGGTATAGGGGTATATGCCATGTGTGTACCATTAGGTGAATATGATGCACACCAGCCATTAGGAATCACAAGACGGGTAGGGAAGCCTCCGTTGACCGGGACAGTAAAAAACTGCATATAGCGGTTTGTATGAACCTCCCTCCGGGATACAAAGAGAACCGCTGAACCATCAGGTGTAAATCCCCTGACAATATCTGCGCCGGGGTGCCAGGTAAGTCTTTTCGGCACACCACCTTCAATCGGGACTATGAATACATCGGTATTTCCATCATATTGCGCACTGAAAGCAATGTGCTTCCCGTCAGGAGAAAATACAGGATCGGATTCCACTCCTTCATCAATTGTTAGGCGCCGGGGGAATGTGCCATCAAGATTGGCGATCCAGAGATCATTGGCATATACAAAAGCTATGTTCTCCTGACTTACGGCAGGTTGAGACAGTAACCTTGTATCTTTAGTGTCAACTCCGTTAGAAGTACCTGATATCAGCAAAAAGGGAATCAGGATAAATAGTAATTTTCTGAATTTATTTTTCATTATAGTCAGGGTATTTGTTAACAAGCGACAAATTACAATTTTGTAAAATGAAAATCAAAACAATTTTGATTACGAATGCGGCGAAGCCAATCGGGATAATACATAGTCCTTATAAACCATGTCGCAACCCAGTCTCCCCCGGCTTAATCGTTCCCCCTCCCTGACCACGACCTGCTCGTGAGGTTTTGCCTTCATTACAGTCTGGTAAAATGTTCTTCGCTTCCTTCAGGTTTTCAACCGAATTATAACCAGTGTTAAACGCAGTTTTCCAGTTGTTGATTATGTTTGCGACAGTTATTTATTTTGAGTAATATTATATTTCCATAAATACAGCGGCGAGATGAAAAAAGGTATTTGCATTATAATATTCTTCTTATCCCTTCTGGCAACGGACACCTTCTCATGTACGATAATAATGGTAAGAGGTAATGGTGTAGCTATCGCAGGCAGTAATGAGGATTTTTTCAGTCCGTTAACTTTGATGTGGTACATTCCGGCTTCTGAGAAATATTATGCAAGAGTATGCTTCGGGTTCAATATGATTATGAATTCAACACAGGGTGGAATGAACGAGCACGGGCTGTTTGTGGACGGGAATTCTCTTGGAAACCAGGGGTGGAAGCCGGATAAAAACAAAAAGAGTATCATTGGTTCTATCCTGGATCAGTTACTGGCAACCTGCAGAAGTGTTGAAGAGGTTAAGGATTTTTTCAGGGATCACAATTGCCCGGCCCTTGATGTGGCAAGAATACCTGTTATGGATAAATCCGGTGCATCTATGATAGTAGAATGGTATAATGGTGAAGTTGTATTCCTGGAAACGGAGAAGGATTACCAGATATCTACGAATTTTGTTGGCTCAAAATATGTTGGTCAGGAGAAGCCTTGCCGGAGATATAATACAGCTGATAAATTACTGAGTCAGCAATCATCTTTTTCAGTAAATACTGTTCAGAAAGCCCTTGACGAGACTCATGTTGAAGGGCCGGGATCCATAACTCTGTATAGTTTTATCTGTAATCTTAAGTCAGGAGATATTTATGTATACAATTTTCATGATTTTTCCAATCTCAGGAAATTTAATTTCAGCGAGGAAATTAAAAAAGGACAACATTTCCAGTACATGGCTGAGGTATTCACAGAGAGGAGTCCTGCCTATAATAAGTTTATTCAGGACGGGCCTTTGGAGCTGGTAAATATGGGTTTAAGAACCAGCAGATTCCAGGCTACTATTTTTTATCAGGTACTTAAGGCCAATTATCCCAGAGTATTTGAGCGGGAGATTGGTCCGGAATTGCTCAGTGAGCTTGCATCCGGACTCCTTACTGAGGGGAGGGTGGAAGATGCAATATTCTTCCTGGAAAGAAACGCCAGTGATTTTACCGGTATTCCATCAGTTCATTATGAACTGGCACAAATATATCACAAGACAGACAATAGAGAGAAAGCTATTAAAGAATATAAACTTACTCTGGAACTTGATCCGGAACATGAAGGTGCCAGGAAAGCTCTGGACATGATTATGAGTCACGGCACTGCCCGCCGAAGCCCGCAGGGCGAAAGTGGGAGCCTATGCTCCAGCACCCGGTTACCCGGTACCTATTTAAGCCATTCCGCCACCTGCTCAGGGCTCAGTCCCGGCAGGTCAAGCTTGTTCTTTTTCTTGTAGCCGTTGAGGTCATTGGCCAGCTTGCCGGGTTTTTCCACTTCCTTCAGCTTCTCAACCGAATCATAACCAAGGATCACCAGCGGCTCAATCCATTCTTCGGGTATACCCAGCTCAAGGAACTTTTCCGTTTGTCGTTCGTCGTTCGTCGTTTGCCGCGCCTCAGGCCTCATCTGCGGGAAGAAAAGCACATCCTGAATCGATGGCTGGTTGGTCATCAGCATGGTCAGCCTGTCAATACCCACCCCAAGTCCCGAGGTGGGAGGCATACCGTATTCAAGAGCCCGTACAAAATCCATATCAATGAACATAGCCTCATCATCTCCCTTTTCGGAAAGCTTCAACTGTTCCTTGAATCTTTCCAGCTGGTCTATGGGATCGTTCAGCTCGGAATAGGCATTACACATCTCCTTGCCATTGATTATAAGCTCAAAACGTTCCGTCAGTTCGGGATTCTTACGGTGTTTCTTTACCAGCGGAGACATCTCGATTGGGTAATCGGTGATAAAGGTGGGCTGTATGAAATGATGTTCGCATTTTCCCCCGAATATTTCGTCGATAAGCTTGCCCTTGCCCATGCTGGGATCATGTTCTATATCAAGTTTATCACATACTTCCCTTAACTGTTCTTCAGTCATACCAGAAATATCAAAACCCGTGTATTCCTTTATGGCATCCAGCATTGTCACCCTGGGGTAAGGTTTTTTGAATTCTAATTCTGTGTCGCCATAGGTAATGAGAGTTTTGCCATGCAGGTCAAGTGCAACTTTCTCAAACATTTCCTCGACAAACTCCATCATCCAGTTATAGTCCTTATAGGCAACATATATCTCCATCACGGTGAACTCGGGGTTGTGATTACGATCCATCCCCTCGTTCCTGAAGTCTTTGGAGAACTCGTAAACTCCTTCATACCCGCCCACGATAAGCTTCTTAAGGTAAAGCTCGTTGGCTATACGCAGGTATAGCTTCATATCCAGGGTATTGTGATAAGTGATAAAGGGCCTCGCGGCAGCACCTCCCGGCAAGGGTTGTAATATGGGCGTCTCCACTTCAAGGTAGCCCCTTGAATTAAACAGTTCCCTCATCGACTGTATCAGCATGGTGCGCTTCCTGAAGGTTTCCTTTACATGCGGGTTGACTATCAGGTCGACATAACGCTGACGGTAACGCATCTCGGGATCAGTGAAGGCATCATACACCTTTCCTTCCTTTTCTTTCACAACAGGAAGGGGACGAATCGATTTGCTCAGTATCTTCAATTCTTTGACATGAACGGTTATCTCTCCCATCTGTGTGCGGAAAACAAAACCCTTCACTCCGATAAAATCACCTATATCAAGGTGGCGTTTGAAAACGATATTGTAGAAATCCTTATTCTCACCCGGGCATATATCATCCCTTGTGATATAAAGCTGTATCCTGCCGGCGGAATCCTGTATCTCTGCAAATGATGCCTTGCCCATTATCCGCCGGCTCATTATCCGGCCGGCCATCACAACTTCCTGGTAGTTCTTTTTGACATCATCAAAACCGGCAAGAACATCCTCGGATAATACATTCGTTTTGAATTCCTCGGCAGGATAGGGGTCAATGCCCATTTTCCTGATCTCTTCAAGTGACTCCCGTCTTATCTGCTCCTGTTCGCTGAGTTGCATAGCTTCTGTTTGTTGGAATAAAATGCAAAAATACGGAAAAAAAAGAGTTTATGAAGTTGATAAGGTTGATATGGTTTATAAAGTTTATAAGGTTTATAAGGTTGATAAATTAGTAACGATTTTTAAGATGGGCAATTCCAATGGAATAATGGAACATTTGAATAATGGATTAACGAACAGCTATTTGATAGTATACCATTATTCCAGTACTCCAATAATCCCATATTCCAACATTCCAAACGGGCATTTTAGTATATCTACGTAAAAAATAGTTGGTTTACTTAAAAATTAGTTTTATATTTGTAGCAAACAATGAAATCATGATGCAGAGACTTACAAAGGCTGAAGAGGAAATAATGTTGATCCTGTGGAAATTAAAGGAGGCAATTGTGAGGGATGTTATTAACAAACTGGAGGATCCTGATACACCTTATACCACGGTTTCGACAGTTATCAGGATACTTGAGAAGAAGGGTTTTGTGGGACACAGGGCAGTGGGTACCACCCACCTTTACTACCCCCTGCTGTCAAAGAAAGAATACCTTAAGGGTTACCTGAGCGGTATAGCAAAAAATTATTTTGACGGCTCATCATCAAACCTGTTGACTTTCTTTGCCAGAGAATCTGACCTGAGTGTGAAAGAGCTTAAAGGTCTCATAGAAGAAGTAGAGTCGGAAATGAAAAAAGAAGGAAAACATGGCAAATGAAATATTAACATACCTGCTGAAAGTATCACTCGGGCTGACCATTATAAGTCTTTCTTATTTATTGTTAAGAAACGATTACAATCTCAGGATAAAGCGTTTTTATTTATTATCAGGGCTTATTGCAAGCTGGAGCTTTCCCTTTGTGAGATTTCCACAGTTTATCGAAATGGGTGGAATCAGTCAAAGTCCCGTACAGCCGTCTTCGTTTGTTGTTGAGCCTGCAGTCAACCTAACAGGCGCGGTGGCCGAAGGTTCCGGTTTTAACTGGTTACTTATTATACTGATAATTTATTCAGCCGGAGGAGTATTCATACTTTTCCGCAATCTTGTTATCATACGCTTGTGGAGAAACAAGAGGGGTGCAAGATCAGCTTATGGCAATAAGATATTTTTCACTGACAGTAACCAGGCTTTTACCTTGTTTTCATGGATCTTCCTGCCGGAGAGATACAGGAATGACCCTTATATTGAGCCTATTATTCTTCATGAACGGGCTCATATCAGGCAATTGCATTTTATCGATCTTATCATAGTCGAACTGACAGTCCTTTTTACATGGTTCAATCCTTTTACATGGCTTATTTCCAGGATGATTAAAGAGAATCATGAGCATCTTGCCGACAGGGAAGTGCTGGCAGGGGGTGTTAACCCGGCTCATTACAGGGCCCAGCTGCTTAATTTTTCCCTCGGGACAAATTATTTCAGGCTGGGGCACCAGTTTAGTCATTCATTAACCAAAACAAGATTCAAAATGATGAAAAGAACAACAGCAAGAAAGACTGGTATTATTAAGTATCTCTTAATGATACCAGTTATTATCCTGGCACTCGGAATGTTAACAGGCTCAGAGGTACAGGACTGGGATGGCAGGGTCAAAGGACAAGTTATATTTGCAGATACAGGTGAACCGGCCACCGGTGCGTCAATTATTGTAAAAGGGACCACCAACGGAACAACGGTTGACATTGACGGCCGGTTTGAACTGGAATGTAAAAAAGATGATATCCTCGTTATTTCATACGTGGGTTATAAAACCATGGAAATGAAGGCATCATGGATTACCGGGAAACCCTTGGAGCTTGAATTCAGATCCTATGAGCTTGATCTCACAAAAGTAAAGGAAAAGCAGAAATTGGAGCTGGTGGAAGAAAAGGATAAGATAGGGATCCGTATCGTTGAATCAGATGATAATAAGATTGAGCCGGTAATAGTTGTTGACGGTAAGGTAGTTGAAGACTACAACAATATAGATCCTGAAGATATATGGAGCGTTGAGGTGATTAAGGATGAATCATCAGAGATTGTAAAGAAATATAAGGCCGGTAATGGGGTTATAATTATTACCCTAAAGGAGAAGGTTGAGGCTATGTCTAAGGTTCCCACTTCCGCTAAGGCTACGGTGGACAGGAAGAAGAAGGAAGAAATATTTGTAGTGGTTGAGGATATGCCTCAATTCCCGGGTGGCATGGAAGCCCTGAAATCATTTATATATGATAACCTCGAGTATCCTGAAAAGCCGAAGCAGGAAGGCATTGAGGGTAAAGTTACGGTGGAATTCACTGTGGACACGCAGGGGAATGTCGAAGATATTAAGGTTGTGAAAAGCACTTATGAGGGATTTGATGATGCTGCTGCAAGGGTATTCAGGGATATGCCTGCATGGGAACCCGGGAAACAACGGGGTCATGCTGTGAAAGTAAGATTAAGTGTTCCTGTCGAGTTTAAGCTCAGCGAGGAATAATCCTGGATTTTAAGCCAAACAGGAGGGGGTGCTTGATTTTAAGCGAGCACCCTTTTTATTACTTAAATATCTTCCTGTAGGTTCTGAAATTTTCGCCGGGTTCAAATGCTTCAGTTTTGAAGGAGATCATATTTCGGGCTTCTTCGGGGCTTGAAGCCAGTCCGGCAGCGTACATTATGAACATGGCGGCACCAAGAACAGTGGTTTCTTTCTTATCAATAACAGTTAGCGGCACTCCGGTTATATCTGCCCTTATCTGGTTCCACAGCCTGTTTTTTGATCCTCCGCCAACACATAATATATTATCAGTGGTGAAGCCGCCTGCTTTCTCGAGTGCCTTCATCCCGTCCCTGAGCTTCCGGGAGAGTGCTTCCAGCATGGCGCGGTAAATTTCTTCGCGGGTCGATTCCATACGGAGTCCGCTGATCTGACCGCCGCCGCTCTCCTTACTTTCTTCGAAAAACTCTGGCACCACCCTTATCCCCTTGCTTCCTGGAGGCACCTTTGAAGCCAGTGATATCATTTTCTCATGCATGTCTTCACCGCAGTCGGGGAACATATTCCTCCCGGCCCACTCGAGCATGCCTGAGGCTATCCACTGTTTCCCGATATTATACAGCCCGGGGACAGGATCCAGTTCCGTACTTATTGAATTATCGAGTTGTTCCCTGCCCGACCTGTATTTTCCTGACCTGACCATCAGTATTTCCCATGTGCCGGAGCTCAGCACAGGCTGGTTAATACCGGCCCCTGAACCGAACACTGCAAACTGGGTATCGTGACCGCTTGCAACAAGAGGTATACCCGCAGGCAGCCCTGTGGCCTGTGATGCCTGTTCACTTACCCTGCCTGTTATTTCCCCGGCTTCGGCAAGTTCCCCAATGAGGCCTGGTTCAATCCCGATACTGTCCAGAATAAGACGTGACAGGTCACGGTCAGAAGCAGATGTCAGCATTGATGTGCCGGCCATGCTTATATCATTCTTCATCTCGCCCCCGAGCATAAAGGTAAATATCGAAGGAGCGAAGAGCCACCTGTGTGCTTTTTCAATAAGGTCAGGGTGATTTTCCCTGAGCCATATAAGCTTGTTAATGGTATTGAAGTTAAAAGGCAGTAAAGCTGATTCACGATACAGTTCCGCAAGTGGTATATATTTGTCTATATCCTTCATTACCTGTATTGTACGCTCGCACTGCCATGATATCATAGGGTAGAGCATTTTCCCCTCCCTGTTGAAAAGGGCACCATCAACTCCAAAGGTAGTTACGCTCGCACCAATAATATCTTCTGAATCAAGGTTGGCTGTTACCTCATGTGAAGCCATGCAAAATTTGTCCCATATCTCATCAACATCCCAGATACGGTATTCCGGGTAAAAGGGATCGGGGCGTGTATTATTCGGGTATGAGGCTGATTGTACTATATCACCTTTTTCATCTATTGCGTGCACCTTGACGTTGGTAGCACCGCAATCGAAAACAATGGAGATTTTTTGCCTTGTCATTTCTATATCCTTGGATACATTTTAAATACATATAAACGTAGAGACGTAATATATTACGCTCTACGGTGCAATTTATTGAATATTATCCATACAAAGGGCCATAGACCTTACAGGCCCTGTAATCGCTGCCTTCAGGATCCATACCGTAGGCGTTCCAGGCAGAGGGTCTGTATATTTTGTCAGCAGGCATATTATGCATATTAACAGGGATTCTCAACATTGATGCCATTGTAAGGATGTCGGCACCTATATGGCCGTAGCTTGACGCACAGTGGTTGGCTCCCCAGTTAGCCATGACCGAATAGACATCGTTAAATGCTCCCTCCCCGGTGAGCCTGGGAACGAACCATGTTGTGGGCCATGTGGGATTTGTCCTGTCGCACAGCAGGTTATGCACATCTTCAGGCAGTTCAACCGTCCATCCTTCAGCTAATTGCAGTACGGGACCCAGTCCTTTGACAATATTTATCCTGGAGATAGTTATCGGCATTCCACCAGGGGTATCAAATTGTGAGGAGAAGCCTCCCCCCCTGAAATATTCAGTCACTGCTGCAGGCCATCTTGTTGCTTCAAGGCATGCTTCCACATCTTCATGGCTTATTTCCCAGAAAGGTTTAATGACAGGCTTCCCGCTTTCCTTCTGCTGGCCTGAAAAATCGAGTGCCGAAGCCCCTGAATTAATAAGGTGTATAATCCCATTTTCAGCCAGGCCTGAGGGTTTATGTCCGCTTACCCTTTCAATCGCTTCCGGGCTCCAGTAGGTTCTTATGTCTGAAAACATCTGGGCTGTATTGGTGAGCAGATAGCCGAAGAGCATGGAAACGCCGTTGAGGCTGTCGTTTTCTGTTGCCAGGAGGTAGGGTGGACGTATACCGTTCCAGTCGAAGGAAGAGCATAATATTGCTTCCATAAAATCCCCGTTTGGCATATGGTCGGTCCATTGTCTCTGCCCCTGGAAGCCGGCCAGGATGGCATTATGTCCCATTGCCTCCTCTTCGAAACCTGCCTTCCCCAGACGATCATTGCCAGCCATCAGGTCACGTGCTATAAGGGTCATTTTTACCACTGTTTCCCAGTCCTTCTCTTTCTCTTCCACTGTCCTGGGTTTTTCATTTGTTTCTTGTCCCTCCCTGCACCATTTCTTTGTCCATGCAAGTGCCCTGTCGAATTCTTCCTTATCATATATTTCCTCTCTTATCCTGCGGTTGAATTCGCTCATATCAATATATTCATTTCTCATTCCCAGGTAGTCCTGGAAGAAATTCTCATTGACAATTGATCCTGCTATGCCCATAGAGACGCTGCCCATTGACAGGTATGATTTCCCTTTCATGAATGAGGTTGCAAGTCCCGCCCTTACAAAACGAAGTATTTTTTCTTTCACATCTTCAGGTACTGTTTTATCATCTGCATCCTGCACGTGCCGCCCGTAAATACCAAAAGCCGGAAGGCCCTTTTGTGTATGTCCTGCCAGTGCTGCAGCCAGGTAAACTGCCCCCGGTCGCTCAGTGCCGTTAAAGCCCCATATTGCTTTTGGGATAAAGGGATCCATATCAATTGTTTCACTTCCGTAGCACCAGCAGGGAGTTACAGTAAGTGATAATCCAACGCCTGCTTTTTTGAATTTCTCAGCGCAGAGTGCAGCTTCGGCCACTCCCCCGATGGAGGAGTCGGCCACTATACATTGCACCCTTTCCCCGTTCGGGTATTTCAGGCTTGAACTTATTAAGCCGGCTGCTGTCCTGGCCAGGTTCATGGTTTGTTCCTCAAGTGACTCCCTTACGCCTTTTCTGCGTCCGTCTATTACCGGTCTTATACCCACCTTCGGGAAATCTCCGGCAGGCCACCTGTGATCTTTGTTCACTTCAAATTTATTTGTGCTCATTTTGATTTATTTTTTCTGAGAATCTTCTGAATTCATTCTTCTATTACCGTATTGCTTACGAAAGCAATTCTACTGCTGCCGGGCGAATATTCTTTCTGTTTGAATTTCTTCATAGCAGGTTTTAAAAGCTCCACCTGAATTTTACCCATAATTCATCTCCCAGATCCCACCAGCGGCTGACAGCAGACCTGGCAAAATCATTGGAATACCTGGTAAGGAATTCCCTTGCGAGTATTGGGTCCTCTCTGTAAAGTTCGAGGGCTTTTTTCTCAATAAAACCTACCTCATTGAAGGCCTTATCTTCAAATTCCATTACAACAGGCTCCATTATTTCCTTGCCTTCACCCCAGTTCACCATTGCCAGCCTGTTTGCACGGCGGAAGGCCCACAAGGCAGATTCGGTGCTGAAATGATCCTGTCCGCATATATAAAAGCTTTCAGGCAGGCTCAGGTTTCCTGCATAAATTGGTATCCTGGGACTAAGGCGGGGCACATCAAGACCAAACCATATTCTTCCTCCAATCTCATCAGGTAACCAGTCGCGTAGCTGAACTATGAACGAGTAAGCACAATATTGGACTGCAATTGGCCTTTCTCTTACCACCACACCTTCCTCAAGACTGTTCAGTAGTGCACGCTTATCTCCTGACATCCATGGATGGGCCGCCGGGCTTACAATTGTGTCTGTGTAAGTATTTCCTTCATCATCACTTCTTCTTACAGGAACTTTGAGATTTCTTATCATTTCCCAATCAGTACCGTCATATGTGGTCCTGTAAAATTTCATTATATCACGTATGTCAACTTTCTTTTCAGGCTTGACCGAGAAAGGCAGCTCCTCATCATCATATTCAAGTCCGAGGGAAGGTGCAAGAGAACTGAGAACGAAATACTCACGTGAGCTGAAAGGTTTTCTTCCGGAATATGCTTTCCAGAACTTGAATGTTTCCTTGCCATCCCAAAACCCCATCTTTTTAGCTACCTCGTATACATTATCGGAAACCATAAAATAATCTTCATTATCGGGATCTATCCCGGCTATCCTGCATATATTGGCCGATATACCCACATGGTCATCGGGGATTCGTTGTGCAGCCCATACTCCCCCTGTCTTATCAGGGCCCTCACCCATTATTTCCATGTGCCATACTTCATTCTTATCGGCTATGGTAATACACTCGCCCGAATCACCATAACCATATTTCTTTATTAGCTCGCCAATCAGTTTTATTGCATCGCGCGCCGTTGTGCATCTCTGGAGGGCAATCCTTTCGAGTTCCTCGATCTGGAACATACCGTTTTTATTCCTGAGTTCCCTCCTTCCTCCAAAGGTTGTTTCCCCGATGGCCAGCTGTTTTTCGTTCAGACAGGGATAGGCAGTATTTAAATACGCATAGGTTTTTTCCACCTCTGGTATCTCTCCCTTGGTCTCTATATTTTCCTCACTCCATGCTGAGCTTGTATGCATTGTACCCCATCTTACCGGATGCATTGTTCCGGGTTCATATTCCCGGGCCGGTACAAATTGAAGCCATGTACGATAATATGCATCGCAGGTATGACTGGTCATAACAGAGCCGTCGGTGCTGGCATCCTTTCCAACCATTATGCTTGTGCAACTTTCGTTATAAATATTTTCATTATCCTGTCCTGATGATATTCCTGTAAACAGGAAAAAAGAAAAAAGCAACAGGAACAAAGTGTACAAATTTTTCTTATTCATTACGATTAATTTTTCTGATTTGATGGAATTAATTAAAAAAAAATAAATATAGAAATTATGCCGGCACCATCAATGACTATTAATATGTTATTTAATAACAAAAGATAAAAGGCACCCTGCAATGATTGAATCACAGAAAAAATATTGATTATTTATATCTTTTTTACAAGGTAAAATCTTTCAATTTTTATACAAAGGCTTATCTATCAGCCCAATTCGTTTAATAGGTAAATATGTCTATTTTAATTAGATTTGTATACTGAAATGGAAACAATGAGCTATACAGATAATAGTCTGAATAATAAGCGTTTACCGAAATGGCTTAAGATGCAGCGGGCAAGCGGGGAGAACTATACCCGGGTCAAGAAGCTTGTTGAGAGCAGGCATCTGCATACCATATGCAAGAGTGGAAATTGCCCTAATATAGGTGAATGCTGGAATGCCGGTACAGCAACCTTTATGATACTGGGTGATATATGTACCAGGTCATGCAAATTTTGTGGCACAATAACGGGCAAACCCCTGCCACCCGACCCGGAAGAGCCTGAAAATCTTGCTGAATCAGTTAGAGTGATGGGCCTGAAGCACTGTGTTATCACTTCAGTTGACAGGGATGACCTGCCCGACAGCGGAGCCTCATTCTGGGCAGAAGTAATAAAAAAAGTTAAAGAATTAGACCCGGGAACAACAATAGAAGCGCTGATACCCGATTTCAGGGGTGTGGAAAAAGATATACAGAAAGTGATTGATGCAGGCCCCGAGGTAATTTCTCATAATCTTGAAACAGTGGAGAGGCTGACTCCTGAAATACGTTCTGCTGCAAAATACAGACGCAGCCTTGATGTGATAAGGTATATGAGTGAGAGGAGTGTAAGGACCAAATCAGGTATTATGCTTGGCCTGGGAGAGAAGGAAGAAGAGGTATACAGGACCATGGATGATCTGCTCGAGGCAGGTTGTTCTGTTCTTACCCTGGGTCAGTACCTGCGGCCTTCGCCTGATCATATGGAGGTGCAGGAGTATATTGATCCCAATATGTTTGAAATCTACAGGCAGAGAGGACTGGGAAAAGGCTTTCTTTTTGTGGAAAGCCATCCTCTTGTACGGTCATCATATCATGCTGAAAAGCATGTCAGAGAGAAAGAATAAATTAAGTATTGATTGTGGAAAGGGAAGGAATTTTTGAAGATCTGGGTTTACGTGATTATATGGAGACATGGGATTACCAGGAAGATTTGTTCAGGGAAATGCTGGACATCAAAATGCAGAATCGCACCCTGAGCCCCGGTGAAAGGATGAAGCAACTGAACAGGCTCCTTTTTGTGGAGCACCCTCATGTATATACGCTTGGAAGGAGCGGATCGGAGAATAATCTCCTGGTAAACCATATCCAGCTGCAGGCAAAGGAAGCATCATTCTACAGGATAAACAGGGGAGGCGATATTACCTATCACGGACCGGGACAGATTGTGGGCTACCCGCTGCTTGATCTTGAGGAATTCGGGCTTACGCTTAAAGCTTATATTCACAGGATAGAGGAGGTGATAATACTTACTCTGAAGGAATATGGGATTGAAGCAGATCGCATGGAAGGAGCAACCGGGGTATGGATTGACGGGCACCGGGGAGGAGGACAGGTAAGAAAAATATGTGCCATAGGAGTAAGGGCAAGCAGGTTTATTACAATGCACGGCTTTGCCTTTAACATAAATACTGACCTGGATTATTTTAATTATATTAATCCATGTGGTTATACAGACAAGGGAGTTACTTCTCTGGCAAAAGAACTTGGTGAAGAACAGGATTTTGAGAAGGCCAAATTAATTGTAAGGAAGAATTTTAAGGAAGTGTTCGGGATAAACTGGAAAAGCTGATAATGGAGAAAAACTGGATCATAAAGGAAGCAGGCGATAATGTTGTGGTAAAGCAACTGATGAACAGTCTGGATGTACCACAATCACTCGCTAACCTTATGGTGCAGAGAGGTATTACGAATTTTGAAGAAGCCAGGAGCTTTTTCCGGCCCAGCCTGGAAAACCTTCACGATCCCTTCCTGATGAAGGACATGAATATGGCGGTTGACCGTATATCCTCAGCAATATATAAAAACGAGAAAATACTTATTTACGGGGATTATGATGTGGACGGAACAACATCGGTTGCACTCTTATATGCCTTCCTGAGAAATATTTATCCCAATATTGATTTTTATATTCCCGACAGGTATAAGGAAGGCTATGGCATTTCATCCAAAGGGATTGATTATGCCCATGAAACTAACTGCAAACTGATGATAACTCTCGATTGCGGGATTAAGGCAGTAGATAAGATAAAATATGCCAGTTCGCTCGGTCTCGATGTTATTATCTGCGATCATCACCTCCCTGGCAGTACGATCCCCGAGGCAAGGGCAGTTCTTGACCCCAAGCAGGAAGGATGCAATTATCCTTTCAAGGATCTTTCGGGCTGCGGGGTAGGCTTTAAGCTGATACAGGCCTATTCAAAGGTAAACGGTATACCTTTTGAAGAACTTGTACAGTACCTTGACCTGGTGGCAATAAGCATTGCTTCAGATATAGTGCCCCTTACCGGTGAGAACAGGATACTTGCCCATTTCGGGCTTTTGCAGCTTAATGAGAATCCCAGGATGGGAATAGCCAAAATAATAAAGGATTCTGAAATAAGGAAGAAGATAACTATTGAGGATATAGTCTTTAAGATAGGACCCAGGATAAATGCTGCCGGCCGAATGGAATCGGGTAATAAGGCTGTTGAGCTGATGATATCGGAAGACGGTCTGCTGGCTGCAGAGATGAGCAGGGAGATAGGGAACTGCAACAGGGACAGGCGCTCTGTAGACAGGAATATAACTACGGAAGCACTCAGGATGATATCAACCGATCCCAGGCATGTAAATTCACGTACAACTGTGTTATTCAATTCCGGATGGCATAAGGGAGTTATTGGCATAGTGGCTTCAAGGCTTATTGAAACATATTACCGTCCGACGGTAATTCTTACCGAATCGAATGGCTTTGCTACGGGTTCGGCACGTTCGGTTACAGGTTATGACCTTTACCAGGCTATTGAAGCCTGCAGCGACCTGCTGGAAAGCTTCGGAGGTCACATGTATGCTGCCGGGCTTACCATGAAAAAAGAAAATGTACCTGCCTTCATTCAAAGGTTCGAAGAGGTGGTGTCAAACACCATCATGGAAGAGCAACTGGTACCTCAGATCCTTATTGACATGGAACTTGACTTCAGTGATATCGATAAAAATTTTTACCGTATCCTTGAACAGTTTCAGCCCTTCGGACCCGACAACCTGGCACCAGTATTTATGACCAGGAAAGTTTATGATACGGGAATGGGAAGGATCGTAGGCCAGAGTGCTGAGCACCTTAAGCTGGATCTCTGCAGTGAATCAACAGGCACCTCAAGTATCCCTGCCATTGCTTTTGGCCAGGGTAATATGTTACCGGTGATCAGGGAAGGACATCCCATCGATATTTGCTATTCGATTGAAATGAATGAATTCAAGGGAATAAGAAACCTCCAGCTCAACATACGAGATATAAGGCCTTCAGATGCTACAGGCTGATCAAAAGCTGGAATTTGAGTTCATCATATGTGTCATAACAGACATCATCCTCAGCTGCCAGACGTGAAACAGCATATTTAAGCCTTATTTTTACCGCCCCCGGCAATTTATATAGTATCATTATGTATGACCTGCTGCCTTCCCCGTAGAGCGCTTTTACCAGGGGGTTATAGAGAAGGTCATCCTCCCAGGCAAAAAGCCTGCTGTCGTATGAGCCCGTTTTAAAAACAGCAAGCCTGGCCCTTATCTCCAGGGGGAGGCTCCGGGCTGAATAAGAGGCCGACTGGTAACACATGAAACCCCTGTCGTGGCTGCCGGCAATAAGGGACTGCTCAAGGCGTGTACGCAGTTGAAAACGTTCCGTGACCAGTATTTCTGCCGACAGCCTCAGGTTGGTCTTTTCCATGGGCATGCGGGTTTTTACACCCTGAAGGGGATTGACCCACCTGTCACTGATACGGTGTTTGATATCTGCCGAGAGGGAAATGGATTCGGCAGGCCTGAAGCTGAGGCTCACCATGTATAGCATTGATCGTGGAAAGCCGCCTGAGATATTATTATACCATAGTTCCTTCCTGTCCATGATACCGGCGGACAGGCTTAGAGCCTGGCTTAACTCGCAGGAAATATTGGAAATAATATTTCTTCCCGGCCTGTTAAAGGTGCTCATGCCAGCGGCTTTTCCATGAAAGGCATTAAAGCCCCTGTTAACCCTTGAATATAAGAGGTTGAACCTCATCCTGCCTTCAGGATTAAGTGATATGCCCTGGATAAAAGCTGTTTTATGCGCATTGTGCAGGGCAAATTCCGCGAAGAGATAGGAATCCTTTAACAGGTAAGCATAATCAAGGGAGAGGGTGGTATTATTTATTCCACTGAAATCGTATATATCCCTGGGGTGATCCGGTGGCCCGACGGGAAGCGAGAAGCCGGAGTGGACAAGACTGAAGCCGCAGTAAAGATTGTTATACATCCTGTTGATATTGATCCCGGCACTCTTCTCGCTCACCTGCTTCCTTTTCATCAATGTATTGGTGGTATTGTGCAGGCCGGAAGAGTAAAATGAACTTACATATTTTGTTTGAGTGTTCTCATCATAAGCCGTGGTGGCGTCTATCATGTTAAGTGAGGCAAAAGCATTGATATTTATCCCGGATGTGCTGATCGACAGGGCTGCACCCCTGAAAAAATCACTCTCAGCGCTGGATGAGTAGGGGATTATGTCACTGTTTCCTTTCATCAGCCTTGCCTCTGTTGGCACCGGCGGGCGTGAGAAACCATTACAGGCTGTCAGTCCCTGTCCGAACCTAACCTTAAAATCGCCTACTATGATTTTGTCAATCACGGTACCTGTCCTGTAAGCCAGGCTGGCTGAGACAAAATCGGGTGTCCTGCCCGGCAGTAAGAGGGGCTCCCCCCTGTCCTTATCCATTGTGAGATATGCTGTAAGGGGTCCTGAAGAATAACGGGCTTTGGAGAGTATTTTGTCGGGACTGCCAATATATTTCGTCTCGTTTTTATCATCCTGCTGAATATAATTAAACAGAAAGCGCATATGCCTTGCACTGCTGCTGATCTTCTCCCTCAGGGGGGGATCAAAAACGGCAAAGGCACTTACCAGCGAAGCCAGTTCAGTGTCGAAGCCCGGCAGGTAGCTCAGTTCCATGGCTGATAATATGCTGCCGTGTTTGTTCCTGTAATCGATGATGCTTCGCAGCTGGAAGCCTGTCAGGAAGAAGAGTCTTTTCAGCTCGTTATCGCCGGCTGAATTAATCCTGACGGGATCTTCAGCAAGCAGTATCAATTCCTCAGCGTATTCTGCTGCCTCGATATCGTCACCTGATAATCCTGCTATATCTTCCAGCAGACTGATGATATGCCCCGGTAATTGCTCCTGCGGGTAAAGGCAGTTCAATGAAATAACCAGGGCTGCAAATATGGCCTGCAGCCTTAATTTCATTGCTTACCTTATAAATATTACAACTGAAAGTGATGGCGTGAGGCCCAGGTTCTCATGGGTAATAAATCCCAGGTTGGCCTGTATAAAACGTCCCGAATATCCACCGCCGAAGGAATAACCCAGGGGCTTGCTCATGAAGCCCCCTCGCAGGAAGAGCTTATCCAAAAACTCGTATTCAACAGCCACCCTTACATTAGTATACTGCCGGTCGCTCGTTTCCATTTCAGCCATAGCCAGGAAGGAGGATGCAAACCTGTAGGATGCACCCAGCCTGAGCACAAGAGGTATATCACTCTCATGCAGCTTTGTTGGCACGGGATTATAAATATGAGCTCCGATAATCAGCTCATTTACAGGTTTAAACTGTATTCCTCCCTCGAAGGTAAGGTCATACCTGTTACGGTAGTCACCTGCTATGCGAGTTGAGTAGAGGTCGGTCTGGATACCGGCAGAGAGTTTTTCTCCAAGCTTCATCCCGTAGGCAAGACCCATGGTATGCCTGTTATACTCGGAGTAGCCGTAATATGAGTATACCATACCCAGTGCGCCACGTTTGCCTGAAGGCAGTATCATCCCGAAGGTCTTGTTGCTCAGTTCCGACAGGCCGAAGCGGTTATCCTGATTAAGACCCACCGACCATTTCTCCATTCCGGCCAGTGATGCCTGGTTATGAAAGGAAGCCCAGAAGCCGCCCGTGGCCACCGTGGCATAAGCTAAGCCCACCTGCCTGGCTCCCGCAGAAAGCCTGTAAGGGTTCTTCGTGAATACAGCAATACTTAATAAGCACAGGGCAGATGTCAGCATAATTTTTTGCAGCGAAATTTTCTGACACATGATTGAATTTTTAATCCTATTTCAAGTTAGGATTTTTCAAGGAAAAAGTAAATAGTAAAAAGGAAAAAGTTTGAATGGAGTGAAAACCCCGGCCGAATGTAATGAGAGCCGGGGACAAAAGACAAAAGAGGGCCGAGCGTAAATAATTAGCCCGGTGGGCTAATTTAGCGAGGAGCCTGATAGAGGGGAGACGAAAGACAAAAGTAGAGACGCGCTACCAGCGTGTCTAAGAGAATTTTGCAGCCAGCGTACAATTTCTACAATTGTAGAGGCGCCAGGCCTGGCGCCTCTATAAAGCGGAAACCCCGGCTGAACGGATCGCAGATCCAGACCGAAGCGTCTGGGGTGAAGACCGGGGATAAAAGAATATTGTTGAAGTGTTGAATTGTCCCGAAAAGCCTTGCTTTTCGGGGATCCTCGAATCAAAGATTCGGGATTGAAGCGGGTTGGTTTTTATCTCCGGGATTTCGTCCGGTGTTATTATTTTATGTTCTGTACGTTGCGCAGGGAGCAGGGAGCAGAAGAGTTTAACAAAACGCGGAACCCGGAACGTGGAACCCGGTACTCAATGTACCAGGAACAAAATTGATATATACATATATTATATACTTTAATAATATACTAAATATATATATATTTGTAATATATTATACTGATACCATGAAAACAATATCCCTTAAAATAGATGATTCAATTTTCATCGAAACCGAAAAGATACTGTCAAAGACAAGGAAATCCAGGAACAGGTATATTAATGATGCACTGGATCATTATAACCGCTTTCAGAGACGCATGATCCTGGAGAATAAGCTCAGGAAAGAATCCGATGTGGTCAGAGAAGATTCAATGGATATACTAAGAGACTTTGAAGATATTGATTATGTTGATTAAGCAATACGATATCTGGATAGCTGACCTTAGTCCCAGAATCGGTACCGAACCGGGTAAAAAGAGGCCTGTTATTATTATTCAGACCGATTTACTTAATAATATTTCCCATCCGTCAACCATTATTTGTCCCATAACAACGAGAGTAAAGAAAAATGCGGACATATTAAGAGTGCACATCAGGAAGGGGACTACACACCTGAACCACGATTGTGATATTATGATTGACCAGGCAAGGGCAATAGATAACAGGCGCCTGGTGAATAAGATTGGCACCCTGCCAAACAAACTTTCAGCAAGAGTAAAGGAAAATCTCCGCATAGTGCTTGACCTGGAATAATCCACTTCGACTCCGCCGGTCGCTGTCCATGAATTTCACTCTCTGTTTAATAATCAATATTTATCTATAATATCCCCGGGTGTGAAAATTATTATATTACCGGGAATAGATTTGGCCTGTTTTTTAAGAAAGAGGACCGGAAGCAAGTCTCTGCCGGAAGCAAAAGGCAAGTTTTGAGCCTTTGATATCAAGTCATCATATACTTTTTTTACCGGAACTGAATCAGACCACTTAGCTTCACCAATAAGCAAGGTTGTTTTATCTTCCGATTCAGCAATAATATCAATCTCCATTGGTCGCCTGTCGATCCCATTGCCCCACCACCTTTTTGATGGATTGAATTCCTGGTTTCCTATCCTGAGAAAAGGAATGGCATCCCTGCACAATTCATCCCATACTCCGGATGTATAATGATCCATCTCACTCTTGATCTCGCTCCACACCCTATCGTGCATACCATATTCCAAACGGCTTTTGTTGGGTACTACAAACCTGAAATAGAAATTCATAAACGGATCTGCAATTTTATAGAGGCTCTTTTTTGTTGTCCTGCCGGAAGTATTAAATGGTGTTTCTCTTCTGAGGTATCCGAGGTCAACCAGCAGCCTTAAAGGCCTGTTTAGCTGAGTTGCAGGTTTCTCCAGTCTGGATGCAATCTCTGACAGACGATTACAACCCATACCTACAAGGGTCAGGATGGAGTAAGCCAATACAGATGTTCGCATTTCATCATGAAACAGCATCTCCGGTTCCTTGTGCAGGACACCATCTTTATCAAGAATATGATATTTTACTGCTTTGGGAAGAGAACCTTTTTCCTTTAGTAACTCCCAGTATCGAGGAACTCCTCCGAAAACACTGTATCCCTTAACTGCTGTCACGGGGTCTGTTTCAAAATACTCGCAGAACCACTTAACAGTCATTGGCTTAATATTTAATATCTCATCACATCTGCCATAGAGGGGAGATGAACTGTTTAAGACCATATCTTCCATCATCTGCTGTGATGATCCACACAATACAAGGTTATATCTTTTATTAATCTTATTATCTATGATATTCTGCATTATGGAAGGCAGACCAGGATCATTTTTCACCAGATAAGGAAACTCATCGATGCAAACGGTGATCCTTTCTTTCAGTGAAGTATTTAAATTACTGAATAATGCATGCCAGTCAGGATAATGTACCGATGAAAATCCCGGGACAGCTAATTCAAGGTTCTTTGCCAATGAAGATATCTGTAAAGACTTCTCTCTCATGTCGGCAACATAATAAACATCCTTTTCTGAAATTATTCTTTTCAGGAGGGTTGATTTGCCACAGCGACGCCTTCCATATAAAGCCAGTAATACAGATCTGCTTCTTGTAAGTGCATTTCTTATTCGTTCCTCTTCTTTTATCCTGTTTACAAACATTCCTTAATTATTATGCATTACAAACATAATGTTTTTAAAGCATAATATCAAATGAAATGTCATTATACCGGCACTTATTAACAATTTAAACTTCCTGTGTTCGACGCCGGAGGCTTTAAATAGTAATAGACACAGTTACATCTATAGGTTAAGATACTAATCCACTGCAACTTCGACGGATGTTGTCCGTGGATTTTTATTTTAATAATCTAGTTATTTTTCGAGCATGCCTGTTTACATACAGGAATGTAAGCAAATATACTCTCCCCTGAATCCGATGCAGATTAATGTAGAAAAATGCAGATATTTTCAGTTTTGTGCAGAAGAATGAAGAAAAATCCTACCGTTATAAAAGATGTATTGCCGAACTTTCGCTACGTAACTTTGTTTCTGTAAAATTGGATAAGTAAAATAAATAAAAGAAAGTCACGGTTGATTTATAGTTTTAAAGTGTAAAACCAAAAAAACAAACAACCATGACTTTCAAAGAAC
>DRFJ01000057.1 GCA_011050615.1 Bacteroidota bacterium
CATGTTTTAAATCGAAAAATGAAACTGAGAATCTTCAAGGGTTTATCTGGAAAACAGGAGCTCTGAAAACTGCATCAATCAAACAAGACAAAAGGCCGGGATCAAAATATCCTGTTTGATGGTAACACTTTTAAACCACGTTATAATGCGAAGGAAGAAGAAGTTTACAATAGAAAAAAATTAAATCTCAGAACAAATTGTAATTTTAACGTATCAGCTTAAGAAAAGTACTTTGTTGTTTTTGAAACATACTGGGGGGTCAAACAATCCCGGCTCCCAATGGTCAGGTTCAATCGGCGAAAGGTGGTCACATTGCCCGTTTATTCCAGCAAAACCACAATTAATGCAGCTATTACCAGCCCGATAAACCTATCTGCAGCACCCATATTCTTTTTCATATTTTCAATATTCTATATTTTATGAACTACTATCCGTAGTTTGTTCTTTTTCTGCAACAATAACCCGATTTAACGATTCAACAATTTAACAATTAACGTCCTCACAACATCTCAACAGAAGTATATGACATATATCACTCTCGAATAATAAACTATAAAGAAATGTCATAGAGTTTTTTTCTTATTTTTAAAATATCTTAATTAAATACTGTGGTGTATAGATGAAAAGTAATTTAAGCTACATAAAGTTCATTTTTGCAGCTTTTGTCTTAACCATAATAACCATGAAAGCTCTTTCCCAGAACATGAAAAATTTCCTGCCTGAAGAAGTGTATGGATATAAAGCAAGCGGCTCAGACATAAATTACAGCCCCGAAACCCTGTTCGGATATATTAATGGAGGGGCAGAATTATTTATTTCCTATGGTTTGAAAGAGGTAGTGAGCAGGACATATGAAAGGTGCGGGGAACCAAAGATTGTTGCAGATATATTTGATATGGGGGAGGCCAAGAATGCTTTCGGGGTGTTCACCCATGGAAGGGAGAAGCTTGACCAAACCTATGGACAGGGTTCTGAGACATATGTGGGAGCAATCCTTTTCTGGAAGGACAAGTACTATATCTCTGTGTTTACTGATGAAGAAACCGAAGCATCTAAAAAGGCCATTGAGGAGATGGCAGCTATGATCGATGATTTGATAGAATCAACCGGAGAACTTCCTCCCATACTTGACTGGATCCCGGAGGAAGGACTTGTTCCTGAAAGTGTGTTTTATTTTCATCATTATATCTGGATAAATGCTTTCTTCTATATAACAAATGATAATTTCCTTAACATTGATGAAACAACTGATGCTGTTCTGGCAAAATACGGAAAACCGGAATCCAGGCATTACCTCCTGATGATAAATTATCAGTCAGGCGAGGAAGCGAAAACAGCATATTATAATTTCCTTGAACATTATGCCCCGGAACTGAGGGATGAGATTGCTGTCAAACTGGAGGATGGGAAATGGACCGGGTGCCTTCTGAAACAGGACCTGCTGATCTGTGTGTTTAACGCTGAGGAAAAAGAACAGGTTGAAAACCTTCTTGATAAAACAGCCGGCAAATACTGTCATTAAAAAATAAAAACCAATTCCTTATCATCATGACCAGAAAGACTATTACAAGGAGAAAGCTAATAAAGAAAGGTGCCCTGGCCTCAATAGGAGGATTCCTTTACCTCAACAGCCCGGTAAAGGCCATGAAAACCATCTCAGGGACTAATAAACAGGCTGGGTGGAAATCACGTGTAATATTAATCCGCGATAAGGATCTCTTGACAGATTTTAATAAACCTAAGCCGGACAGGATACTTACCATGATTGATCAGGCAGTAGTTGCATTAACAGGGAAGGGCGATCCGCTGGAAGCATGGAAAGAAATTGTTAAGCCTGACGATATCCTTGGTATCAAAACCAATGTATGGAATTATCTGCCAACACCCCCGGAACTGGAGCAGGCTATCAAAACCAGGGCTATGGAAGCCGGTGTCAGGGATGAAAACATTGGGATTAAAGACCGGGGTCTGACACGTGAACCATTGTTCCAGGAAGCCACGGCCCTTATCAATACCAGGCCGCTGCGCACCCATGCCTGGTCAGGAGTAGGATCATTGATAAAAAACTACATAATGTTTATCGACAATCCCGCCTCCCTGCATGGTGATTCATGTGCCGATCTTGCAAGCCTCTGGAAACTTCCGGAGGTAGAGGGAAAGACCAGGCTGAATGTACTGGTGATGCTGAACCCCCTCTTCCATGGCGTCGGAAGGCACCACTTCAGCAAGGAATATACCTGGGAATACTGTGGCCTGCTTGTTGGCTTTGACCCTGTTGCAGTCGATTCAGTAGGCATACGGATCCTGCAGGCAAAAAGAAAGGAATTCTTCGGAGAAGACCGTCCTCTTAATCCACCGGCCAAACATGTGTTCCTGGCCGATACCCGGCATAAACTGGGCACGGCAGACCCGGAAAAGATCGAGTTAATAAAACTTGGCTGGATGGAAAAGAGCCTGATATAAGATCAACCTAACCTGAATACCTGAACAGGGCTTCTGTCTACAATCCTTTTTTCTTCATTGCCATTATCTCTTCCTGGTTCATCTCCTTGAAATCAACAGCCAACCTGAGTGCCATGGCAAAAAGAGCCTCATTACCGGGAGGGATGGCAACTGTTACAGGTTGAAATTATCAGTCTGCATGTTTTTCAGCGACTGTTCCAGCTCTTTCCTTGCGCCTTCTTTTTTCCGCTCTGTTGTTTTACAGGTAAGAAATACATCTTTTTTCCTGTACGGTTTAAGGCTTTATCATTAATTGGTATTCGTAATAAAAGGTAATAAAAAAAGCCAGACCACATCATTAACCCGGCTCATTTTCAGGCATCCTGAACTATACTATAACTTAATAAACAAAACCGGTTTAACCCTTCCCCCGGATGTTGAGACATGCAAAATATAGAGTCCCGGGGCCAGAATGCCAGTGTCCAGGAAGTAGTCTAATCTGTATGCAGGCATTCTGCCCAGATTTATATGTGTGATACAGTTCCCCCGCATGTCGTACAAAACAAGATCTACCTCACCCTCTGAAGGGAGATCTGCTTCAATCTTCAGCGGTTCATTACCAACAGGATTGGGATACACCTTTATTTTAGTATTTTCACTAATATCTCCTCCATCATCTTCAATCCCTGTATATACTCCCTTATACACTGTTATTTCCGAACCGCCGGGCAGGCAATTATAAAACACATATCTTTCATCCCCGGAGGATATCACTTCAAGGCTTGTCAGTTCAATTCCATTATTAATTGTCACCCAATCTTCATCCCAGTCTGCCGGGATCATCATTTGAAGAGTCAATTCGATATCAAAAACAGAATCAGGAAGACCATCATCCGCAGTAAAGGCAAACATCTCATCTGAAGAGTCGGGTATACTCACGACCAGACCATTTCTTTCCATGATATACTTATATACATTCTCATGAGTATCCACCCAGATATCCCTTTTCAAAACAGAGTCGACCGTTACGCAGAAATCATCCAGCTTATATGCATACAGGTTGGATTCGGGATCAAAGTACTCATCTTTTATGTCATGATACATCAGGGGCAGGTAATAGCCAAAATCTTCGGCTACCGCTACACGGTTCAATACAGTGGCAGGTGAAGTCGTACTGAGTACAGGAAAAGATTTAAGAGCAAAGAAATTAGCCGGGGTGGCCAGGTTATATCCATATTCGCTGTTTCTGGCTGTAAGGAATGTTTCAGCTATCAGCCCCAGAGTTTCATATTGAAAACTGCCGAAGGGGATGGAAAGTGTAAGAGTATTCTGATCAAACCTCTCATCCAGTTCTTCTTTTGATTGACGCAATAAGGCCCTTACATAATCTATATCCCCCTCGCCTGTCAGAAGCCCCAGGTTGGAATGGTTCCTGGTGTGGGAAGCTATTTCAAATCCTTTATCCCGGTACGATTTTATCAACGGGGTTCCTGCAAGCGGAGCGTCATAGACCTGGGTGGTATCCGTAAAAATATAGAATGTACCTTTCAGCCCGGCCTGGTCAAGGCATGCTCCTCCACAGGCAAAGGCACCATAAGCCCCGTCGTCGAAGGTGAAGCTTACCGCTCCCTTATGATTATCCTTCCACGTAGTGGCACGTATCATCTCATCGCGATGAAAAGGCCCGCTCATTACTGCGGTAATATCATCAAAAATACTTCCCGGACCCGACCACACAGTTTCATGCTCAGAAAACGCTTCATCGTTTCCGGGATATAGCAAAATCTCCCCAAAGCCACTAACTGAGTTATTATAAAGTACAGCAAGATCAGGAAGCATATCTTCGTTAAAACATCCTGCGACCATATAGTGAAGCCCGGCAGGATCAACAGTTACATTATTCCCTGCATACCAGGTATCAGGCCCGGAGAAAGAGGATACTTCGCCCCGGAAAAGGTACAATTGATGGTCAATGGCAGCCGGGTCACTGTAAAATAAGGCTATATCACTGAATCCGTCAGTGTCATAATCTGCCGTAACGGCACCCTTCACATGCTCGAAATCCAGATCCTGCAGGGTGGTTGAATAAAAAGATGGCAGCAAAGAAAAAGCATTTACGCCGGATTCAAAGATGAAGATTCTCTGAGGTGTCGAGGGGTCCTCCCCTGAGTAATCATAGAATACAGCGATATCGGGCTTGCCATTATTGTTAAAATCGCCCGCAAGGGCATATTTAATGTGGGTGAAATTGAATTCGCTCCTCAAACTCCCAAAATATTTCTTAGGTTGAGAGAATTCTTTCCCACCAGATTCAAATACATAAATTGCCTGTTCTTCGTCCAAAGGATTATTATAAAACACAGCTATATCATCCTTCCCATCCAGGTTAAAATCACCTGTCACAGCATAATCGACATAATTGAAATCAAATTCTGTGTCGATGACAGAATACCAGGTTCCTGCAGGAAGAAGGTCCTTCCCGCCCGGTCTGAAAACCATTATATCGCTGCAGGTATAGTCCGGATTCATATTGGGTTCATAGGGAACTTTCATAAAAAGGGATATCTCACTCCTTCCGTCACCGTTAAAATCACCCACGACAGTCAATCCCGGCATAATCCCCGGTATTTCACTGCTTAGCGAAAGAAAGGCAGTATGAGCTTCTAGCCCTTCTTCACCCGGCAGGAATCGTATAAACCGTGTTGTATCGCTTCCTCCCCCGCGCAGGCAAACAATCCCATCAGCCTTCAAAGCGGGTGAGGCAGAAAAAATAAATACCGCAATTAGCGCACACTTTAATAGAATCATCACTACTGGAACTATTAACTTCAAATATATAACTATTAAACCGATCCTGTCCGGAAAAGTTACAACTTATTCAGCCTGTCCGTCGTTTAATACACAGGTATAAGGTGCAACATTTTACTTGCTAATCCGTTTTAATACAAATACGATCTAATAAACTTAGCATGAATAAAGCACTGATTATTGCAGGCATAGTAATAATAGCTTCTTCTGCCTGTACGAAAGAGGATAATCTTTTAACAGTAGAAAATAAATATATAATAGATCATACTGCTATTAATATCTCTGACATCCCTGACTACTGGATAGAAAAAGCGAAGGAAAAACTTCATATAGCATACGGACACACTTCACACGGAAGCCAGATCACCACGGGGATGACCGGTCTGGTGACTTTTCTCGGGTCTGAATATGCATGGAACAATGGAGGGGCTGATGGAGCTCTTGATCTTCATGATTATGCCATGAGTGGCGATCTTGGGAGTCCGAATTTTACAGGGTGGGAGCTTGAAACGAGGGACTACCTTGCTTCAAACGAAGATGTCAATGTAATAATATGGTCCTGGTGCGGCCAGGTATCTTATGCCGCCGAAGAAAATATAGATACCTATCTTGGCCTCATGTCAGGTCTTGAAGAGGATTTTCCGGGAGTAATTTTTGTGTATATGACAGGCCATCTTGACGGAACGGGATTGACCGGGAACCTGCATCTGAGAAATGAACAAATAAGGAATTACTGTAAAACAAATAATAAATTTCTTTATGATTTTGCAGACATTGAGTCCTGGGATCCTGACGGAAACTACTACCTTGATAAAGCAGCAAATGATGGCTGCTATTATGACAGCAATAATGATGGTACCCGTGACTCCAACTGGGCCGTAGACTGGCAGAACGCACATACAGAGGGTGTCGACTGGTATACCTGCACTGCGGCTCATACACAACCATTGAATGCAAACATGAAAGCCTATGCTGCCTGGCATCTTTGGGCACGTATCGCAGGCTGGAGTTAAGAAGCAGGTAACTTTTTCAAGATAATCCAGTAAAAAGGAATATTAAATTCCTGAATTTTATTAATAATAGAATAAATTTTACTTTTGACAGTTGTCAGTTCATATAGATTTCCATATTTACAAAATAAAGTTATGAATAGATTTTATAAAGGAATGATATTGATTCTCTTTATAAGCGGTTCATTATTATATCTTTCATCATGTGAAAAAAAACCTGCTCTTGCTGAAATACTTACGGAAGATATCACATCTGTTACACAGACATCAGCGATTACCGGGGGATTTATCTCAAACAGTGGGGGAGCAGAAATAACTGCAAGAGGCATTTGTTGGGGCACATCAATTAATCCTGCCACATCTGGCAATAAGACATCTGATGGCACTGGTACGGGTACCTTTACAAGCATTATCAACCAGCTGACACCGGGGACCATGTATTATGTCAGGGCATATGCCATTAATGAAGCAGGGACAAGCTATGGTAACCAGCGGTCATTTACGACGACTGATATTTTAACACCCACATTAACAACAGTTGAAGCCGGATCAATTACTTTAACATCAGCAGTCTCAGGAGGAAATATTACTGATGATGGTGGTGCAGATATAAGCACCCGAGGAGTTTGCTGGAGCACATCTGAGGATCCTACCACGGCAGACAATAAAACTGAGGATGGCAGTGGAACCGGCAGCTTCACCAGTGATTTAACAAATCTCACACCCGGGACTGATTACTATGTGCGTGCCTATGCCACAAACAGTGCAGGAACAGCTTATGGCAACCAGGAAACATTTACCACCGTGGCGCTCGAGCTGGCAACTGTCACCACTGCTTCAGCCGACCATGTAACACAGACATCAGCAATGCTGGGAGGAGATGTAACCGATGACGGCGGCTCCGATGTTACAGCAAAAGGCGTTTGCTGGTCAACATCAAGCAATCCTACAACGGATGACAACACTACAAACGATGGCAGCGGTACAGGTGCTTTCACAAGTAACCTGAGCGGTCTTACTCCCGGTACTACTTACTATGTAAGGGCTTATGCAATCAACAGTATCGGTACTGCCTATGGCAGTGAAGTTTCCTTTGACACTGACCCGGTTGAACTGGCAACAGTCGCAACAGCCGCAATCGATGATGCTTATGTAACAGCTAACTCAGCTGTGGCTGGAGGCAATGTGACTGATGACGGTGGTGGTAATGTTACGGCAAAAGGTGTTTGCTGGAGCACCTCACAGTCACCTACCCTTGATGACGATTTCACAGATGAAGGTCCGGGAACAGGTAGCTTCACGAGTGCCCTGAGCGGTCTTGCAAACGGGACTACCTATTATGTCCGCGCATACGCAACCAACAATGCCGGAACTGCTTACGGTAATGAAGCATCATTCACCACGGATGAGATCTTACTGGCCACCCTAACAACAACCGGTGCCAGTGCTATAACTTCTTTCACTGCAGCATCCGGTGGTAATGTCTCTGATGATGGCGGCGGAACTGTAACTGCCAGGGGTGTCTGCTGGTCAACGACAGCTGAGCCCACTATCAGTGATAATACACTATCCAGTGGTACAGGAACGGGATCCTTCATCTGTGAACTAGACGGTCTGGATGCATCAACCACCTATTATGTGCGTGCTTATGCCACTAACAGTACGGGAACAGCCTATGGCAGCCAGGTAAGCTTCACTACCACGGAATCGTTATCTGACATTGATGGAAATGTGTATGCCACGGTGCAGATAGGCTCACAGGTATGGATGGCAGAAAACCTCAGAACAACAACATATAATAATGGCACATCAATAGCGGTTATAACAGATAACGAGCAATGGAGTAATTTAACAGGTCCTGCATGTTGCTTCTACAATAATAATGAACCTGCATTTGGTGATACCTATGGAGCTTTATATAACTGGTATACTATAGAGGCAGATAATTTATGTCCTGAAGGATGGCACGTACCGACTGCCGATGACTGGTCTGTTCTTATAGATTACATAGGTGGCAACGCAGAAGGCGGCAAACTGAAAGAGACCGGGACGATACACTGGCGGAGCCCGAACATAGGAGCCACTAATGAGACGGGTTTCACTTTCCGCCCAAGTGGCTTCCGTTTACCGGGCGGGACATATGTTAACATTGAGACTTATGGTCATTCATGGATTTCTTCTGAATATGATGCTGAAAATGCCAGTTTCCGCTACACTGCCTATGATGATGATTACTTATACTGGTGGTATGCAGATATGAATTGTGGAAAACCGACCCGGTGCATAAAAGACTAGTAAAGGCATAAAAGTACAAATCATTGTAAATGAAGGATAAATATCTTTAATTAATGTAACCGGGATGACCTTCCTAACGTATAAGCAAGTCAGGGATTATGAAAAGATATTTTCTGTATATCATACTGGCACTGCTGTCACTATACACAAACGGACAAAACTGCTCCATCCTTTCCAAGGCTAATAATATTACACCCGATAAGTTATGTTCTCCTGTAACAGCTACCTGGAATGTCAGCTATACCGGGGTTAATGATGCGGGTACACCTGTAAGCATAAGGTTTAACTGGGATGACGGGGTGACTGAGACAATTGCTGCAACAAGTAGCGGTGACGGACTATTTGAAGCAACTGCTGTCCATGTCTATACATCAACCGGCAATGTGTGCAACTATCATCCCCAGGCGACTCTGATAGTCAACGGGGTTGTATGCACTTCCACATCACAGGAGCAGATAGTAACAGTATGGGATGATGACGACCATAACGGCGGTGAAATGCACATAAGTCCAACTATATATCCAATATGCTTCGGCACCAGTGCAAATGTCCGCTTCCAGGATTTAACACAATTCAATTGTGTCCCTCCACAGGAAGAAGATAATCCTAATATCAATACCAGGTGGATACAATGGATCTATGGAACTGATATTACCATGACAGGGACTCCTGTTACAATAGAGGGAATGTCAAGAACTTACCCATATACAGATGATGTTATCACTTTACCCGGACCTGTGACAGGTTCAGGAATGTTGTCAGATGTTATCAATGTAGCTGATGACAAATTAATAGGTGAATATTTTGAAGTAACACTGCGTAACTGGAACTACTGCAATCCTTATGACGACCCGGCCATTCCGGGTCCACCTGCAGATCCGGTAAACGGAGACCACTCACCCGTAGTAACCACTGCAATAATATTAATAGTAGGATATCCTGATGCTACCATAACGCCTGTTGATCCAATGTGTGCCAATGCTGAGCCTGTCAGCTTAACTGCACATGACCCTGGAGGCACATGGTCGGGGCCCGGTGTCAATGGAAATATTTTTGATCCCGAGGTGGCCGGTCCCGGAGATCATACTGTCAGGTATGAAATAACAGATGTGAACGGATGTTCTGATATTGATGAAACGACAATAAGAGTTGTGCCCATACCCGACGCAACAATATTATCCGGAGGCATAGTGTGTTCGACAGACCCACCCTTCACCCTGGAGGCCCGTGAGCCCGGAGGTATATGGGCAGGACCGGGTGTTAGCGGTAATGTTTTTTATCCTGCAGTCGCAGGCTCAGGTAACCATGTGATAAGCTACACCATAGTTGATGAGAACGGCTGCACAGACTATGATGAAACGATAATAACGGTAGCTACCCCCGATGCAACAATAACACCGGTAGATACCCTGTGCAATGACAGCCCGCCGCTTACTCTTACGGCTCATGACCTGGGAGGGGTATGGGAAGGACCCGGTGTTGTTGGCAATACCTTTAACCCGGTCATAGCGGGGATCGGAGATCACCTCATCAGGTATACAATAACAAATGCTGACTGCAGGGATACTGACAGTACAATCATCACTGTCATGCCTAATCCCATCATCACCATTGAAGATCCGGGAACCATGTACCACACTGCTCCTCCAGTAACATTAATCGCCAGCCCCTCAGGCGGTATATGGTCGGGGCCGGGTATAACAGGAAATATCTTTGATCCACAGGCTGCAGGAACCGGCACTCATGTCTTATATTATGAGACTCTGCCCGACAGGTGGGGATGTATGGCCGAAGATACCATACACGTCAGGGTGGTAATACTTCCCCCTCCAACGGCCGACTTCAGTGCGGATACAGCAGGATGTTCCCCACTGACAGTGCAATTTATAAATCAAAGTCAACATGGCGAATCCTATATCTGGGATTTTGGTGACGGAGTATATTCAAATGAGGCAAATCCTGAACATACGTATTTTATACCCGGCAGTTATATAGTCAAATTAACAACCAGTAATAAGGCAGGTGAATCGGTACACAATGCTATAATCAATGTTTACCAGAATCCGACGGCTATATTCAGTGCATATCCAACAACAGTGATAAACAATAAACAAATTGTTGTTTTTACCAATGGCAGTTATTATGACTCTCTCTACTTATGGAGGTTTGGAGACGGGCAGGTATCAACTGAAGAGAATCCATATCACCAGTACCAGGAGCCGGGTGAATACAACGTTTCTCTCACGGTGACCTCAAGCGAAGGATGCGTCGATTCCACCACCCTCGAAACACCGATTATAGTTGACTGGAAGGAAGGCAATATAAGGTTCGCAAATGTTTTCAAATGGAATGGCACAGGGCCATCAGGAGGTGAATGGAAGGAAGGTGCCCACGAAGATATGGACTTCGTGTTCAGGCCATTTTTTGAGAATGTCACGGATTATAAACTACAGATATTCAACAGGTGGGGAGTACTTATCTATGAGAGTTATGATCTCAATAAAGGGTGGGACGGCTATTTCGGAAACGGCAACCTTGCCCCTCAGGGTGTCTATGTCTGGAAAGTAAGCGGGCAGTATGCTGACGGGGCGTATTTTGAAAAAGTTGGTGATGTTACTTTTCTACATTGAAAACCTGGAATTTTTAATCAAATTTTCAGAACCATTCATCAAAATGTGATTTTATTCGAAACCGCTTAATTTTTAAATAAACTACCGCTTATTTAGCTGATTATATGATCTTTACAGATTAAAACCTTTCCGGGGCGCTAAGAATTCAATTTTTGCCCGTGTAATTCTTCTTGTTTTTGACGAATTGCATTTATTAATCCATTAAATAAATAAGATACCTGACCAGTGTCATAATTGCCTTGATTAAGGGTCCGGAAATAAGACTCAAAACGCCGCCAGGTCTCATCCTATGGCTTGTTCCGAATATTCCTTATGTTTAAATTTGAATCTGTTATTTAAATAGTTCGGGAAGTTTCAACCGGATATTTAAAACAGACATTATGATAACAAAAATTAAGAATTCTGTTTACCGTTACCGGGCTCCGGTAAAGGATCCAAATAAGGTAAATCTTCATAAAATCCTAGCTGATGAGGACTGCGAGGATTTTTATACTTATATTGACTGGTTAGATCTCTCCAAGAGTCCTAATATTATAGTTCTACCCTTATCCAA
Source organism: Bacteroidota bacterium (assembly GCA_011050615.1). Lineage (GTDB taxonomy): Bacteria > Bacteroidota > Bacteroidia > Bacteroidales > VadinHA17 > UBA9300. The sequence continues at coordinate 11,739 of DRFJ01000057.1, forward strand.
CCATTATTATTATCATCCGGAGGATTTTGCGAAAACTGATACACTTATTAACTTAAAATGTCTTAACCAGATTAATGACCTGGCTTCATTCCTGGGGAAGATTTACAGTAATCTGCCATCCGACTGTTTTTTTATCGGCTGTTTTATCAATGGTATAAATGAAAACAGTAATTTAAAAGGCAATAATTCCCCCAGAAATATGTTAAATCTTAAGTTTGATGTAGCAATATGGAAAGGAATGCTTAAAAAAATCTTTAAGGTTTTTAATTTAAAAAATGCCATTAAACTAAGAAAAGAAAATGTCAGATCAATTCTTAACGAATTAGGATTTCTAGTACTCGACATGACTGAACTGAATGGTAAAACATACTTTTGTGCCAAGAAACAGCCGTTAATATGAATAAAAAGTATAATTTTGCTATATGTCTGTTTAAATCATTTAATTAAAATCATTTTTACTATAGAAGAAATCAATATTCATAAATTATTAAAAGCATAGTTATGAAAAATTTAGTTAAAATCTCAGCAGTTCTTATTCTTATGATAAGTTTGGGAATATACCTTACCTCATGTGAGAAGGAACCTAATCCTCCCACACTGACCACGGCAAGTGTCTCTGCAATCACACAGACAAGCGCCACTTCCGGAGGGAGCATCACAAGTGATGGAGGAGCTAAGATCACAGCAAGGGGTGTTTGTTGGAACACATCTCAAAACCCTACAATTGCTCACAACAAGACATCTGACGGCCAGGGAAGTGGTAGTTTTACCAGCAATATTACAGGTCTCACACCCGGCACTGAGTATTATGTAAGGGCATATGCTACCAATGAGGCCGGGACCAGCTATGGTAATCAACAGACTTTCACCACGGGTGATGTTTTACTACCCACAGTAACAACGACTGCTGCCAGTTCAGTCACACTAACCTCAGCTGTATCCGGTGGTAACGTCACTGATGACGGAGGTGCTGACATTACTGCACGTGGTGTATGCTGGAGCACATCTGAGAACCCTACCACTGACGACAGCAAGACAGAAGATGGTACCGGTACCGGAAGCTTCACCAGTGATTTAACAAACCTGACACCCGGAACCGACTACTATGTAAGGGCCTATGCTACCAACAGCACAGGAACGGCCTATGGCAACCAGGAAACATTTACCACCGTGGCTCTCGAGCTGGCAACTGTAACCACTGCTTCAGCCGACCAGGTGACACAGACATCAGCAGTCCTGGGCGGAGATGTAACCGACGACGGCGGTTCCGATGTTACAGCAAAAGGTGTTTGCTGGTCAACATCAGGCAATCCTACAACGGATGACAACACTACAAACGATGGCAGCGGTACAGGTGCTTTCACAAGTAACCTGAGCGGTCTTACTCCCGGTACTACCTACTATGTAAGGGCTTATGCGATCAACAGTGTCGGTACGGCCTATGGCAGCGAAGTAAGCTTTGACACCGACCCGGTTCTACTGGCAACGGTAACAACTGATGCAATAGATGTAGGTACGGTTACAATCTCTTCAGCAGTGGCAGGAGGTAATGTGACTGACGACGGGGGTGGTAATGTTACGGCAAAAGGCGTTTGCTGGAGCACCTCACAGTCACCTACACTTGATGACGATTTCACAGATGAAGGTCCTGGAACAGGTAGCTTCACCAGCAACCTGACAGGTCTGGCAGATGGCACTACCTATTATGTACGTGCCTATGCAACCAACAGTGCAGGAACTGCTTATGGCAATGAGGTTTCTTTCACCACCGATGAAATAGTCCTGGCCACACTCACGACGGCAAATGCCAGTGCTATCACCAGCTTCACGGCAATGTCAGGTGGCAATGTCACCAGTAATGGCGGAGGAACTATAACTGCCAGGGGTATCTGTTGGTCAACAACAGCTGAGCCCACTATCAGTGATAATACCATACCGGGTGGTACAGGCACAGGATCCTTCACCAGTGAACTAAGCGGTCTGGATGCATCAACCACCTATTATGTGCGTGCTTATGCAACCAACAGTGCGGGAACAGCCTATGGCAGCCAGGTAAGCTTCACTACCACGGAATCCTTATCTGACATCGATGGAAATGAGTATGCCACAGTAGAGATAGGCTCACAGGTATGGATGGCAGAGCCACTGGCAACCTCATCATACAGTGATGGCACAGCAATTCCACTTGTGACGAGTAACACGGAATGGAGTAATTTAACAAGCCCCGGTTACTGCTTCTACAATAATGACGAAGCTACGTATGGTGCGACATACGGAGCACTTTATAACTGGTATGCTGTAAACGCCGGTAATCTTTGTCCCGACGGATGGCATGTACCTACCGCTAATGACTGGTCAATACTGATCAGTAACATAGGAGGAGCAGACCAGGCAGGCAAACTAAAGGAAGCAGGTACGGTTCACTGGAACAGTCCAAATACAGGTGCAACAAACGAAACAGGTTTTACTGCTCTTCCAGGTGGTTACCGCCTGTCCAACGGAGGTTATGTAAACATGGGTGCCTGGGGACACTGGTGGTTACCAGTCCAGGTTGATGAAGACCTTGCATGGTACAGGTACCTGAGTTACGACAACACCAATATAACCCTGACTCAGTTCAACAAAAAGATTGGTCTGTCAATACGCTGTATTGAAGACTAGTTGAAATCAAGACACTATATTCATGAACAAGCCCCTGCTGATGCGGGGGCTTGTTTTTTTATTATAACATCAGACTTAATGTGATATGATAGAAGCAATGAGTATCTTAACCACGGAACGCTCTTCCTCCCATTTATTTCTTAATGAAGAGCTTTGTTGTTATAATCTCCTTGTCTGTACTTACCAGTAATACATATATGCCACTTTTAAGAGCTGACAAATCAAAATCCCTTTGAGTCTCTTCCAATGCCAATAATTCTTCAAATACTGGTTTGCCTTCCAAGTCAACAATGGCCAGCCTGGTCACTTCTCCGGTAGGAGAATAGGGCAATTCAACCGAAAACCGTCCATCATTTGGATTCGGGAATAGTTGGACCAGTTCACTAAGATCCTCTCCGGGAACAATGATGATCTTAACTGGATCAGACTTTGTTGCAGCATTTTCATCATCAGTTGCAATTGCAGTTATTTCAAATGTACCTGAATATTGAAAATCAAACGAAAGGTTATAAGGATAAGTAAAGCTCTCACCAATTTTATCTTCATCAATGAAGTATTCCACCTTTTCCACTGTTCCATCCGAATCCAGAGCATCTGCAGTGAGTGTTATCACTGCGGGAGCTTCAAAGGAACTGTTATCCCGAGGGGAAGAGATAGATATAACGGGGGGCTGGTTGGGGAGCGGAACACAGTTATTTGTTACCGGTCTGTCTGTTATTGAAGCAGCCAGCCTGCCGTCAGGTGTTTGCAAGGGATTCGTTTGAGGGATGGTATAGGTAACCCTTACCCTGTCACCGTATTCAACTCCGCCAGCCAGTGACAGGAAAACCTTTGTGCCAGATACTTCGACTGAATTCACAATACTCCTCACGGAATTAACATAGACTGTGAAGGCTGAAGATGGTGGAGGATTAGTTGACATTGACAGGCTGTAAGTCATTTCGAGAATATCGGGTGTGTTATTTTCTATTACCGACCTTAGATATACCGGGACCGGATCTGCATCTTCATCAAAGAGAATTGCTCCAACCTGCCATGAGCCATTTTGTCTTACTGTGGACGGATATTGACCGGGATTCCATGATGCCGAAATAGATAATCCAAGATCATAATCCGCTCCCATATCTATTCCGTAATCAAGCCTCGATAATGGGACAAAATCCGTATAATCAATAAAACCGGGATCAATAACAAGTGAATGAGTATCATAGCCTAAAGCCTGCCATTCATCCCATGTTACAGTGTTATCCGCTATTTTAAAAACAGGCTCATTATCAACACATTGTTCGCAATAATAAATATTATAATCGCTTTCGAAGCCCTCCGTTGATTCTTCAGCAAGGGATATTACAGTGACGCTGTTAACCACATAGAATATATTATTCTTAATCTTAACATTTCTGGATGGTGCAGGCACTTCAGTTCCATTACTGGAACTAATTCGTATTAATCCATTGGTGTTGCTCGACAAACCATAATAAAAGGTATTATTATAAACCATTGGGTTTTCATACCCCAGTATTATTATCGGAGTAGGGGAATTTTTGAATATATTATATCTTATTCCTCCTTCTGTATTGACCATGCTGGAACCATCATCATAACCACCTTCATGCACCACACCATAGTAAGGACCATCGATATAATTATGCCTGATATCATAATTAATGTTATAACCAGCCATTATGCCATGACAGAGAGTAGCGCCAGGTGTGCCATTCCAGTCAAAATAATTACCGGATATCAAAGCATTGTCAAGGTTACCTGCAGTTGCAAGATAGCTGTCATCTCCTGATTGCAGCATGTAGCCCGCTGTATTAAGAGAGCTTATGGAATTCATTCTGAACGTAAGCAGTGTAGGAACAGTCCTCTCAATATCAACTCCCCCCCAGGTTGATTGAGTATTGAAATATTCCATACCTTCGATAATCAGACTTACCTGGCCTGAAGATATCAGAGGCGTCAAAAAAAACAACAATATATAATAATAACGTTTCATCTACAGGGATATTCGTATCCTTGTCTAATTTCACTATTGACACAAACTGCAGGAATATACCAGTAGATAAAAATATCAGTCATAAAAACCTTTATTAAATATCAAGTTAAATTATAATGGGATACTACAAATTATACTAACGCATATCAACGACAAAATGTTTCATTTTTTCATCACTGTTGGTATAGCTATCAGAAAATATTAAAGCTTTCATTCATGGCATTATTAAAATATTGGTTGAATTTTAGTCAAATTTATTAGGTCATTTGTCAAAATACCCACAAAGACCAAAATAATAATTACAATTAAAACCAACACACTATATCGTTGACTATATGGCCATTAGTATATATATAATATTAAATTGCCAGCATAGTCTGAATTTATTAATGTAAATTACCTTTTTTTTGATGAAAGAAGTCAATCAGTACGTCAGTGATAAATGTTTTGTGACCAATCGTACTTTAAGCTTGATTTGAACCTGGCGAAAACGCCTTTTAATATCGCTAACATACTGTAGCATACTTGTTTCACAGATCTTGTTTAACTAATTTTGGTTATGTAAACATTCAAATATGGTAATGGATAACCGGGATATTGACATTAGAAATTATGTTAAGCGGAGAAGGTCTCATCTAAGGAGTTCAAACAGGGAGAATATGTACATAACATTGCTGAATGACGGATGTGAGGATTTATTTACATACATTAACTGGATGAACCTTGGTGATTGTTGTAATGCTATTGTATTGCCGGCAACGACTTACTTTTATATACCAGAAAATCTTGATGATACAGAAATACTTGTAAATCTTAAACCACTCAATTTAATCGAAGATTTAGGGTGCCTCCTTTCCAGTATATTAGATTTACTTCCTGTCTACAGCTATTTCACTGTTTTTCTTGAGGAATGCAAAAATGAGAATAAGGAAAGTTTAAAACCATTACTGGAAAGCACTGGATTTAAAGTACTTGATATTACAGGCCTGAATGAAAAGACATTCTTCTGTGCTCAGAAACAAATAATTTGTCGAGATGCAGTATCATGAAATGGGTATCAAATGAACAGAACCCGGTTTAAAAGTGTATTAGGATAAGAAATGGATTTATTCAAAGTATTACATAGGCTAAAAATAATATCCTTCCTTAAGAGATGGAGGCTTCTTGATATCATTCTGGGCTCTCTTGACATTCTTGCTATTGTGGCTGCTTTCCAGCTATCTTACGGCATTTATTATAATACGTGGGAGAGCCTCTTCACAGAAGACCAGATACTTCTTCAAATATTTATCTTCATTTTACCTGCATGGTTATTGATTTTATATTTAATAAAGGTTACTGAAATCCCAAGGACAAAAAGATACAGGATGCTCTTTTTCGAATATCTTTTTTCAGCCTTCATCATAGCTATGTTACTTGTCATAATCTATTTTGCCTTCAGGTTGTATACTGTCCCAAGGCAATTGCTGGTTTATACCTGTTTCATGGGATTCAGCTTTCTTTTTCTAATCCGGTTTCTGGAGTACAAATTATTCAAAAATTACAGGGCAAGAGGGTATAATCTGAAAAATATAGTGATCATTGCCGATGAAAGCAGCATTCCTTTTATTGAGAACCTGCTAACTTACAAAGAATGGGGTTATAATATCCAGACCATTTTTACAGAATCACCTGAAATAACCGGGAAATATGAAGAAACTGTCATTACCTTACCCGGCTTGTTCATGCAGGAACTTCATAACCTTATTGAAGTTGACCTTATTGATGAGGTTATTTATTACAAGAAAAATATAGTGGCGTCAGAGGTTAGAAATATTATCCGTTCATGTGAGGAACTTGGGGTTACCTTTCATGTACATCTTAAAGATAAAGATAATAACCTGAGCAATGCTGTAATGACTAAATTAGCCGGGGAAGATTTCCTGACATTTTCAAACGTACCATACAAAAGCATTTCCCTGACAGCAAAAAGATTAATGGATATGTCAGTATCAATTCTGATGATAGTCTTTTTTCTGCCATTTATGATCATTACATCATTTTTAATAAAGTTTTCCTCAGCGGGGCCTGTAATTTTCAGGCAGGAAAGGATTGGGCTCAGGGGACGGAAATTTAATCTTTATAAATTCAGGACAATGGTCATGGATGCTGAAAAAATGAGGGAAGAGCTCGAAGGTCTTAATGAGGCAGATGGACCTGCTTTTAAGATTGAAGATGATCCAAGAGTAACAGGAATAGGTAAATTTCTTAGAAGAACAGGCCTTGACGAGTTGCCTCAGCTCTTTAATATCCTAAAGGGGGAAATGTCACTGATAGGTCCGAGGCCTCCTCTCCATAACGAAACGAAACAATATAAACGCTGGCAATTAAGACGGCTGTCCGTAAAACCGGGATTATCCTGCTTCTGGCAGATAAAACCTGAAAGATTATATATTAAATTTGAAAAATGGATGGAGATGGATCTGGCTTATATTGACAATTGGTCATTTAGGCTGGATTTGTTAATTTTGTTCAGGACTATCAAAACTTTTTTTACCAGAATAAACCAGTAATAACCTATTAATAAGAACCCATAACCATGAGATGTTTAAATAAGTCCTTTTTGATTATTTTAGTTATTGTAATGGCATCTTCCTGTGTGCCAAAGAAGCAGTTAACTTACTTCAATGATTTTGATAAGCTGGCAGAACCCTCTGTGAATCCACGTATACAAAAGAAAATCATGCCATTTGATAAACTATATATCCGTATACTGAGCATTGACCCACAGATAAATACTATTTTCAATGCCCCGACAGAGATGAGCTATTCAGCTACCAGCACAGGCATCATAGGTTACCTTGTTGATGAAGCCGGCAACATTAACTTTCCTTTTGTTGGTGATATTAATGTTGGGTCACTCACTACAGGTGAGGCTGCAATGAAAATACAGGAGGCCTTAAGTGAATATGTTGGTAAAACCTCGGTTACGGTAAAATATATAGATAATAAAGTAACTGTTATGGGAGAGGTTACAGCCTCGGGTGTATATAATTTCACACAGGATAAAATTACCGTTTATGATGCTATCGGGCTTGGTGGAGGGATTACCCGCTATGGTGACAGGAAGAATGTTATTCTAATTCGAAATGAGAATGATAAAATAATGCAATATAAACTGAATCTTTCAGATTCAAGGATCACAGGTAAGAATTACTATTATATTCACCCGAATGACATTTTGATTGTTGAACCTTTGAGGGCCATTTCTTCAAGTTATTCAAACATCACTTACACTACTATTTTATCATCTATAACCACTCTAATTGCAATACTTCTTTTCACTGGTGTTGAATTTTAATAATAAACAATATGTCTAATAAGAATGATATAAGACCCGATACTTTCAATGTTAAAGAATTTATAGCGAAGGCTTTTTCTTATAAATTCTTCTATATTTTATGTATCCTTTTACTTGTCGCGGGAGCTTATTTATACAACAGGTTTGCCCCTACGATATACCAGGTCAATTCAACCATCGGGCCTGTTGAGGAAAGCAGATCGTCATTTCTCGAAAGTGCTGAGCGTTTCTCCGGTCTGGCCGAACTTGACCAGTCGAGAAACCTGGAAAATGATATTAATAGCCTCAGGTCATTCAGCCTGGTTTCTGAGACAATTAAAAAGCTTGGGCTTGAGATAGCTTATTATCGAGAATCAGATAATTTACTTAAACAAACAAGTCAAATTTATAACAGCAATTATTATACTGTTAATATCGACAAGTCTCATGTTCAATCGATAAATGCGAGGTTTTACATTGAAGCGCTAACAGATACTACCTACAGGCTAAGAATTGCAGAGGATAACGTATCTCTTTATAACTACCTTGACAATAAAATAACAAGCTCAGGCATCCAGGTTTATAGTGATACTGTCTGTAAGTTCAACCAAACGGTTACTACCCCCTATTTCAAATTTTCAGTCACACGTGACCTTAATACGACAGGGAGTAACAAGGGTGGCGGCTTACCCACTTTTTTCAGGTTACATCATGTTGATAACATTACCAGCCAGTATTTAAAGAGACTTGTGGTTGAACCGGTAAGTACACGTTCGACACTGATAAACGTATTTTTCCAGGGGGAAAACCGTGAGCTTACAGTTGACTTTCTCAATGCTTATATCCAGACTTATCTTGATAATGACCTCGCAAAAAAGAATAGCATTGCTCTCAATACCATGAATTTCATCGATGCCCAGTTATCTGAAATATCAGACTCACTGTACCTCTCAGAATCGAAACTAAGAGATTACCGTTCAACACACCAGGTAACCGACCTGAGTTATCAGGGACAGCAGGCACTGAACCAGATGACTCAGATTGAAAACGAAAAGTCAACACTCAAGGTCCAGGAGAGATACTATAATTATATCCTGGACTATTTCAATACCAACAAAGATATAGCGGGACTGGCTCCTCCTTCAGCAGCCAATGTCGTTGATCCCATTATGAATACCCTTGTGCTGGAGCTCCTTGACCTGAATGCACAGAGATCTGCAATACTGAGCAATAATGCTGAGAAAAATCTTTTCCTTGATCAGATTGAAAACAAAATAAATCTTCAGAAAAAAACTATTATAGAAAATGTAAAGAATAACCTGAACAACTTGAGCCTGACAATGAATGAGCTCGAATACAGGGAAAGAAGGTTATCAAATCAAATCTCCTCCTTACCAAGGACAGAACTGAATATGGTAAGTATGCAAAGGCAATATAACCTTACTGATGCAATTTATACTTATATGCTTCAGAAAAGGTCAGAAGCAGGTATCGCTATGGCCTCAAATTATCCTGACTATGAAATTCTTGAGCCAGCGAGAGAAACCACCATGACACAGATTGCACCAAAACCTACGCTTAATTATATGGTTGCTGTTTTTCTCGGCTTATTAATACCGTCATTATTTATTATTCTCAAAGATTTTTTCAATGAGAAAATTACACGGATAAATGAAATTGAATATCTGATAGAGCGACCCGTCCTGGGGACTATTTATAATAATCCTTTTAAGACTGAAGCCGTAGTACATGAAGCTGCCGGATCAGCAATTTCAGAATCATTCAGGAACCTCAGAAGCAGTCTTTTCCTAATGTCAAAAAAGAACCCTTTGAAGGTGATTCTGGTTACATCCTCACAACCACAGGACGGGAAAAGCTTCGTAGCAATGAACCTTGCCTCATCAATAGCTGCCGTTGGATATGAGACAATAATAATTGATTGTGACCTGAGAAAACCAACACTACACGAAAAATTTAATGTCATAAATTCTGGTGGTCTGTCAAAATATCTGGCAGAAAAAACTGATATAGAGGATATCATTATCAACACCTTTGTTGACAACCTGGATTTCATACCCTCAGGACCCGTTCTCCCTAATTCAAGCGAATTGATTGAATCAGGTGCACTGGATGAACTTATTGAATATCTGAAGAATAAGTATGAGTATGTAATAATTGACACCACCCCATCAGGCCTTGTCGCTGATGCTGCATTACTCATGAAATATGCTTCACTGAGCCTGCTCGTTTGTAGAGATAATCATACCAGGAAGGATGTGTTTACCGGAGTTGTGAATTTCTATAACACGCACAGTATTGTGAGTTATGATGTCATTTATAATGATATGGAGGTAAAGGAAAGCAGGTATGGCCGTTATCATGGTTATTACAGAAAGCCGAAGGACGTTAAGAAAAAAAACAAAATAAAACTATAAAATGTGAAGTCAATAATAATATCTATTAAGAACTATGACAGATAATCAAAACCCAATAAAAGAAAAGGTAAAATCCTATATTCTCCAATCAGTCCATGCTGAGAAAGAAAAAATTCAGAATGAAACACTTGTTTTCAAAGAAGGATATTTTGACTCAATGGGATTTATTACAATGATATCATTTCTGGAAGAAGAGTTTAACATTAGAACCGGTGATGAAGACCTGATAGAGGAAAATTTTGAATCTATAAATGCAATAACAGGTTTTGTAAGCCGCAAACTAAATAATTCTTAATGTGCGGAATAGCCGGTATAATTGATTATAACAGCAGATCAAATAAGGTTACACGGGTAGAGTCGATGCTCCGTTCAATAAGCTTCCGAGGGCCTGATGAAAGTGGTATTTATCACGCCCCTCTGGCGACCATGGGCAATGTACGTCTTTCAATAATTGATATTGTTGGTGGACAGCAGCCCTTATCTGACTCCTCCGGAAGATACTGGATAGTATTTAACGGAGAAATATTCAATTATAAGGAACTGAAAGCCGAGCTTGAAAATAAAGGTGATCGCTTTAATACACAATCCGATACTGAGGTACTGGTCAACCTTTATGCACGGTATGGGGAACAATGTCTCAATTATCTGAATGGACAATTTGCATTTGCAATATGGGACAAAAAGAAAGAAGAGTTATTTATGGCGCGTGACAGGGTCGGTATCAGACCTCTGTTCTACACCATTAACGATAATGTATTTTCTTTTGCATCAGAGATAAAAGCAATTTTTCGCCAGGAATCAGTCCCGAGGCAAATCAATCCCGAAAGCCTGTCCCAGATATATACCTTCTGGACAACAATTACGCCTGACACAGTATTTAAGAATATATATGAACTATCCCCCGGGCACTGCCTGTACTACAGCAGAAAGGGGATAAAGGTTAAGAAGTACTGGAAATTGGATTTCATCAACAAGCATATGAATCTTTCCCTCTCTGATGCCATGGGACAATTGAATGAGTTACTTACAAGTGCTGTCAGGTTAAGATTAAGAGCAGACGTAGAGGTTGCCGCCTATCTGAGCGGCGGAATTGATTCCAGTGCAACCGTAGCATACATAAAGGAAGTTGAACCACGTATACTGAATACCTTCTCAATAGGCTTTGAAGACAAGGTGTTTGATGAAAGCAGGTACCAGGAGGAAGCTGTAAGATTCCTGAACACAAATCATAAATCAATAAGTTGTTCTTCATACGATATATCCAGTTATTTCCCCAGGGTGGTCTGGCATTCCGAAACACCTGTAACCAGAACGGCACCAACGCCCATGATGATCCTTTCACAACTGGTAAGAGACAATGATATTAAGGTCGTAATAACAGGTGAAGGATCAGACGAAATACTTGCCGGTTATGGTATTTTCAGGGAATCTGAGATAAGAAGGTTCTGGGCGCGGGAACCACTTTCCTCTCAAAGACCATTGTTGCTGAAGAAAATATATCCCGATATCCCCCACCTGAAGAATGCCAGTCCGAATATTCTTAAAATGTTCTTCGGTTATAAGCTGGAGGACGTAAATAACCCCTTCTATTCCCACTTATTGAGATGGAACAACTCAAACCATATAAAAAAGCATTTTTCAAATGCCATTAAAGACAGTTTGAATAACTACGACCCGCTTGCCAGGCTGGCCGAAAGACTCCCTGACGATTATTATTCCTGGGATACACTAGCCAGAGCACAGTGGCTGGAAACCACCGTTTTTATGTCAGGTTACCTCTTATCTTCACAGGGTGACAGGATGGCAATGGCTAACTCGGTAGAGGGCCGGTACCCCTTCCTCGATCACAGGTTAATAGAGTTCTGTTCAGGCTTGCCTTCGAAATATAAGCTACGGGGACTGAATGAAAAATTTATATTGAAAAAGCTTATGAAATCCAGGATACCTGACAGCATAATAAAAAGGCCGAAGCAACCATATCGTGCCCCGATAAGCAGTGTCTTTCTTAACGAAAACACTCCTGACTATGCAAGAGAAATGCTTTCTGAAAGTTATACCAGGCAAACAGGTATTTTTGACTGGTCATCCATTTCATCAATAATGGATAAAATAGAAAAAACAGGAATAGCATCTGAGATGGACAATATGGTACTGGCTGCAGTCGTATCAACCCATCTCCTGAATCATCAGTTCATTGAAAGTGAAAATGCTGAATTTCAGAGTGAAGGATTGAAGAATTTGAGGATAATAACAGAAGGTGTAGAGTAGATAAGATAGCTTAAGGCTGAGGCTTCCTCCTTCGTCCCGATTGCTCGGGACTACGGAGGGCGGGGAAGGCTGAGGCAAGAAAATATGCAGGAAGGATGCAATAATTGTTAACAGTAGAGGCGCAAGGCTTTGCACCTCAGAAACGCAAAAGAAACAAAACAGGAAAACTATGAATAAAAAACCTTTTTCCAAAGATATTATCCTGCTGGATAACGTTGAGAATGTAGTCAATAACATTGTAAAGAAGATGCAGGATGATGTTCTGCACTATATGAAACGAAAAGGAGGAGTTGTGGGGATCAGCGGGGGTATTGATTCCTCAGTATGCCTGGCTCTGGCCGTTAAAGCATTTGGACCTTCAGATGTGCTGGGAGTAATGTTACCCGAAAAAGATTCATCCCCTGACAGCGAAAAGCTTGCCCGGAACCTGGCAAATAAATTTGGAGTTGAGGCCATCAAGGAAGAGATAACCTCTGCCCTGTCGGGCTACGGCTGTTACGAACGCCGCGATGAAGCCGTAAAAAAAGTGTTCCCTGAATATGACCCCGCAACATATAAAATGAAGATAGGTATAAAGCAAAGCGGACTATTTTCCAAACTGCCGCCAATATTCACCTTAACTATAATTGACAGTAGCGGCAATAGTAAAGAAAAACATCTTCCAGTAAACGAATATCTGCAGATTGTTGCAGCATCAAATTTTAAACAGCGTACGAGGATGTCAATGTTATATTACCATGCTGAAAGATTGCATTATGCAGTTGTTGGCACCCCCAATAAACATGAACAGGAACAGGGTTTCTTTGTAAAATACGGTGACGGTGGGGCTGATATCATGCCTATCGGAAACCTGTATAAAACACAGGTCTGCCAGCTGGCTGAATATCTTGGTGTTCCAAAGGAAATTATCGAGAGAACACCCACTACAGATACCTACACTGCAGAACAAACACAGGAGGAGTTTTTCTTCCAGCTGCCTTTTAAGCAAATGGATATCTACTGGTACGGCTTTGAAAATGGATATGAGCCTGCAGAGATAGCTGAAGCGATGGGCGAAACAGCAGAACGGATCAAGGCACTGTTTATTAATTTCGAAAGGAAAAAGAAAACCACAGAATATTTAAGAACGGCGCCGGTGAGAGATTACTATGGAATTTGAATCTTGCGAAATGGCAAAAGGCACAGAGCACGGAGCACAGAGTTCATAGCAGAAACCAGGAACTTAAATATAGAAGCATCACTAAATAGATTTATATATGAAAGATTTCAGGTTTGAACAATTGGAAGTTTGGAAAGAAGCCGTTAGTCTTTCTGATGTTATCTTTGATTATTCTGATCTTGCAGAAAAGAAACGGTATTATAAGTTCGCAGAACAATTAAGAGCTGCTGGAATGAGCATTTCTAATAATATCGCCGAGGGTTCTGGCTCATTTTCTGACAAAGAATTTGCAAGTTTTTTTAAATATATCCAGACGTTCAATATTTGAATGTGCAAACATACTACACATTTATGTCCGAAGAAAGATTATAAGACCAGATGAAAAATATACTGTTTATAACAGGCTACTAATACTTAGCAAAATGATAACAAGTTTCCGTAAAAAACTAATTGCATAGAGAAAAGGAATAGTAAAGAGTTCCCTTCCTTTACTCTGAACGAATAATTAATAGTAATGAATAGATAGCAAAACCAATAATAATTACCTAAAATAGTATCTGATAACAACGCTCAACGCCTAAAGCCCTTACCCTGAGCCCATAGCAATATAAAAATATGAACGCATTTGATTATTTCTTCGAAAATACCTCAACACTGGAAAAGCCTTTTCTGGCAGGACCAGAGGAAATCACATTTAAAAACCTTCACAGGGAATGCCTTGACCTGGCTTCGTGGTTGAGAAAAGAGAATTGTACAGGTAAAAACATCATTATCCTCTCGGTCAATAACCTGTTTATGCTGAAGACATACCTGTCAGTCATAAAATCAGGAAATGTCTGTATTCCTCTCGATCCTAACATTGAGCTGAGCAACTTTGAGTTTATCGCCAGGCTGACTGAACCATCCATGGTTCTTGTGACTGAAAATATAAGGAAAAGACTGGATCTTGATAACTATAACTGTGTCTTACCGTCTGATATTGAAAGCATTGATACTTACAAAGCATCCGATTTCGAGGATGATACTGATCCTGAGAAATGTGCTGAGATAATATTCACATCAGGTTCAACCGGAGAACCAAAAGGCGTAATGATCTCTCATAAGAATTTAATTGCTAACACCAGTTCAATTGTTGAATACCTTCAACTTGACAGCAATGACAGGATGCTTGTTGTTCTGCCCTTCTATTATTGTTATGGTTTATCATTGCTCCATACTCATTTAAGGGTTGGAGGTTCAATAGTGTTCAACAATTCATTTATTTTCCTGGGTAAGGTCATACAGGATCTCCTTGAATATAAATGCACAGGATTTGCCGGGATACCAAGCCATTTCCAGATACTTCTCAGAAAGTCGGACTCATTCAAAAAAACACGCTTTCCTAACCTGAAGTATGTTACCCAGGCCGGCGGCAAGCTGGCCACAATATTTATGGATGAATTCCGTGAGGCGCACCCTGAGATCAGGTTCATAGTAATGTACGGTCAAACGGAAGCAACAGCAAGGTTATCGTGGCTACCCCCTGAGTTGCTTGATGAAAGACGGGGATCAATGGGGCGAGGCATACCCGGTGTTGAGCTAACAGTCGTTGACGAGAAAGGTGAAAAAATAAAACCAGGGGAAATAGGAGAAGTTGTTGCACGAGGTGACAATGTAATGGTCGGCTATTTCAACGATGAAGAAGGTACAAGGAAAACAATCAGGAACGGTTGGCTCCATACTGGAGACCTGGGAACCGTTGATGAGGATGGTTATATTTACCTGACAGCACGATCCAAAGAAATCATAAAAGTCAGGGGAAAGAGAGTAAGTCCGAAAGAAATTGAGGCAGTAATACTGGCAATTCCCGGCATTATTGACTGTACTATTACAGGTATCGAAGATGAGATAGAAGGTGAAAAGTTAAAGGCATCTGTTGTTGTCAGGCAGGACCATAAAGACTCACTGACGGAGGATTCAATCAAAAAACATTGTTCAAAACACCTGGCATTGTTTAAGATTCCGGGTGTCTGGGAGATAAAGGATAACCTGACAATCACCGCCACAGGCAAGAAGATTAAAAAGAACTGACAACCGGATATAAATAGAACAGGCGAGGCGCTTAATTCACCACGGAATTAATTGATTTCGTCATGGTATTTTTTTTATACATTGATCAAAAATCAAAGCTAATCCGTGCATTCCGGGAATTATTTTCATAATTTTTCAAGGGAATCGTGTATTTAATTTTATATACCATGAATAAAAATAGGGGATATGAAAAAATTGAATTATTTATTAGTAAGCCTTTTTGCAATAGCATTATTCTATTCCTGTGAGAAGGAGGCAAGTTATAATGATGGACTGCTTAAAGCAAAAAAAACTGAGATCACTGAAAGAATGGCCAGTGCGCCTGTCAGTGACAATAATGTAACACCCTGCGTCATCCCCGGGGATAACAAGGGCGGTAACAGAACCTGTGAAGACGTTGCTCTGGAATGGGATGTTGATGATTTATGCTGTGGTAACAAAGTTGACTATAATGGTGGATTCGGTGAGGATGCATTCCCTGGCATTGATGTTCAGGTAGTTGATGAGCGATATATTACATTCACGGTGGATCCGGAAATGGATTTTAAGGTTGCAGCAGTTATAGTCAAAGGATCAGACCAGGCAAATGTATATTTCTATGGTGAGGGCGGTTTTGGCACGATGGGTGACGGCGGTCTTGCAGCACCAATAAATTCGTCAGGCAAACCGGCAGGCTTAAGTAATCTGACCTTCTGCCTGGTTGAAGATGATCAGGAGGAAAAGGAATATGTAATTGTCATTAAAACTTACCTGGAGCTGGGTGGAGAAAGGACCTGGGCCTGTACAGTTGGAGAGGGTTCGTATAATAACAGTCTGTCTATAGGATATAAGTATACCACCGATAATGATATAGGCATATACAAGTGGGGTTATGCATCTTATCCTGTTGGCCCTGTTACAGTTAAGGAGTTCAACGAACACTTCATGGTTACAATTGAACTTAATGAAGCATATGAGGAATTTAGTATTGTTGACCCCAAAATTTATATTGGCACGGCCGAGGATTATGAGGAAGACTATCTTGTATATTACGCAGGTCAATATTATACATATTTTGAATTGTTACCCTTTGGTGATGCCAACAAAATAAGTGATTATGTTTTCCGGATACTAAAAACTGATATTGAAGCTGAAATTAACGATTGAAAGTATTTGGATAATAGCCATTCTCTTAATAAGAAAGCCGTCATTAATTGACGGCTTTTTTTATTTATACATGTAAATGGGTAACAGGATATGGTAAAGAAAGACAAAATGTCAATCAGCCTCCGTGATCAAACATTATTTTTTCTCTACTGAATGAATATGTTCATCATCACGTATCTCTAGTTCATCAAAAACAGCCTTCTGTCATGCTGTTACTGTTAAGGGATCAAATGATGCCAATGTGTATTATTATGGGTCCTGATGGCACCCTTGGTGACAGTGGCCTTTCGTCACCTGTTAATGCCTCGGGTAATCCTGCGGGCTTGAGCAACCTTAGCTCTTGTTTCATTAAATGTGAAGAAGATGAAGTTGAACTGGTGCTGGCTATGAAGACATATATACTTCCCGAAGGAGGATATCCGGAAGAAGACATGGCCTGGGCGGTTACTCACGGTGAAGGATCCGATGATGATGCTTTACATATTGGCTATAAGTCAACAGACGATGAAGATATCACACTTTATTTCAGGTACTACGACGATATCGTAGGCTATGTAATAGTCACGAAGGAAACTGACACAGAGGATAAAGATTATCTTAAGATTTATGCGTTTTTTGATGATGAATACGATGACTGGACCTTCGAGAAATCATACCTCTACGTGGGTACTGCCGGGGGCTTCCCTGCTTATATTCTCGGTCAGGACAGTAATGGTGATAATGTAACCAATTATGAAGGATTCCCTTTCTTTGAAGACGAATCATCATCCACGAGGGCTTTTGAAATATATTATGATGAAATAACAGAATAAGAAATTAGCAGTAGGTTTTAAAAAAGCTGCCATGGATCAGGGCAGCTTTTTTTATGATATTTATCAGTCCTCTAGGAGAATTAGAAAATAATTGTATTTTTGCATTCCGGGTAAACGTAACAAATTCTACACTGCAACGTTAAAAAGTAACAAAAGCCAAGTTATAATTTCGACAGCTGACAACGGTTTGACAACATGAGAGGAATCTTTTTACTTTTATTTTCTGCCTTATTCACCATAGCCTCGGCCAAAACATATTATGTAGCACCAAATGGTAATGACAGCAATGCCGGCACAATTGATTCGCCCTGGCGGAGCTGTCAAAAAGCATTTGACAGTGTCAGACCCGGTGATACAGTATATTTCAGGGGTGGTGTATATATGGTTCCCTCCGATCATAAAGGAGGATATACACTCACTAAAAGTGGTACAGAGTCAGATACTATATTTTTCATGAACCACCCCGGTGAGGTCCCGATTATTGATTTTAACAATGTTACTCAGGGATATATATATAACAACAATGTTCATTTCGGCATCCGTGTCAGTAATGTGGAATATGTAAAAATGAAAGGTCTTACCGTAAGGAACGTATGGCAGCAGGACGGTGATGATGAGGCACAGGCATTCACTATTTCTCATTCCAGCAATATTGTTATTGAAAACTGCACGGCTTACAATACTCATGGTCACGGTTTTGAAAGTCTGACATGTGATAAGACATATTTTATAAACTGTGATTCATACAACCATTGTAATGAACTTACCACTGTTCCCGTAAGTAACCCCAGACCGGGTGATGCAGGAACAGGTTTTTTTGATCTCAACTGGAGTGAAACAGGATACAGTGTTTATTATAAGAATTGCAGGGCATGGAATTGTTCAGACCAGGGATTCTCAACCGGCTCATATTCATATACTGAATATGACGGATGCTGGTCATTCCGGAATGGAAAAATTAAGGGAGGGGGGCATGGTTTCAAGCTGGGATGGAATCCTGATGCATCAATACCCCTTGCCCGACAGGTAAATAATTGTATTGCAGCTTATAACAGGGCATGTGGCTTTACAACCAATGACCTTGGATACCTGGCACAATCGATGCATATCTTTAATAATATAGCCTATCACAATGGATATTATAATGATTGGTCTATTCCTACTTATGGATTCTTCATCTACAACACAATAAGTTCCGATCAAAAAGAATTGACCAGGATATTTAAGAACAACATAACCTACGATAACGAAAATGGTGCTGTTTTAGTTGGGGCAGGTGCTGTTTATTCACATGATCATAACAGCTGGGATACATATTCAGGGATAAACATTACTGACAACGATTTTTTAAGTGTGGACTCAACGGGTCTTGCCGGTCCCAGACAAAAGGATGGATCCCTGCCGGATCTGGATTTTTTAAAGTTATCTCCAGGAAGTTCATTGATAGATGCAGGGACTAATGTCGGTCTGCCCTATACAGGTGATTCTCCTGATCTCGGTGCTTATGAATACCGGGAACCTGAATCGAATATGCTTCCTGCTGTTGAAATCAAAACACCGACACCAAACAGCAAGACAACCCCTCCCGCAACTGTAGAAGTTCAGGTAAAGACTTTTGATATAGATGGAGAGATTATAAAGGTTGAATTATATGATGGTGCAACCAGGATAAGCGATATTTCATCACCTCCCTGGTCCTTTACATGGGATAATATAGAGGCCGGTACTTATCTGCTGACTGCTGTAGCTACTGACAATAAGAATGAGAAAGCAACCTCACTGCCGGTAAATGTAATAGTGGAAGACCGGGTTTTTAATGACCTTAATGATCTGATCACTCTCTATCCAAATCCCAACCATGGTATCTTCACTATCGAATTCATTAATCCACTGCAGAATTATCCGGGTGATATAGTTATCAGTTCTCTGGATGGAAGGTCCGTTTTCAAAGGATATATGGAGGAGGGAGAATCGACTAAACATTTTGATCTGTCTTATCTCAGTCCGGGTTTTTATATCCTCACCCTTTCAATAAACGAGATAATAGCCACAAAGAAATTCCTCAAGCAGTGATTTTTGCGTTTACCCACCACTGCCCCTAATCAAGATCTACATAAATTTTATTAAGTTTGTATTGACTGCACTGCAAATATGAACTTCTTTGATTTTTAAAGTAAAATTATGAAAAAGCTCTTTCTAATACTTTCACTACTCTCTCTCACCACAGTAATATGTTCCCAGAAAGTGGTAACACTTGATGGTCTCAATACTGATGTTTATTATGTGCAACGTACTTCGCCTCGTTTATTGACTATCAGAAGCAGTTTATTTGCGTCAGATAAATCTAATGGTATCGTTCTGCATGCCGGAGATGATTGCTACGTAGCTTCTAATTATAATAACCTTAATGGTGCAAAAATAATCGGCAACATGTTTGTCTGGAAGGCACCACCCCCTTACAAGGGTTTGCTACACGGGGCAGTAATGGGATATAATATAAATTATACAACCAGGCATAACTATGCTGATGGCATTCCCTATGCTTTTATCTACAAAGGTGGGAACAGGGTTCCAATGACCTGGACCTCAGGCAGCCATTCATATAATATCCACCGGAATGTCAAGGTTGGAACCGTGGTTAAAGGAATGAGTGGTGTTAGAATTTATAACAACACTTATTATAATACCAGGTATAATAACTGGCATCACATTGGCATACTGGAGAACAATGGTTCTGACCAGACTCCGCCCTATGCACCTGCAAAGAATACTGAAATAATTAATAATATATTCTATCAAAAATCAAACTCCCCGGCAATCAGAGTATATGAAGGAGCGACCGAAGGTTTGATCATAGACCATAATATTTATTATTGTGAAGATTGTATTGACCATAAACCCAGGTTTGAGATAGAAGGAAAGTCGGTATCATGGTCTGAGTGGCAGGCTCTGGGTTACGATACACATTCCAGGATAATGGATCCCGGTTTCATTGATACCATCAAAATGATACCCGGAAAAAGATTTGACTATGGTATGGATCTTGGGGATGAATACAGTACCGGTTTAGCTACAACTGCAGAATGGGTAGTAGGGCAATACCCCGACACAACAAAACAGAAAGGGAAATGGCAGGTTGGTGCAGTTATATGGGAGGAGAGATAATGATCTTTATGCTATTCCGTGCCACTTGTTTGATAAAGAAGCAAGACCCTGGATTAACTTCAGTGTTCTCCATGAT
The DNA here is from genome assembly GCA_011050615.1 of Bacteroidota bacterium. Taxonomy (GTDB): domain Bacteria; phylum Bacteroidota; class Bacteroidia; order Bacteroidales; family VadinHA17; genus UBA9300. The sequence goes on from DRFJ01000057.1 coordinate 32,849, forward strand.
GTATCAGGAACCCTGTAATCAGAAGGTATCTCTTTGCTAATATCGCTTTTATGTCCTTTTGAGGCAAGATCAATTGACGCAAATACAATATCAGGGTCAAATCCGGTAAGTATAATAGTGCCTGCATCCTGTGCTTCAGGTCTCTCCATAGAATTTCTCAGAGATATTGCCGGGAAATTGAGTATTGCTGACTCTTCACTTATTGTGCCACTGTCTGAAATAGTGCACAGCGCATTCATTTGAAGGTTAACATAATCAGTAAACCCAAACGGTTTGAGGAAACTGACAAGACTGTTCATATCTTCCCCGGAGGTAGCTTCCATCCTCTTTCGTGTACGAGGATGGGTTGAAACGATTACAGGAAGACCGTAATCAACTGCCAGACCATTCAGGATAAATAATATCCTTTTCAGGTTTTCTTGATTATCAACATTTTCTTCACGATGGACAGATACCATAAAATAACTGCCCGGCTCCAGCTCCAGCTTTTCAATAATTGAAGAGGATTCAATTTTTGCCTTATAGTAATGAATAACTTCATACATTGGTGACCCTGTCAGGTAAATGCGTCGATGAGGAATGCCCTCGGAGATAAGGTGTCTGCGGGCATGTTCAGTATAAACAAGATTGAAGTCGGATATGTGATCAATAATCCTCCTGTTTATTTCTTCAGGCACATTAAAATCAAAACAACGATTTCCAGCTTCCATATGAAAGATTGGAATATGCAAACGCTTGGCCATGTATGCCGAAAGACAGGAGTTGGTATCTCCAAGCACGAGTAAGGCATCGGGTTTTTCCTTCCTCAATACCTCGCCTGATTTCCTGAGAATGTCACCTATGGAAGATTCAAGTGAAGTTATGTCGACATCCAGAAAATAATCAGGTTTCCTTAGTTCAAGATCCCTGAAGAATATTTCATTAAGCTCATAATCATAATTCTGGCCCGTATGGACAATAATATGATTTACGTAGCGGTCAAGCAATGTCATTACTCTGGACAACCTGATTATTTCAGGACGGGTGCCCACAACGGTAAGCACTTTAAGCTTTCTAATTTCCATTATGCCTTATTTTATGATATAAGATAAAAGACAAAAGTAGTTAATATACATTCCGAATCTTATATTAGGCCTTCCGGCCTTTTATTATTCAGACCTTTTCATAAAAAGTATCCGGATCACCGGGGTTAAAAAACTCATTAATCCAGAATAGGGTATAAAGCTCATCGTTGCCGGTATTTGTTATATTGTGTGTATACCATACAGGCATATCTACGAATGCCGGTTCATTACCATCCAGTTCGAAATTAAATACTTTGCCGGTTCCTATACGCCGTAACTGTATCCGCGCTCTGCCTTTAATAACAGCAAAACGTTCTGCCTTTCGTGTGTGAAAATGATTTCCCCTGGTTATTCCCGGAAGTGTAGTTGAAAATGATACCTGTCCCCCACTATGTAGCTTGACGGTCTCAACGAATGATCCCCTGTCATCAGTAGATTTAGTTAAATGAACCGGAAAATGTTTTTCAAGGTCGATATAGCAAACGAAGGTATTGAACATATTCCGCTGGAATTCATCCCTTAGATCCGGGATGATTCCTCTATTAAAATACAGATCTTTAAAACCTCTCAGTAATTCGAGTATTTCCGAAACGGAAGCTTCGGCAGTATGTTGTATCCTTAATCCGGGATCGGTAATATTATTGCGGATTATCCCATAGATCTGTTTAACCAGGTCATTTATACAGATAAGCTCTAATTTTGCATCAACTTTAATTTCAGGCTCCTCATCATGTGTTAACTGGTGTGCAAATGTAGCCACAACAGAATTGTAATACGGATGTCCGAAGGGTCCGAAGACGTTTGGTATAATAAGACCCGAAAACGATGCCCCCTCTTTCTCAGCCCATTGGGCCAACAGTTCTCTTCCGGCGCGTTTCGATCTGCCGAAGATGTTATCACGATCCTCCTGCACTGATGATGCAAACAGTATATGTGGTCTTGATCCGCTCGCTTCTAATGATGCAATCAGTCTGTTAACCAGGTCAAGGTTCGTATTATAAATCTGCCCGGGATCATTGTGCCTGTTAAGGGCGGCCAGATGGATGACCACATCACATTCAGATACGAAATTTTCAAGCTCTTTCCTGTCCGAGAACATCTCATCCTTAAAATCTACCCTTTCTATTTCCTCCTTCATTAATCCGAAGAAATTATAAAGATGAGTACCTATGAATCCGGACTGCCCTGTAATACCAATTTTTATCATTTTACCAGAATAATTTTATTTAGTCTCACCTATGGTTCATAAGTCAATCCTTTCTTCTCTCCCATCACATCTTCCCTTATTAAGCTCAGCTTTAGCAATAGTTTCTTGGTTTCTTCTAAATTTAACTGTGTGGTATTATGCGAAGTATATTCCAGGGCCGATGATACGTTTTCTTCGCCTTCGGTGAAAAATTTGTTATAATTTAAATCTCTCGTATCGGCGGGTATCCTGAAATAATCACCTTCATCAATAGCCTTAACCATCTCCTCTCTGTTGACGAGTGTTTCAAAAAGTTTTTCACCATGTCTTGTTCCAATTATCTTCACATCCACCTCCGACTGATATATTTCTTTCAGTGCATATGCCAGGGTTTCAATTGTTGTGGCAGGCGACTTTTGTACGTAAATATCCCCGTTACTTCCATTATCAAATGCATATAAAACTAGTTCCACTGCTTCTTCAAGAGTCATCATAAACCTGGTCATAGCCGGATCAGTAATAGTAATGGGCTGCCTGTTCCTTATCTGGTTTATAAATAGAGGTATAACCGAGCCCCTTGAGGCCATAACATTGCCATACCTTGTCCCACAAAAGGTTATTCCAGTACCATTCAGATCTCTTGATTTTGCCACCATTACCTTTTCACTCAGTGCCTTTGACATTCCCATAGCATTAATAGGATAGACAGCCTTATCAGTACTCAGCACAATTACCCTGTTAATGTTATGCCTGATTGCAGAGTTCAATACATTCTCACAGCCCAGGACATTGGTTTTTACGGCCTCCATCGGGAAAAATTCACATGAAGGCACCTGCTTTAAGGCAGCCGCATGAAAGACATAGTCAACGCCCCTGATAGCATTGTTTATGCTATTACTGACGCGAACATCTCCAATGAAATACTTGATTTTATTATTCCGGTAGAATTGTCGCATATCATCCTGCTTTTTCTCATCCCTGCTGAATATTCTTATTTCAGCAATATCAGTATCTAAAAACCGTCTAAGAACAGCATTTCCGAAAGATCCGGTACCACCGGTAATCATAAGACTTTTTCCCGCAAAATCCATATAATTTTTTTTTTATTATTTGAATAAATTTTGTACTAGCCAGCTGTAGTTCCCTCTGCAACATCAATTATGAACCTGGCAAAGAGTGGAGCAAGGCGACCTGCAAAATCCTTTGATGGATGAGAATCACCACCGCCTTTAGAATATTCATCTTTAAAATATAGTCCGCCTTCAGTTTGATAATTATAAAAGTCCCATATGAAAATATTGTCTCCTTTCTCATTCCATTCTTCCATTATCCACCTGTGAAACTCACGGGTTCTTATGGCCTGGTCCTCTGTCAGCCTCCCCCCTTCCACCATCACCGGGGGAGTCCACACTATGAATCTGTTGTCCGTAAATTCATGCATCTTTCTTTTCAATGCGTCATACTGTACCTTATAATTCTCAAGTCTTTTTTCACTGGAGTCTATATCAGGCTTACCAGTATCTCCCTTTATCATACTTACCGGGAAACAATGCTTGAAAATGATAATATCATACGTTTGTGTAAGTATCTCAAGGGTTGGTTCATTAAGGTATGGCTTATCCCCTGCATGCTTCACCCAGATATTATAATAATCATAAGGATAGTTCTTCCATCCGTAAGGAGACAGTGCAGGGAAGTTACGTTGTGTTATGGAATACCTGGTCTTATTCTTTCTGTTATACCTCTTGAAACATAAATTAACATCGGCTCTCCCTGCCAGACGATATACATAATGGTTAGTCCTGCCAACCCAGATGCTCTCACCGGTACTATGGTGTAAAAAAATTATCCTTTTCATATTTATCTTAAAGTGATACGATGTTCAAATATACAATTCAGAAAGTTACTCATGCATGGCAAACAGCTTCCAGGAGTAACATTAATATTATTAAAGTTTATTATCATTATCCTGCTTGATTTTCTTAAAGTGCTGTATCACTATCGGTTTCTTTTCATCATCAGTCATATGGCCGGTATTTAAACGGTTAGGGCTCTGACGATATATCAATCTCTGGACACTCATATTTGTTATTACTTCAGCCGGATTTCCTGCTATTACTGAATTATCAGGGAATTTACCCCTGACCACACTACCGGCTCCCACAATACAATTATTTCCAATTGTGGTATTTGGCAGGATAGTACAGTTAGATCCGATAAATACGTTATCCCCGACAGTTATCTTACCGAATACATCCTGAGCTGGAAATTCATCACGGAAGCAGCCTATTCCGGCATCATGTGTAATAAATAGTGTCCCGATAGCAATACCAACCCTGTTTCCTATTTCAACCAGGTATGGCTCAGTTGAAAATGACATTATTTCAAAGCGACAATTATCCCCTATTTTCATCCCCTGCTTCCTGAAATATTTAATTTTAGCCTCTGAGCCTGACATTTTTGCATAAAACCTGTATATACGATTAATGATTCTTTTTAACATCATCTTCTTATTTTTTCACCATAAACAAACAGAAAAGAACCTGCACTATAGACATATTAATAGATTATTTAGCAAGGATTCTCCTGATAACATTCAATACTCTTTCTCTTTCTTCATCAGTCATGTTGGTGCCGGAGGGCAGGCATAAACCCTTTAGAAATAGATCATCAGATACTCCTGATATATATGAGGGGTAATGCGAAAACACCGGCTGCAGATGCATGGGTTTCCACAGGGGCCTTGATTCAATGTCTTCTTTTTCGAGTTCCGCCTGGATTTTTTCCCGAGTTGTTCCGGCTTCAGACGGATCAACAGTAATTGTTGTAAGCCAGAAATTAGAAAAATAGCTGGTGCCAGGCTCTACCAGGAATTTTATTCCCTTGTATTCTTTCAGGTTTTCGTAGTAAAATCTGAAATTATCTCTTCTTCTGCTTACCCTCTGTTCAATTACATCCATCTGTCCCCTGCCTATACCTGCGAGCACGTTGCTCATCCTGTAATTATAACCTATCCGGCTATGTTGATAATGAGGTGCTTTATCGCGTGCCTGTGTAGACAGAAACCTTGCTTTATCTATTAATTCTTTATCGTCTGAAATAAGGGCGCCTCCTCCTGAAGTTGTAATGATTTTATTTCCATTGAAAGACAGGACAGCCATTCTTCCAAACGACCCCAGGGGTTTATTATTATAACGGCTTCCCAGGGCTTCTGCTGCATCTTCAATTATCGGAATACCATATTTATTTGCAGCTCCCATTATCTTATCCATATTGGCCGGCATCCCATACAGGTGTACTACAATAATGGCTTTAGGTTTTTTGCCTTTTGTGATACGGTCTTTTATTGCAGTTTCCAGCCTTTCAGGTTCCATGTTCCATGTTTCAGGTTCACTATCTACAAGTATTGGAACTGCAGCCAGGTAAACTATGGGATTAACGGTAGCTGAAAAAGTAAATGTAGAGGCAATAACCTCATCCCCTCTCTCAACACCCAGTAATATCAAAGCAAGGTGAAGGGCTGCTGAGCCGGAGGATAGTGCTGCCGCATGATTAACACCGCAGTAATCCGCGAGTGATTTTTCAAAAGCATCAACATTTGGGCCGAGTGGTGCTATCCAGTTCTTGTCAAAGGCCTCATTGACATATTTCATCTCATTCCCGGACATGTGAGGAGATGAAAGGAATATACGTTTTTTGTTTTCTAACATATTGATCCAGGTAATCTTAATAATATCCCTTGAGGGACAGAAAATATTAACTTATAAATTATGTCTGTCAAACACTAAAAAGTTAGCAATCTTAAGGTACTCCAGAAGGACTTTCTGAATATCCTCCCTGTTTTTCCACCATCCGGCAGCATTGAAACCTGAATATTGACTCGGGCAACTAACGACAGTAACCGGCATTTTGGCCTTATTGAAGGCTGATTTAAATATCATTGCCGCTCTCCTCGTATGTGAAGCTGACGAAACCAGCAATAAAGTGTCAATGTGAGGCTTTGCTTTAAGGTAATCTCTGATTATTGTTGATTCCATCTGTGTACTCGTTGCTTGACCGGGAAGTATTACTATATCGTCAGGTGATATGCCAAGATCAAATGCTGCCATACAGAACTGACGTGTATTACTGATTATGTCAGCTCCCCTTTCTCTAAGTTCTTTGTATGCGCCCATATTTTCCTCAACTACCAGAACCTTATTACCATAACCTTTTTCGTAAATGTCAACCGTTTCAAGTACTCTGTCAGGAATATTACCCATCAATACAATAATAGCATCCCCATTGACCACCATATCATCTTTCACAAGCCAGGTTCCTGCCGAACGTAATATAACAGCATAAAAAATCAAAATAAGTGTTAAGGCGCAAAAAAAAATAAGCCTTGCTCTCATGTTTCAGGAGATATTTACTTTTCCCGGCCGGGAGATGATATTATTGATGCGTAAGTGATTCAAGACCAGATGTCGATGATAAATCTCAGGCTTATACACTAAGATATTTCTCATACTTTTTCATTGCTTTAGATGATATACCAGAAGATCTCAAGATATTTATAATCCTTTCTGTCTGATCAAATCTCTTTATATTTTTGTTGTAGTATTCCTCCGTTATAAGTTTATCCTTGAGCATCTGACCGTAATAATATTCCTGTTCATTATAACCGCTTATCCTGTAGTGAAAATACTGTCTCACAGCATTCATGTCACAATCAGCCCTCCAGTAAGAATTGCCGCTTACTGAAGCTTTTTTCCATTTTAGTTTTTTTAGAGCTTCAATAATCTCCTTTTCGTCATATACCAGGTAATCATAAAAAGGTTTTATCAGGTAAAGATCATTTTTTTTATAAATGCTTTTCTGTTTACTGAAATAATAAAATTCCTGAATCTGGTAATTCAGTGCCTTAGAGTTCAAAATAAGTGAAGGGTTACGCAAGACCAGGAGGATATAACCTATGAAGAAGAAGAGCTTACCATCTTTACCCCTGGGATAATTAACGAGTCTCATTCTGTAATCTGTAGCTTCAAATGGAGTTAATCCTGTTACAACCACATTGATTCCCTCCTTCTTTGCTGTCTCAATGACCAGCTTTATCAGGCCCATTCTGCAACCTGTACATAGAGTAATAAGACTCGCTTCCTCAGGTTTATTTATCCAGGCTTCAAGAAAGTGAGTGCCCGCATGGTTGAGATATATATTCTCAACCGAAATATGTTTTTTACTGTATTTTTGGGCGAAGTTTGTTATATTATCCTGTGTCTCCTGGCAAAGGAATTTATGAGACAGTGTTATGGTTGCAACATTCAAACCAAGCACTTCAGACAGGTAAAAAAGCAGGTAGGAGCTATCCTTCCCTCCGCTGAACATAAGCAAACAATCTATATCCTTGTTTTTGCTTAAATGCTTTATTACGGAAACCCGTTCAGAAGCATCAGCTGGGCTCATTTTGTATTTATTATAATTTATGGATCCTTTTTTTCACCTTTTTTAAAGATTGTCTTAAAGATAAGAGCTATGTCACCCCAAAAACTCCTGTTACGGTAGTATTCCAGGTTTATTCTTACCTTATCAGGCCATAGTATTTCATCATTGTATTTCTTTGGATCAGCAACAGACTCCAGAATCTCTTCTTCATTTGAGTATTTTATTGAGGCAGGGCCCGTTATTCCAGGCCTCAACTCCAGTATCTTCTTTTCCTCACCGCTCAATGTCTCATAGTATTCAGGAACATCAGGCCTGGGACCGACAAGACTCATATCGCCAGTAAGCACATTCCACAGTTCGGGCAATTCGTCAAGCTTATATTTTCGGAGTCTGGATCCAAGTGGAGTGATTCTGTTTTCTCCCTTAACTGACACAGTGCTTCCTCCATGGTTGACAATCATTGTTCTGAACTTATAAATTGTAAATGGTTTTCCATACCTTCCGGTTCTGTTCTGGCAAAAGAGTACAGGGCCGGGCATACTTATTTTAATCATTAATGCTATTACTATCAACAGGGGGCTAAGCAGCAGCAGTCCAAATATTGAAGCTATAATATCAAAAAGTCTCTTCGGCATTTCTAAATGATGAAGATTACATGACCTTTTTTACTTCCATGTTACCCCTGGTAAAATATAAAATATGTGAAAGGGGCCAGTTTACCTCAAAATGATGTCTCGGGATACTGTAAATATTAGTCGCACCGGGCATCACAGTTCCCCTGTAAGCACCGAAACATGCTTTATAGCCTGCATCAGCCACCATCTGCAAGGATTCCAGATTTGCATCACTCAGTCGCCCATACGGCCACGATATATATTTGCATTCATAATCAATATTTATTTCAATATCTCTCTTTGATCCCAGTATTTCATCCTTCAGCAGGGCCTTACTGCCCGATATATCAGAAAATCTGGCATGGTTTCTTGTATGGGAACCTATCTCAAATCCCATGGAAACCATTTCCCTGAGATCACTCCATCTAAGCATTTCAATTACACCCTTATACTTCGTCAGAATGCAATACTTCCTTGCTTCATCCCAGTCGGCATCAATCAGGGATGACGGAACAAAAAAGATGGCCGGCACATTGTGCTTTTTCAATATGGGCACAATATTTGTAAAATGGTTACGAAAACCATCATCAAAAGATAAATGGAAATATCTCTTGTCAATTTTTTCCTCTCCCCGAAGCATTCTTATGCACGTAGCCGTATCAACAAACCGGCCAATCTTTTTCAGTTCCTGGATCACATGCTCGAATTCTTCCCTCTGGTCATCATAAACATAGTGGCAATATAAACACCGCAAGAAAGTATTATCCTGTTTCTTATTTATCGTTGCCAACAATGTGAGCATTGCTCCTCTCAGAACAGACCTGTATTTATATAATAATACAGAACTATTTTTAAGCTGCTCATAGCGCGTAACATAATCAAATTTCATATCAAAGTATTTTTAACATCAATCTCAAATACTGAAAGTCTTTTTGTCATCTTCAGGTATGAGCCTTGAGTTCACCCTTATCAATTATTATCATGTCGCCATCAGGCAGTTCTTCCTGATTCAATACCGATACGGCCAGCCGGTCGTAATTCTGGTTACGCTGAAAGCGAAGTTTTGCAAAATTGAAACGAAATCCGTGCCTCTTATAATTCCAGGTTCCGCATATCACAGTCGACACTTTCCCTTTTTTATCAATAATTAATAACCTTGTCTTATCATCTTTCTCATTCGGGAAACCCTCCCTGTCTGTACTCATTACTATTGTTCCATCATCAAGCACAGTGGCAAAAAAAATAGCCCCGGTGCTTTTATATAATCGGCTCAGATTCCCGGTGTTTTTATCCCAGCTGTAAATCCCTGCCAACTCTTCTGATCCTGTGTCAGTTCCCCAGAATACTGCCTTTTCAGTAAATACCAGCTGGCATGCGCGCCAGACCTGACTGCCACTACCTATTACATTTATAGATTTGAATCTGTCATCAGACCACCCAATCATAGCCTCATCATCTTCATCTCCTGTGCATATCCATAATTTACCGGTATAAGGGTCGCTTTGGATTGCGTGTATATGACGTATCTGGCCCTTTTTGAATTCGTAAACTGTTTCCCATTGCATTCTGCCGGGTACTTTCCTGTAAATATTTACACTGGTCCTGTCAGGGTTACTGAAGTATTCTCCAATAAGGAACTCCCCATTGTTGTAGCGGGCTAGTCCAGTACTCATAATCCCTCTGCCCACCTTGAACCCATAATTAGGCAGGGTGAATGTCTTATGAAACTTACCGGTGTATACGGAAGCTATCCACATTTTACCTGATGAGAAAGCACAAATAGCTCCACTATCTGCTATCGTCATCTCCACACATTCCGGTCTAAGAGTAAACTTGCGGAACAGGCTGAAACTATTTAACCAGAAAAGAGAGAAACCGCTTGGTACCCTCGTCATCCTTACAAACTTATCATCCTCCCTTGCTAAACGATATAGGATTAAGCCACGTGACGCCCAAAGATTGCCTTCATTATCATATTCCTGTACCATCAGATCCTTTGCCCGCATACATTTCATATTGAATACGATATCCTTTTCTAAAAGAATTTTTTTGGGGCCTGTGTAGTCAATTATAAGATATATTAGTAAGGAGAAGACAAATAATATTACCAGTAAATAGGTGACCATAAGTATTTAATAATTAAGATAGAATAAAAGTAGTTAAGCTAATGCTGAGCAGCTTTCCCCTTTAACCGGGTTTGATCTATGAACTCCACCAGCATATAACCATCCTTGAGTTTCTTCAATATAATCATACTGGGATTTTTAGAATGGGCCTTCATTACAGCAGCATTGTTACGTGAAATAGTTGACAAGCATCTAAAATTCATACGCCAGGCAGTATGATACATTATATCGTTCATAACCCTTCCTATTCCACTCCCCCTGTATTGTTTATCAATCAACCGTCCGACAAAGCACGTTCTGTTTGCAAAGAACCGCAGAAAGAAATATCCAACCAGGTCCTCCTTGTCAAAGACCCCCATCATAAGGAAGGAAGAGTTTGCAAATTGTTTCTTTATACTGAGGAGGTCGAATCCGTGAGGCCTGAAATAATCAAGATCTTTTTTATTTTGTGAATTTATGAGCTTAAATAATGGTTCAGAGTCTTCCAGACTAAGCAGGCTGTATATGAATGGAGGCCGGGAAAAGTCCCTGAAAACTCCAGGAAGAACTTTGTACAGCCGGCTACGGTGGAGAAGTGAAAACATTTGTCCATTCACCCATTCAATTATTCTCCAGATAAACCTGAAATGATGTTTGATGAAAATCAGGAATTTCTCCAATTCAGGTATTTTTCAAGTTCATACTTAAGACCTTTCTTTACAGGCAGTTGCCACAGCAATTTACACCAGTTATGATTACCTTCAATAAGCTCGGGGCCAAGCTCTGTAACAGCGATGTCCCAGCCAACAGACCTGTTTTCAGGAATATAAAGTGCAGCTGCTCTTGCAAGGTCAATAGTCTCATTCCAGTATGGAACCCTGAAACCTTTTATTTTTTGCCCCGTTACGGGATGAGTGTCTGCTTCCTCCCTGGTTATATCGCTATATATACCCGGCCCGTATACCAGGCCTGTTTCAATATCAACCGGAGCTGCAAGATTCCCTGCAGCAAGGTTATCAACATACGAATTTACACTTATCCTCAACCTGGCTCCGGGAAATTCTACCCTGCCATCAATAAGTTGAGTGATTATACGTACGGTATTTAAACCTGACGGTGATAAGTCCATCAAATCCGGATGCTGTATGATGTAATCCTCCAGCAGATCAAAATTTTTAGACTCCATTAAGCTCAATAAGCTTTCAGGAGTATACTCTGAGCACCTTATCACCTCAACCTCTGCCCCCACCTGGCCTCCTGATGCTTTCATTACCAGTTTGCCTGAAGGGTTATCCAGCATCTTTCTCACCAGGGTGCTATCATTAAGCAGTTGCTTAATATCAGCATAACCGCGTTTAAAAAAGGGAGCATAAGAGTTAAGGAAAGATATTTTGTTCTGCAAAACATCACGGGATTTTTTGGGGTTCATAATTAACTGGTACTCATACATAAAACCTGAACCAGCCCATAATTTTCTTTCGTCCTTGCCATGCATATAAAACCTGTAATAGAAATAGTCCAGAAGTGACATATTATACCTGAAGGATGACAGGACAATATCAGTTATTAATGCTGGATAGGATTTACTACTTATTTGTTTAGCATAAGCCAGGAATTTTCTGAATCTCCGTTTATCCTGCTTTTGAAGGTAATAAATGAAGTATAATATTCTTTTTAAGTAGCTTACTACCATAAAGACAGATTATTATCTGATTGCCACAATTCTTCTTAATTAAAATCCTGGGTTAGACACCCTTCCAGGAAAGAGATAGAGAGGTAATAAGTCATAAAAATGTTCAGATATTGGTGAAATGAGCTGTAATAAGTCTATAGGAGATATCTACCGTGTAATTGTCATTGAAATGTTTATACCCGTTCAGACCGAGTTCTTTTCTCAATTCCTTGTTATTAGCAAGCAACATTACATTTTCAGAAATAGTATCAGTATCTCCTGCTTCTGACCATAGTCCGAAATTATTTTCCTGAATAATTTTACCCAGATCGGTACTTGTGTCTGTTGCTGCAATTACCGGCATCTTATATTCCATGAAGGATAGAATCCTGGAGGGGAAATTTGGTATGGTAAACCTCTTATCCAGAAAAATCATACCAACGTCACAGGACTGTACGAGCATATTATATTCATTCTTGGCTAATTCCTTGAGAAGCATTATATTATCGCATGGTTCGTTATTTATCCAGTTCTCAATTTTATTATATTCCATTCCTGAGCCAATTATAATGAAATAGGTATCAGGTTTCCCCTTCTGTGTATTCAGGAAATCGATTATAAAATCGACACCCTGTGGTTTGCCAAGGTTCCCTCCGTAGATAAACACTGTTGCATCCATGGGAAGATTATATTTTTCCCTGATAGATATTTTTTGTTTATCAGTTATTTCTTCATCAAATAATTCATGGCTGTTTGGATTAACCTCAATTTTATGAGGATCGACATCGGGGTTGTTTTCAATCAGATAATCCACATTTGCCTGGGACATACAACCAATATAATCAGAAATCTCATATAGTTTCCTCTCCAGTCTCCGCATATATTTATACATTATACCCTTCTTATTTATCAATCCCAGATCAACTGCATTTTGCGGAAAAATATCTTTAAGCAGGAGGTAGGCAACAGCATTGTCTCTGCGTCTTACATACTTAATTAGCGGTGTAAAGGTTATAGGTGGTGTGGAATAGATTATGAGGTCAAAGGTTGTTTCGGGGAAATATTTCTTGATAGTTTTCGAATACTGATAATTGATCAACAAGGTGCCAAGCCATTTTTCCAGCACATTAGTCTTCTGTATATTTAAAGTTCTGACCTTCACTATTGAAACATTACCATCATTTACTAGTGTCGTTCCCTGCTTATATCTCCTTTCATTGGGTGTTAGAATAAATACCTTGTGGCCCTCCCTGCAAAATTTCCTCATCAGGTCGGGATAAATACCTCTGTCTTCTATATCATTTATTCTAAGTATTGTAACAAAAAGTATATTCATAGAATTAGTCTATTCCATTACATTCAGTTATTATTTATCTTGATTGCTGCATAAAATCCAGCGCATCCCCTGAGCTCAAGAATTCCACATCCGGCCATTTCTTCACGATAGCTTTCAGCAGTTTTCGCAATTCTCCAAGTCCATATTTGCGGTTGGAATCGTCTATCCCGCCTGCAAAATTCCCCCTGTGGGTACTTATAATTGCCGGTTTACCCCATCTGAAAGCTGCTTCAACCTGTTTCATTGTAAAACCTATACCATTATAACTAGCCTCTGTAGGTTCGAATGCACAATTACGCGTATAATATGTTAAACCTTCCGGTCCCTTCTGTCCTGTGATAAAATGCCTGTATTTCAAATCCCCGCGGTTAACGCAATAAGGCATAGAATGATTGACATTCAGGAATCTGACTCCTGCCCCGGCTACCACTCTATCAAATTCAGGGTTAAAAATACCATTACTTGGCACAAAAACCCTGGGTGAAAAACCAAATATCTCCCAGAAAAGTATCACACTATCTTTAATTGAATTTACCAGAAAGGGTTTTTGGTCTTCTGAATCAAAATAAAACTCAGCCCTGAATCCTTTTGCAATAGAATGTATGCCAGGGACTGCCAGGGAAACAAAGCCTTCATCAAATGCGAATAAAAGGTCTTTATCCCCTTCCCTTAGCTTCTGCATCCAGAGCTGTACGGTAATATGCTCTCGTCCATGTAGTTCAGGCACAAAGATACCTGCATCCATTCCTTGCTTCCACATTTCGAATACATTGCTCTCAGGGTAGTATCTTTTGAGAGTATCTGTAAATTTCTCATAAAAATACGCATTAAATCCTGAGGAGCGTATTTTCCCGAAATCAGGATTTGTCATGCTGGTTACAGCGGTCATAACTGCCGGCTTGTTGTGCTGATCTCTTACTTCATAAAGTACTTCGAACATTTGTTCAAGGTCTTCCCTCGTTTCGATGGTTTCGTACCTGTCGTATCTTGCTGATCCTATATTCAAACCTGCTGAGGATAAACGTTCATAGGCATTTTCTGAAGGCATTCTTGTGCTTCCATAATCATCACATTCGAGAACGAGGATCTTACGGGATGTACGCCAGCCCGGTATATTCTTAAGATTTAACCGTATGCTGTTTTTAATATTTGCAATCATTGATCAGACATAAGTTTTATTCCTTAACCAGGCACTCATAATAAAGTTCAAGGTATTCTTCAAAGCGATCCTTTGCCGAAAAATTCCTGAGTGCACTCTCGCGGCACACTGTTGCACTATATCTGTCACTATTATTTATTATCTCCCATATAGCATTATGAAGCTCCCTGATGTTTCCTTTTTCTACTACTATACCCGTATTATCATCAACTGATTCCGGGCTCCCCCCTGTTTTATAAGTAATGACAGGAGTGCCACAGGCGAGGGATTCAATATTAACAGAAGGGAAATTATCAACATATGTTGGATTAATAAAAGCTTGTGCCCCCGAATATAGTGCTGCCAGTTCTCCAATGTTCTCGGTACGGGATATTCCTTTTATTTCATGGCCTGCCTGTTTCATGTGCTTACCTGTAAGGCCAACAAGGACTATCTCTATTTCCTTATCCAGAATTGACCTCAATTTGATGAAATCGCCCAGACCTTTGTTTTTAGTCCATGTACCTGCAACACCAATGATATATTTCCTGTCAATCTTGTACTTTTCTTTTATGGCGTGAGAAGAAACAGGTTTAAAATTGTCAATATCAACGCCATTATTTATGACTTTAATCTTATACTCTGAAAGAAATGACTTTTCCAGGAATCTGGCCAGCCATTCAGAGGGAGACACCAGGATCATATTTTTCATACCGCTGAACAGCTCTTTCTTCTGCTGAAAATTTTTTCTGGAGTTATCGGCAAACCAGCTTATCGGATAAGCTGAGGTGAGGGGGCAGTCAAAACACTGACTCTTCCATTTATTACAAGAGACATGTTCAAAATGACAACAATGGCCGGTAAAAGGCCAGCAGTCATGAAAAGTCCACACCAGGGGTTTAGTCCGTTTTTTGAGGTAGTCGAAGAGCACCTGTATATTTAGATAGTAACCATGGAGGTTATGAAAATGAATAATATCAGGATCCAGATCATCAATTTTACGGACAAGAGCTTTTGTTGCACCATATGAACCAAATCCATGACGATCAAAAAGCCGTGTTTTAACCAGATGAAAGGCCAGGTCCAGTTTATTTCCAATTTTTATCAGCTCAGACTTACTTTCATTAACGGTTCTGGCATAAGCAATTATACTCTCTCCCCCTCTTTCAATTACCAGTCTGCCAATATCTTCAGCAATGCGTCCGTGTGAGCCGGAGTTGGCAGTCGTATTTATCTGGAGCACTTTCATTCGGGGAGAATAAATTTATAAAACTGTTCGCCTATTTCTCCAATAGAAAATTTATTTATCGATTCTTTAGCCTTTGCACCAATCTTCTCTCGTAGCATCTTATCATCCATTAATTGTTCCAGCCTTTCCCTGAATGAAGAATAGTCATTTACTTTTATCAAAAAGCCGTCTTCCCCATCGGTAATCATTTCTGACGGACCTGCAACACAATCAAATGCCACTACCGGCAATGCGGCAGACATGGCCTCGCCGATTACATTTGGGAATCCTTCAGAATACGAAGTGGAAACATAGATGCTGCTCTCCAGGTAGAACCTGTCAATATCATTAATCTTACCCATAAGGAAAACTGAATTGCCAGCATTCAACCTGGCTATTAGCTCATTCAGCCTTACCATGTTTTTCTGCTTCAGGGCATCACCTCCAACAATGATTAATTTCCATCCCCTCCTGTTTATATCACAAAACAATTCAATCAGTTTATCATGATTTTTTGAATTTATTAACCTGCCTATCGACAGCACAATTTTTTCTCTTTTCTTAGAAATATTATCGAAGGTTACAAAACGGATGGGATTGCCAATCACAGAAATATTACCGTTATTGAAATGTTTATCGTATATTCTCTTGGCAGTATATGTCTGGGCAATTATGCCTTTTGCTCTTGGGTAGAGCCATTTTCTCAGCAGTGATTGTAATAATTTGAATTTCTTTTCAGGGCTGCAACGGTCTGATATATATACCTGGTAGGGAGAAGCCATCAGAGCCAGTAAGACAAAACTATTCCAGTACTCTCCGAAGCTGAGAACAGAATCAGGTTTTATTCTTCTGACCTCCTTCCTGAGGTAAGACAATCTGATGATGGTACAAATGAACCTCAGCCTGTCATTAAAAACAGACGTTGGCAGGTGGATTTTCAGGTTTTCGGGTACCTGATAAAAGAAAACAGGATCTTTACCGTACAGAACCATATGAACCTCAAGATCGTCTTTATTACAGAAATAGTATGCCAGTTCAGACATTACTCTCTCCATTCCTCCTACCCCCATGGACGGAATAACCAAACACAGCTTTTTCTTTCTCATTTCAACTACTAGGTCTTATATTATATTAGTCATCAGTATCCTTAACAGAAAACACAATGCCATCCACCATCCACGCATAGGGATTGAAGGTCCCGGGATGGTAATCAAGGTCTTCATCCCAGTAGCCATGGTTGAACTGATCTTCATCATAGCCAAACCCATAGCTAACCTCAGCAATAAGGGGCCGCCCATTGTGTAAAACAAAGTCGAAGGCAGCACACTGCAGCTTTAATCTGTTTGCGACACTGAAAGCAATTTTTAAGGCTTCTTCAGGTATCATTGACATATCATAATCGATCATTCCGCTTCCTGATGCCCTGAAATCACCCGGCCGCACATTCCTTCTCAGAGCAAAACACCTGTTGAATACATATGTTACCCTTATATCGTGAGTATTATCCGGTATGAAATCCTGAAAATATATATAACCTCGTTCTCGCCCATGCACTATTGAATAAGGAGTAGGGATAAAGAACCTGACTATGCCCTTGAAAACCTCATTTAAATCTGCCTTTCCTTTTTTGTACTGCCTCAATCGTTCTTTCAGACCAGTGTATGCATTAAATATCCGGAAGCCTTTTCCAAATGCCCTGTTTACTAATACCCTGGCCTCTCTTTTTGTTTTAACAAGTTTAACATTATCAGAACCTGACCCTCCCCTAAGTTTAAAAACCTTGGGAAATGTAGTATTAGCTATCCATTCCAGTGCATCATGCTTCGAGAAGAATGCGTAAGAACTTGCCATAGGGGCATTTACTGCTTCGAGAAGGTATTTCTGGCCCAGTTTGTCATCGAAATGCCAGTTAGATCTGAAATCAGGATAAACTGCCCTGCCGGACATCTCAACTGAATATAGCAACTGTTTTGCAAACAGTGTGTCTTTGGGGCTTATATGAAAATGATGCCACATAAATGCATCACAATCAGAAAGCTGTGACATTACATCACTTTTGTAACAGTCAATCCGTTTCCAGGGTATATTCCTGGATTCACAATATTCTATCCAGTATTTACTGAAGGATCCTTCTCTATGATGAATTCCAATCTTCACTGTTAGTGTAATCTTTAATCCAATAAATTAATCTGCCCTGACTTAACCAGTTCCAGTACATTATCTACCATCCATCCATACGGATCAAATTTGCCCGGATAGTAATTCATATCGTGATCCCAGTAACCGTGATGATAATATTCCGGTGCGGTTCCTGACCCGTAACTTATTTCAACAATCATCGGCCGGCCATTATACACGACAAAATCAAATGCTGCCGTCTGCAGTTTAAGTCTAGCTGCCATATCAAATACAATTTTTATTGCATCTTCCGGTATATGATCAGGGTCATAATCATAGTTTTCACTACCTGAAGCCCTGAAGTCACCGTCCCGCACTTTTCTTCTCAGTCCGTAACATTTTTTATCTACATAAGTGAGTCTTATATCGTGATCATTATCCGGAACAAAGTCCTGGAAATAGACATACCCGCGTTCTTTACCGGATATATGAGAGTACCTGGGCGGAAAAGCAAGTCGTACAATACTTTTTACCACGCCGAACAGCGTTTCCTTGCCCTGGCGGTATTTCAGCCATCTATCCTTCAGGGAAAATGAAGAATTAAACAACCTGAAACCGCTCCTGAATGCTTTCCTTGCCAACCTTACTGCATGACTACGGGTTCTCACCAACCTCACATTTATTGATCCTGATCCACCCCTTAACTTAAAAACCTTTGGGAACTCTGCTTTCCTTATCCATTTAATAGCATCATTGAGTGAGTAGAAGACATGGGAGGGCACCAGCGGTGCTTTTATTGATTCAAACAAGTATTTCTGACCTATTTTATCATCGAAGTGCCAGCAGGTCCTGAAATCAGGGAAAACAATTTTCCCTGACATCTCCAGCGAATAAATCAACTGCTTTGCAAACAGTATATCCTTCGGGCTTTCATGATTAAAATGCCACATCAATGCATCACAATCTTTAATTTGTTCAATAATATCACTGCCGTAACAGTTTACAAGTTTATAAGATATTTTATTTTTCTCGCAATAGTCTATCCATCCTGTTGTATAGTCTTCATTACGATACTGAATTGCTATCTTAATATCCATTTCGCTAAATAATCAGGCAGGCAGGCTATATTTCATCATCATCCGTCCAGAATGGTCCATAACCTGCTTCAGGTGAAGAAAATCCCGGGTTATTAGTATTCCATTCCAGGAGTTTTGGCTCTCCCAGGCTATTAATGCACACGTCCCATGCAATTAATCGCGTATACGGAAATAGTTTATGAGCGTTTTTACACTTTTCCAGTATATCCTGATACATAGGAATTTTGATATCGGAAATTAAAAATCCTGTGTTAGGGTGTCTGTCGGTGACTTCAAGACCCAGTGCCGGATCATAGCAATAATCAGACGGCTTACCGGACAGATCTATGTAGACATAATAACCTCCCATTGTCCCGCTATCAACATAGGTCCCATCTCTTCCAAAGCGTAGCCACACATATTTAACCACTGTTGACCCATCTTTTCTCATAAATGTGTTTACACGCAATGTATTAACACTGTGAGGATATAAATCATTAAGGAGTTTATATTGTTTTACCTGCGGCTGTATGACATAGTTTTTATTTGGATTAAGCTTCTCCGTCATAAAACCTGAAGCTTCAATAATTCTCACCTGTTGCCCACCCCAGCCTCCTTCTTCCTTGATTACAACTTTTTTATCATATTCTGACATAAATTTTTCAACCTCTCCCCTCTCAACAACTTTAAGTTCTGAATCAAGGAACATATCACAGATATACAGGAAGAGAGGTTTTACTGCAAAATCACCAAAAAGCCTGTAATCATATGTTTTGAGATCGTTCATATAGAGGGCCGGCTTAGGATTCAGCTTAGGCAGCAACACAAATCTGAAATAGTCATAAGGGATCCATCCCCTGATAAACTCTCCTCTGACCTCGGTATAAAAAGACAGGTAAGGCCACCAGGCTTTGCTCCCGAACCTTTGCCTGCAATACTCTTTGATATCTTTCTTAACCTTTCTGTTCATGATCGTTACGCCCTTCCTTTTCTCAACTTCTCTCCTGAGATAATGCCCTTCATTCCGTATATGAGCCAGGATTATCTTCAGTTTAACATTTTCCGACCATTTCTCAATCATCATCCTTATACGAATGATAATTTTCCCGAAATAAAGCCTGATCAAATATCTCATTCAGTCAGATTTCTTCATCATTGGGCCAGAAAGGTCCGAATTTAGCCTCTTCTGTCGGAAAATCAGGATTATTGGCATTCCACTCAAGAAGTACTGGTTTCCCGGAACTATCAATGCAAACATCCCAGGCTATTAACCTTGAATAAGGGAATTTTTTATGTGCCACCTTACATTTCTCAATAATCTCTCCAAACATCGGTATCTTAACATCCGAGTAAAGGTAACCGGTATTTTTATGTCTGTCTCCTATCTTCATCCCTGTCTTATGATCGTAACTGTAAGGTTCAGGATTCCCGGCCAGGTCAAAGAAAAGGAAATCACCACCCATAGTACCATTGTCGACTCTCATGCCATCTTTACCAAATCGGAGCCATACATATTTTGGAATGACAGAACCATCTTTTTTAAGAAATGTATTGACCCGGAAGGTATTGACACTTTCCGGGTAAAGATCATTTAAGACTTTATATTGCTCAACAAAGGGCTGGATAACATAATTTTTATCATTCGGCAGTTCATAAGGGCTGAAAGATGCCGGGTTAATAATTCTTACCTGCTCACCGCCCCATCCTGATTCTTCCTTTATGACAATATTATCATTATATTCTGACATAAAAGATTTTACATCATCTTTCCCTACGGTTTCCAGATCTGTATTGAAGAACATTCCTGAGATAAAAAGAAACAAAGGTTTTAATGCAAAATCACCAAAAAGCCTGTAGTCATAGGTCTTTAAATCATTCAGATAAAGTGCAGGTTTAGGATTGATCCTTGGCAGGAACACAAACCTGTAATAATCATACGGCAACCATCCCTCCAGAAACTCTCCTCTGATTTCTGTATAAAGAGCGAGGTAATGCCAGTAATTTTTACTTCCGAACCTATCTTTTGAATATTCTTTAATTGACTTTTTTAACTTATTACTTAAAACTTTAGTTTCTTTACTTTTAGTTACCACATTCCGTCCCATATGAGCATCATTTCTGAGATATGCAAGAATAAGTTTATGCAGGAGGGCATCTGTAAATTTTTCAAAGATCATTCTTAGCCGAATGATTATCTTACCAAGGTAAAGCCTTATCATTTATTCAGATGCTTTACAGAATATTCCAGATCCCAGATATCATCATCCTCAGACCATAAGGGACCATATTTAGCCTCGAAAGGATAAAAGCCGGGTTCTTCAGCATTCCATTCGATGAGCTTTGGTTCACCCGTGTTTTCTATACAAACATCCCAGCCAATTACACGGGCATAGGGAAATTTCTTGTGTGCCTGTCTGCATTTTTCCAGCATATCGTGGAACATAGGAATTTCAATATCTGAAAATACATAGCCCGTATTTTTGTGTCTGTCTCCTATTTCTATGCCGGTCTGCCATTCATATATCTTGCTATCAGGATTCCCATTTAAATTAAAATACAGATAATAACCACCGGATGACAGGTTGTCAACTTTAAGGTTATCAGCACCAAACCTGAGCATAACATATATAATCTTTACCAATCCGTCCTTTCTTAAGAAAGAAATTATCCTGAAAGTGTTAACACTGTCAGGATACAGGTCATCCAGTACTTTATACTGCCTAATATAGGGCTGTATAACATAGTTTTTCTTCTTATCCAGTTCTTCCGGAACAAATTCTGAAGAATGAAGTATACTGACCTCCTTACCACCACGACCACCTTCCTGTTTTATAACTATAGTATCATTATAATCAGAAAGAAATTTTATTAGCCGTTTTCTATCAATAATTTCCATGTCCGGATCAATAAACATACCTGAAACATAAATCAGGAGCGGTTTGATAGCGAAGTCTCCGAAAAGCCTGTAGTCATATGTCTTCAGGTCATTAATTAGAACACCCGGTCTGGGGTTAAGATTTGGCAATAAAATAAATACATAGTAATCGTAAGGCATCCACCCGGGTACAAATTCTCCTCTTATTTCAGTATAAAGTGCCAGGTAAGGCCAGTAAGCAGTAGTGCCAAACTTATGCTTTGAGTAGTCTTTTATTGTTTTCAATAAACGCCTGTTTGTTATTCGCACTCCCTTTCGGCGAATAACACCTTTTCTCAACCTGTTTGCCTTTGCCCTTGCATTGAAAAAAATCCATTTCTTATAGAAATAATGAAACCACTTCTGGAGGGTTAATATAAAACGCCAGATACTATTCCCTGAGCCCATCTTTGTCCTTATTATTTAAGTGCCCAGTGATTATTAATACAATATTCATAAACTTCATCGGTGAATTCACCAAAAAACAAAGAGCCATGATATTGAGCAAATCGTATGGTGCCTCCGTTGATGTTTACCTCAATCATCCTCCATCTGCGTTCCGAGTCATAACAAAGATCAAGGCATACCACTCCGGCGTAAAATATTTTTCCGGCAATTTTAAGTGCTGTTTCCTTCAATCCTTCGAAATCAGGAATTTCCTGAGTGAACCTTGCACCGGTATCAGGATGTTCAATATACTTTTTACCATATTTATCCACTGCAAAACCATTCATTGCCCCATCCTGTCTTATCATTGTAACAATACCTCCAGCCGTTTCATTATCCAGTGAACCCCCAACACCCATCCTCAGGACAACATTAACAATATGTAAGTTATTATCCTTAACAGAACGATAAATATTTACCCGCAAGGTATTTATTCCGCTCTTATTGAACTGCTCATAGAATGAACCTTGCCTTATTCTTTCCTGCACCAAAAAGTTCTTCTTATTCCTTATAAGCGTAGCAAGTTCATCCTTATTCCTGGGGAAATATACATTCTGACCCCCGTAAGAATCCCTGTTGGGCTTAACGACCACCGGGTAATTTAGTTTGCCGGAGATGAACTCAATGTCACTGAAGTCAACAGGATTCAGGTCACTATCCAGCCATTCACCGTCTACATTATGAAAATAATCTTCAGGGAAAATATTGCCCGGGAACCAGTGGTTATAAAAACTTTTATATGTAAGATATTCAACTGTTTTAGTATGATTTAAAGTAGGCTCGATATCGCTTACAAATATTTCTTCCGGTATGTACTTTGGATTTGCCACACCTGATATACTGGAACACACCCTTAAAGTAGCCATATTCAGCCTCCTGCTGAAGGGTTTCCAGAATTCCTTATGAGCGGTTTCTACAGATCGTTCACATGGCTTATTGAAGTCCGGATATAAATCGAAAACCTTATTAAACCTTCTTTTCCACAGAATATGTGCTCCTCTCCTGATCAACAAATAGCTGATTACCCCCTTAAGTCGCTCTTTAAGAGGCAGTTTATTATTCTGAATTATTATTCTATACATCATGCGGTTGTTAAGAATCAGACTTCAGTTATCAATTTACTTAATTGTAAGGAGGTCATAAATTCTATGTCAGGCCAGCGTCTGAGAGCTTCTGTGAGCAGTTGTTTCAGCAACACAAGAGACCGGTCCCGGTTCTTTTCATCAACAAAGCCGGCGTAATTTATACGGTGACTGGCTATTATTGCTGGCTTGTTCATACTGAATGCGATTGACATATCTCCTAAACATCTACCTACATGATCCCTTATTCCGGAGTTAAACAATGATGGTTCAAAGATTGAATTCCTGACCAGGTAAATTTGCCCGAATTTATTCTTTTTCCCGAGGTAGACATTATGGTAAATACTTTTTTGTCCTGGAACCGGTTCACAGATCTTGCGTATACCCTGAAAAATATTAACCTCTTTTTCAAGGACTGCGTTATTATGGTCAGGGCTCCATATATAATTAGGCGGTATTATTGTTCTGGATTTGTATTTAAAGAGTTTTTCAAATATGTCAAGTCCCTCAAGATAAACTTTAAGTTTTTCCTCTTTGTCTCTTAAAGAACTGTATTTTGTGGCCTCAACAAAGTAGTTACCGAGGCCTTCAGGACCCAGGGTTAAATTTCCCGGCATTTCATTTTCAAAACCAAAATGAACAGCCTCATTGCCCTTTTGAAGAGCGTCCATGAAAAGACTGACATTCAGATGTTCCCTGGCATGATACTGGGGAAAGAAAATTCTGTTTGTTATTCCTTCATTCCATAAACTGAAATTTTTGGTATGCTCTGGATACCTCTTAAAAGTGTCAGTTATTAACTCATAATAATACTTTTTAAAGTCATCTTTCCTTATTCTTTCAAAATCAGGGTTAGCCACCACACAGTTTGCAGTAAATACGGGATTATTACCATTCTTGTCCTTAAAAGTTTTCAGGAGGTTAAAAAGTAATTCCAGGTCATCCTGGCTTAAGAGCGTATCATATCTTTCATACGCAATCCTGTCAACAGGGTAACCTGCATTTAAACATTTCTGATACACTTCACGTGAAGGCATCCTTATGCTTCCCCAGTCATCAGACTCTATTACAACTATCTTACGCTTTGTACGCCAACCAGGTAAATTGGTGTACATGCGTGAGAGTAAAGAACGGAAAGTCATATGATTAGTCAATTTAAATCTAAAAGCGGACGGGGTGAAACTCTACAATAGCTTCTTTAAACTCTCTATAACCGGTACCGTGTCGGTATAAAATGCTGCAATTATCGGGTTTCCTATAAAGGTCATAAGACCGTAATAGTCCATGCCCATCCTTATCGCCACAGTGCAAAAAAGGGCCAGAAAGGGTAGGGACAAAACCTGAATAAATATTATTCCCTTTACCTCACGGAAAGAGGTAATGAATATGATAATAAAAGCCAGCATAAAGGTACTTGCCACAACAATATACCTTCCACCTGACGGTACAAGGCTAAAAATATTTGCAGCCCCATACAATAAAAGTGAATAACAGAGAAGTGATGTAAGATCCTTCCTTTCCTTCAGTACTTTTCTTCCGAATAGATAAATATAGATAACCATGGCATAGATAACCCATTTTACAGCCTGGTTAGAATAAATCATATACCAGTTCAGGGCTTCCCTGGCCAGACCTACTGATTCTGCGTAGTCGGGATTTGTATATGCAATTACCCTGCTATAAAAAACACCGGGCAAAAATGAGAGGGCTGACCGGACATCGAGCAGGTTAATTTCTCTAATGAATGCAGTTGCAATAAAGAAGACCAGGTAAATATTAGTCCTGTTTTTCAAGACATAATATATACCCAGCATGCCTATCGGAAACATGAATGAGAAATGGAAAAAGACTGATATTAAAGCCCATACCAGCTTTTTCTTATTTCCATCAAGAAGATAGGGAAGGGTACCATAAAGGAAGATCTGGGCAGCAGTCCACATCCTGAAGCCGTTAATATTCCATATTGGATTAAGCAATGCAAAGGAGAAAATATAAACGAGGACCAGGAGGGTGACTTTTCCCTCCATTTTTTCGATCACGAACCAAATATTTCTTGAATAGAAGTAGCCGAAAATAGCCCCGAAAACTGTGAAAAGTATAACCGGATTGGCTGTAAGCCTGGAGACCAGAAAAGTAATAAGCGGTGAGGCAATATCAACATAGCCTGTACTTTCGGAATAAAAAGAACTCCAGAGTTCTTCAAGGTTCATTTTAGAATGGGCATACCGGAGAAATAACCTGGCATACCGGTCCGAATCGGCACCACCTTCCTGAGCTATGATAAATGTTAATCCCAGGAAAATACAAAATAACCAGAAAACATTTTTTGCCCAGGGCCTGTCCCAGTGTCTCAAGGCTCCAAGTGTTACTCCAAAAGGCCAGAAGAGGAAACTTATATAATAATTCATCCCTTCCTGCCTGTTTGCATAACTGAATAGTCTTTCCTGTATTGCCCTGTCCACTACTTATTTATTATTTATCAAATCAAGAAATTTTTCTGCTACAACTGTTATATCATAGTTGGCTGGATCTGCCAGTTTCATCATACTGCTGTAATTTCCATCCAGAAATTCTTCAAGCACTGATAAGTCTGTCCCCGATGTAATATTAAGTACAGGCCTGCCGGTGAGGGCATAATCTATCAGTTTGCTTGGTAATTGCGTTTGTGTATTATTGTCAAAATTAACAAGGAAATCCATACCTGCCAGGATTTTTAATAATTCCTCACGTGGCACATAATCTCTTATTGACAATCTTTCATTCAACAGATCCTTAAATGGCATTAAAAAGCCTGGTTGAGAAGTATATATGATGAACTTAAACTTTTTATTAATAGTGGATAAATACTTTAACATTGATGAAGGATCCCGCCTGCCCGGGATAAATCCTCCGGCATATGCAAACACAGGATAATCTGCTTCCTTCCTGAAAGAAGGCAAATTGATATTACCAAGTTGAAATCCCTGTGGTATAATTCTGATCTTATCACGAAATTCTTTGTAATAGGCACTTCTTGCACCCTCAAATGGTACTGTGATGAAATCAGCTTTCCGGCTAAACCATTTCTCAATATATTTAAAATAGAATAACTTGCCGAATGAATCTGTGGTATCTCCCATATATGGATCCCCACAATCAGCAACCCAGATATCTGCGATCCTGTGCTTTCCTCTTCTTGCTTTTGCCACTCCCCAGTGTATTGGGAAAGGGACAGCTATAGAAACCAGCAAATCGTAATTGTTTTCAGCTTTCAGCTTTGCCGCAACTTTATACATTAATTCAATATCCGGATACTCAAAAAGCAAATTCAGCAACCGTCTAACTGCACGCCTGATGAATGATCCAAGTCCTCCCTCGGTTAACTTGATTCGTTTAAACCTCAGGTTTCCCAGGTCCTTCAGCTTGATCTTTGTTTGTTGTGAAAAATCAGAATAATCAATTCCTTTGAAGGGGAAATATACCACTACATCATGCCCCTGTCTTGCGAATTCCTTTGCCAGCTCAGTGGTTCGAAAAGCACGGGGTGAGTTCTCGGGGTAAAACGTTGCTGAAACAATCAGTATTTTTCGTCTATTCACAGTTATAGAAATAATCTCCTAACAGAATAATCTTGTCTGGTTAAATTTACTAAAGTTATACATTGTATCTTTCTGTCAGTTTCTCTTTCCATCCAGAAGTCTTCGGACGATATAAAGTACTGTCAGTACATTTGAGTCAACCTGATAAGTGTAACGAAGCATTATGTCTTTGTAATAGGAAAGGACTTGATCTGGAAAATCTTCTATCGGATCAAGTAAGTTTTTCACAGTTACATCTCCAACTGCATATACCAGGTTCATACCTTCATTCAGAACAACACCTCTCCTTGTTAATCGTAATAGTAAGACTATTGCATAATTTGGTAATCCCCTTTTCAAAATAGATTTTAATGAGAATTTACTTTCTTTATGATCATCGTTGGCATATGGGATATTCATTAACTGACTTACTAATCCTCTTCGTTCTTCCATTAAAAACTGGAGTGATCTATTCACTCTCTTTTCCGCTGGAATTTTCATCCAGATATCAATCCACTCCCTATCCCATGTAGGTTGCAAGGTTTTATATCCAAAAAACTCATATACTTTAATACTGTTTGAGATAAATTTCGCTTGCCTTTCCTGCCAATCACAATACCCCATAAAGTTCTTAGGGGTAGTTTTCGAGTTATCATACATATACTGAAGTTCAGTAAATACTGACGATCTATCTTTTAATATTTTATTAGTTAGGACATTCTTTGAGAAAACATATTCCAAAGCTTCCTCTCTGGTTTCTAATTTCTGGGTATTCGCGTTAAATGCATCTTCGGGAACAACTGTATGTCCGGGGATAAATATATCCCCTTCGCGTAGAATCCTTTTTTCCTTTAATTCATAAACAGCCAGAAAATCCTGGATATGAGGTGTAGAGACCCCATTCCATGAATAGGAAAGATAGTCAGTAAATACTCCTGATGTATGCAACACTTTCCACTTTGTATCTGTATATTCTACAAAATGCCATTCATAACCAAGAGCTTCAGCAACTTTCTTACTTATAGCTGATTGTTCATTATTGCGTGTACCATATGAAAAACAAATAACATTTTTTATTCCCAGCCTGTAAAGATAATTAACAACAAGCCTTGAATCATGACCCCCACTGAGGGGTATTATCCACCTGTTAACATCCGGATGGTTTTCGATCAAACGAGAGAAAATGAGAATGAGTATACTATCGAATTCTTTTATATAATCAAGTTCCGGAAGATTCCTATATCTAACAGATTCTTTTGGTTTGAGTTCGAAGTATCGGTCTGAAATAATATTATTATTACGAATAGTAACAATCTCACCAGCCTGGATGCTATAAACATCCTTATATACTGTACCTTTATTAAATACAGAACCAGAGCTACAAAACTCTATAAGTTTTTTATAATCAACCTTAAAGCTACCGTTCTCTTTCTGGAACTCCTCAAGATTATCTGTTATAAATACCTTGTTTTTATAAACCCCATAAAAAAGTGGGTAACTTCTAATAACATCAGAAGCAATAATATAATCATCCCCATCCCTGAAAATTAATGAAAATGAACCGGTAGTATTTTCAAGTATCTCTTTTAATTTTAATGCACTATCAGACTTGAAATGCGGATGTTCAAATTCGTCATATATTTTTCGGATCCAATCATATCCCAATACCTTTTCTCCCATCAATATTGGCATACCATTAAGGTAAATATTGAACGAACCAAGATTTATCTTCTGCGGTTTAAACTTTGAATATAGATGTATTGATACGTCTGGGTTCATTTTCATATTATTTTATACGAGCCTCATTTAAAATATGACTATTCATTACTGAATGATAATAATAAGTAAGTTATGATTTCTTATTCAAGAGCCCTTTAATAATATCTATTAAATTCTCTTTAATGAACATATATTCACGAATTTTAAAAATTTCCGATACACTAACTGTCAAAATTGTTCCGAGACCAATCTGCAAAATAAATTTGACAGCAATACTACAGTCAATAAAATGATCAACAAGAAGCAGAAAGGCTCCTACGGATATAGCTATAAAGAATGATGCTGATAGATCTTTGAATTGGCTCAAAACTGAATATCCAATTAGTCTCCCGGAATAAAATGCCTTTAATATATATTCAGCAGCACTTACAATAATCATTGCTACAATCATAGCCTTAATGCCCAGAAATATTCCTGTAAGCACTGCAGGTATCATAAATAGTTTGGTTATTATTTCCAACTTAAGAGTCAGTCTTCCTTTTCCGTATACATACAGCAGTGTTCTGGCCATTGCATTCAGAGGGTAAAAAATTCCTACAAAGCATAACAACTGAAGATATATAACTGATTCAATCCACTTTTCACCAATTAGTGTTAATACTAATGATTCAGCACTTGCAGCAATAATTAACAATAAAATCAAAACGACATACATTGTACTGTTAAGTATCTTTTTATAATTATCACTTAAGCGTTCAGGTTCATTTTGTAGTCGAGATAGTGCCGGAAATGCCACTACTGCAATTATTTCACTAATTTGAGTCGAAGCTAGACTTTTAAACATATCAGCCCTGGAATACAATCCCAGCTCCTTGGCAGAAAAAAACTTAGCTATAACAAGATTATAAATATTATAGTACAGTTTATCAATTATTGCTGTTACCAGTAGGTTTGATCCAAATCCAAACATCTCTTTAAAGCTTCTTATGCTGAACACCCTTGATGGCATCCATCGGTTACCTGTCCATAAAAAGGCAGACCTTAGAATATGCTGTGATATCGCTCTGTATACCAGGCTCCACACCCCAAAACCTTTGTATGCAAGGTATATCCCAATTACGCCTGACACTGAAATTGATGCAATATTTATCTGGGTCAGCTTCTTGAAATTAATTTCCTTGGTGAGTATTGTTGTTTGAATTAGGGTAAAAGCATCAATTATTACTATTGTTCCTATTACTCGTGTTAGCTTGGTAAGTTGAGGTTCCTTAAAAAAGGTACTTATAAAAGGCGCAGTAAAATAAAGAATGACATAAATTAATAGCCCAACAAAAAGATTAAAATAAAAAACCGTTGAAAAATCTTTTTGATCGCAGTCCTGTTTTCTTATGAGAGCCTGGCTGAAGCCACTATTAATAAAAGGCTGTGTTAGAACAATAAAAATGGTAACCATACCGACCAGGCCGTATTCTCTTGGAGTCAATAACCTGGCTAATATAATGCCAACAACTAAGCTAATTGCCTTTTCAAAAGCATTACCCGTGAAGTTCCAGGTTAGTCCACTAACTGTTTTTTGTTTAAGATCAACAGACACTCTTTACTTTTTATTTCTTCTTTTTATGGTATCACTGTTCAACTTTCACTCATCCATCAATATTTCATATTACAATTATGCTCAATTTGACTTATCGTTCATGTTCTTGTACTCCGGGACCATATCTTCAAAGAAATTCACAATTTCATGTTTTGAAAGGCTGTACAGATCGCTGAGAAGTTTGTCAACTTTTTCATTGAATATCATATTATCAATTTTCTTCACTCTGGCTATCTTAATTTTGGGATGATGGGTAGGAAGAGTATTTTCTTCTTTGGTCAGAAGTTCTTCAAATAATTTTTCACCGGGTCTCAAACCCGTGAAGATAACTTCGATATCTCTCTCAGGAACCAGTCCTGAAAGCTGTATCATCTGGTATGCCAGGTCTACAATAGGAACAGGATCACCCATGTCAAAAACATATATCTCACTACCCTTGCCCATAAACCCCGCCTCAAGTACCAGCTCACAGGCTTCAGGGATTGTCATGAAATACCTTGTCACTTCTGGATGAGTAACTGTTACAGGGCCTCCGTCCTTTATTTGTTTTTCAAATATGGGTATAACTGAACCATTTGAACCGAGTACATTACCAAAGCGTGTAATTACAAATTGTGTATTTTTATCTTTCTCCTGTACCCTTGATTGTACCAGCATTTCACATAAATGTTTGGATGCCCCCATAATATTGGCCGGATTAACGGATTTGTCCGATGATATCATAACAAATTTCTTAACTCCGTATTTAATGGAAAGATCGGTTATTAGTTTTGTGCCACCTACATTCACCCTGAAAGCCTCATGGGGATTGGCTTCCATCAGTGGAACATGTTTATATGCTGCTGCATGAAAAACAATTTCAGGACGATGCTGATTGAATACCAGCTCCATTTTTTCAGCATTTGTTATATCCGCCAGTATTAAATCAAACTGAAGGTGACTAAAATGTTGTCGCAACTCATTATCAAGATGAAACATTGGTGTTTCAGCATAGTCAATAAGTACTGCCTTTTTAATATTGAACAGTGCAAGTTGCCTTACTATTTCCGAACCAATAGAACCGGCAGCACCAGTAACAAGTATGGTTTTATCATTCAGGCCCTGCCTGATCAGATCCAGGTTCAATCGTATTGGATCTCTTCCAAGAAGATCCTCCAGTTTGACATTTTGTAGCTGCTGTACGTTAAGCTGACCTCCCAGCCATTTATCAATTGCAGGTGTTTCAAGTATTTCAAGCCCAAGGTCTATTGCGGTTCGTAAAATTTCACTTTTTCTTCCCGGTTTTACGTTTTTTATGGCAATTATGAGAGTGTTAATCTTATGCTTGTAAAGGAAATTTGTATTGAGGACTTCTGAACTGAACACGGGTAAACCATTTATCTTCTTACCCTGTAATTTTTTGTTATCATCAATAAAACCTATTACATTAAAAGCAGACAAGGGATCACTTAAAAGGACCCGTTTAACAACAAAACCCATTTCCCCGGCACCGTAAATCAGGACTTTTTTGGTGATTCTTCTTGTCATTGTAGCAAAACGAAAAATCATTTTAACAAAAATCCGGGAAAAGAAAAGGAAAACAGTTATTGAAACATAATGGATCAGTATGATTGATATTGGGACCGTCAGATAATACCCCCAGGCAAGTAGCCTGCTCACCATCGAAATACCAATCAGGATCGTCAGCGATGATGTCGTGACAGCAAACAATAATGTGATATCAGTGAGTGTGGTATGCCTTAATATTCCTGCATATGAGCGGAAAAGAATCGAGAATATCAGATAAACAAATGATGCTATGGCTCCATGTACTATAACACCGCTGAGATGTATGTCAGCGGAAGCAAAATTGAATCGTACAAAATAAGCAAAAACAAACATCAGAAATACTGCAGTATTATCGAATATAAATACCAGCCATCTAGGCAAACTGTACCTCATAAACATCCTCAAGGCTTTCTGCCGTAATAAATTCTCAAATTGTTGATATTGTTTAATCATTGTGCTTACTAAAATTTCTGATGAGATAATTGTAATAACACCTAATACTGAGGATTAGTTTAAATCAATGATAGAAAATCCTGAACTAGTGTATTATTAACAAAGGGATAACTATGTTAATTCAGGCAAGCTGTAAATTAGTCATTTACAATTCTTAACTCCACCCTGCGATTCCGTTTCCTGTCATGCTCAAAGTAATTGGGTGCTATGGGTTTTGTTTCTCCATACCCGACTGCATAAAGCCTGTTTGATCTTATACCCCTATTAATTAAGTAATTAACCATTGTATCAGCCCTTCTTTGGGAAACACCCAGGTTAGATTCATCTGCTCCGGAACTGTCTGTATGCACTCCAACTTCAAGTTTAATTTCAGGGTATCTGTTCATGAGGTTAACAACCTGGTCGAGCATGATTAAGGCATGGGATGTCAGTACATATGTATTATTGAAACATCTGTCAGCTGAAGTGCTATATATCTTACGAAGATTATACAGGTCTTTCTCCGGGGGATCCGTTAACACTACAGCCTTTATTACAACATCATCAAATCCCAGTTGGTGCATTTCCTTGTATGCAGGGTATGTAGCCATTAAATCCAACTGCCATTCCACAAAATAGCTGTATAATGTGGAATCGCTATTTGCTACCTCATCAATCATATATTTTGAAGGCACATTTCTGATCACCCTGTTATTACTGATCCTGTTTTCAGAAGTTAACAACTCAACGCGAAATACAGCTCCCTGCCTGAGGTTTTCCTCAACCGAGAACACGGTTTCCAGTTTTGCCCCCGGGTAGCTCAAAACATCAACCAGAACAGATTCTGCCGAATTCAGCCTTTTCTCATATTCAATCTTTTGCTGTAAATTACTGAAGATCTTAACGTTTTTTGAAATACCGGTTCTCATAAGTTTACCCGTAGAATCTGATTTCAATTCAAGCCCCAGGTTTACTTCGTACTCCCCGCTTTTTGGATATACATGGTTTGTATTGAAACCAAGGTCTTTAGTCCCGTCACCAAAATCCCATGCATAGTTTAGAATTTCATAACCAGGGAGGTATGATTCTAGTCCGCTGAATTGCAGTATTTCTCCGGTCATCCCACAATCAGGTGAATCGATGTACGGTTGTTCAAAATTTTTCAGATGTATTATGTTTCTTAATTTGTGGCAAACAAGTCTCCCGCTTTCCTTTTCCACTATATCAAGCCTCACTTCATAGTCTCCAGGGCCGGGAAAACAATGTATTATCCTTGATCCGGTTTCCGACTTACCGTCACTGAAAGCCCAGACATACTTCAGGGCATTTGTATCAATAACAACAGAACCCGAATCTTCGAATACAAAACAATATTGATTTTCCTTCTGGATACTCCTGTGGAACACCTGTGGTATGAGAGTATAAAAATGATATATATCAACTGTTCCGTCCCTGTTTGAAGAAAAATAACCTTCCTTCATCAGGGGATCGGCAATTATTCCAAAGTCATCATAAGCTGAGTTTACAGGTGAATCTATATGAATCGGGCTTATCCATTCATCTCCTGACAAACGTGTAAAGAAAATATCCTTGGCACCCAGACCGCCGTGACCGTCAGATGAGAAGAATAATTCTCCGGCCTGGTTTACAAATGGATAGGCTTCATTCCCTTCTGTGTTAATAACAGGCCCCAGGTTAACGGGATTGCTCCAGTAATTACCTTTCCAGTCAGATACATATAAATCCAGACCTCCGTGACCATCAGGATTATCCGAGGCAAAATATAGTTTTTTACCATCAGGCGACAGGTATGGAGAGGTAAGATTATACCATTCATTATTAATTCTCATTGCCCTGACATTATCCCACTCGTTATTTTTCAGGGTGGAATAAAAAATTCCCAGCTTATTCCTGGCAGGTGCATTATTTTTTAATGTTCTGTCTACATAGAGGTTCCTGGAAAAATAGATTGTATCAAAACCACTGCTGAAGGCGCATGGTCCGTCATTATAGCGTGTCTTAATTTCTTTGGAGAATAATTCTGGCTTAAGCCAGTTTCCCTCAAAATCCTTTTCAGTATAAAAAATATTGAATACCCCCCTGTTCGATGAGTTGCTGTAATTAAAAAGCGGGTTTGCACTAATATTGGCTGAGAATACCAGTCCTTCCCTGTAAAATACCGGGCAATACTCATCATATTTGTCCGAACTGAAAGAAGTTTTTTCAATGATATACGTTTCTTCCTGTCCAAAAATATGAGGATGAATCAATATATATAGCAGAATGCCTATTACTATTCTTTTATTCATAATTTTCCTTATGGTTCGGTCTTTATGCAGTATTCAAAGCTCTCAAATTTATTAAATTCAAAAGTTTAACGGATTTACAGCCTCAATGCTGTATTTAAATACATATCTTAACATTACCTCATGCGATCCGTTGCTGTATTTCCCGAGCTGGCTTGTCTCAAAATTATAAGAGTAAGCTATTCTTAACTGTTCATTTGGTGCAAACTGAAACATTGTTGCAAAGTTACGTTTGTTCCTGTACGAAGCCCCAAGCCAGAATCTATCGAATAAACACAGGTGAGTATTGACATCAAGCTGGAACTTTAAAGGAGATGGTATTGAGTTATACCTCAGGAGTACTGAGGGGAAAACTTTCACATTGTTACCGGCATCAAAAATATAGCCTGTATTCAGCAGATAGCTGTAACTGCTTGTCTTATTATCCAGTATATACTTGTTTTTTGCAAGGTCAAAACTATAATTTAACAGTCTGGGTATTGAAAAACCCACAAAGTAATTATTATAGGAATAATGAGTTCCGAAACTGAAGTTAGGTACGGCAAATGTCCGGGTATCAACCAAATGTATCTCATCACCGGGATCAAGGACTATCAGATCTGAGAATGCTGTATTTGTAAGAGTTATGCCTGCTCCGAGACCAAAAGATAGTATCCCTTTTTCCGTTTGCATCCTGTATGCATAACTTGTAGTAAACTGATTTTCGCGGGTCACGCCTATTTTATCGCTTACAATCATAAGGCCGAGACCAATCTTTTGATCTGCGAAAGGTGCATCTGCGCTGATGGCTATTGTAGACGGGGACCCGTCAATCCCAATCCATTGCTTTCCATAAAATGTAAACAGGTTAAGTGCGCCCCTTCCTCCTGCAAACGCCGGATTTATTGATACTGGGTTCAGCACATACTGGTTATTTATCGGATCAGCTTGTCCGGCGGCAATACCGCTTAACACCAGTAAAAGAGAAAATGTTATAAGTACTTTTTTCATGTTATCTCTGTATTACAATGTATCCACTGTATGGTTGTCCATTGGTTGGCCTGATAGTGTAGAAGTAAGTGCCATCAGGAAGCTGATTGCCTTTCTGATCCACTCCATCCCACCTGTTATCGTAATTGCCGTTTTCATACACCAGTGCCCCTCTCCTGTCAAATATTACCAACTCAGTTCTGCCAAGTGTTTCAATACCACGCAAAACAAAATAGTCGTTTTTACCATCAAGGTTTGGTGTAATAAGAGTAGGTATGATAAAATCATTGACTGTTATAACCAGGTAATCTATAGAGCTCGGGCAGACTTCATTTGTGACAGTCCACAAAAGAATATTTTCATGCAGTGAAAGCTCACTTACTGTTGTTACCGGCAGGGTATCATTGGCAATTATACCCGAGCCTTCAATCACTTCCCATGTTCCTTTCTCATTAATTTCAAGGTCAGCGTTAAGCTGTGTTTCAAACACGTAGTCAAGTTCCTGGTCGGGTCCGGCATATGCCACAGGTGGTTCAAGCACCTCAACTTCAACCTCATCCTCATTTACACAGCCATACTGATCGGTGAGTAAAAGCCTGAATATTGTTGATATATCAGGGAATGCACGGGGTGATTGAATATTTGCAGAGTCAAGCAAGGCAGCCGGCTCCCAGGTAAATGTTCCCATTCCTTCACCCTGTAAACGAACTGTATCACCAAGGCAAATAACAGTATCCCTTCCGGCTGATACCTCGGGTAAATCATGGAAGGTAACCTGTATCAGGTCGCTCGACTGACATACGGCATTCACTTCAGTCCATGCAAATTGATAGGTACCAAAGGCATCCACGGTCACGACAGCATCCGGATCAGATGCAGCAGGATAAAATGAAGCATTCCCCGGGCCGGTATGCAATGACCATAAACCTCCGCTATTAATTGGTATTGCATGAAGCTTAAAGTCCAGATCACACTCTTCTCCACCCAGACCTGCATTGGCGGACGGAATTTCGAAAAACCTGACTTCAATAGATTCATTATCTGAACATGGTCCGTTTACTTCTGTCCAGGTAAATTCATATGTACCATATGCATCAACCAGTACTGCTGCATCTGGCCGGTTTGGATCCGGACTAAAGGTCGCACTTCCGGGTCCTGATGCCAGCGTCCACGTACCTGTACCCCGGCTGGGTACAGCATTGAGGTTATATGCCAGGCCACAATTATTGCCTCCCGACCCGGGATTGGCAACAGGCGGCTGATAAAAAGTTACCTCAATAGTCGATGATTCAATACAGGGGCCATTTTGCACCGTCCATGTAAACTCTTTTGTTCCATATTCAGATACCTCAACAAGAGCACCCGGTGTATTTTCATTGGGACTGAAGCTTGCCGTGCCCGTTCCCGATGTCATGGACCAGGTGCCGGTCCCGATATCGGGTACGGCATTAAGGTTAAAGGTCCTGTTACATACTTCACCACCTAAACCAGGATTAGCAACCGGTACCTCAAAGAAAGCAACTTCGATTGTTGCAACATCGCTGCAGCTTCCATTTACTTCGGTCCAGGAGAATTCCTTAAGACCGTAGTCGGTAACTGTAACTATTGCATTAGGATCATTTGCATCTGGATAAAAGGATGCTGAGCCTGTGCCAGATGTCATTGTCCAGGTACCGGTGCTAATATCTGGTATTGCATTAAGTTCAAAATGTACATCACATGCTTCACCTCCCGTTCCTGCATTTGCAACTGGTATCTCATCAACTGTAACCACAGCGCTGCCTTCCTGAACCTGTATGCATTCTGCCACACCAGCATCCTGCACGCTAAGCAGATCATATCTAAATACACCTGCTGTCTCGGTTGGTACTGTTATGATAACACTGTTACCTGATACTGTTGTAATTGTCAGGGGGTCTCCTCCGTTTATGGTATATGTAAAAGTATATGGTTCTGTTCCTCCTGATCCGGTAAAGGTAATTTCCGGGGCAGGGTCGTTCCTGCATACAGATATCGTACCTTCTATTGTTGCTTCAGGTAGTTGATGTACAGTAACTACCGCATTTCCCGTTTGGGCCTGTACACAGGAATTAATACTGCCTTCCCTGACACTTAATAGCTCATAAATATACTCACCTGCATTCCATGTAGGTACAGGAACAGTTACGCTGTTGCCGGAGGTTGTTGTCACTGTCTGTTCACTACCCCCGTTTACTGCATAGGTAAATGTAAAGGGCGGTGTTCCTGTCAGACCGGTGAAAGTAATTTCCGGTGAGGGATCATTTTCGCAAACATCCGTTGTTCCGCTGATTGTTGCTATAGGCAGCTCATGAATTGTAATATAATCAAGCTTGATTTCAACATCTGAAGCCCCGTCTGTTATGGTTAAGCTGACTGTACTGGTCCCTGATCCGGTATAGGTAACGGTATGAGGTCCCATACCTGTTGCTGTGGAAGGTGAAGATCCGGCACCAAAGTCCCAGCTATATTCTGTTGAACCGGATGTGCCTGTAGACATATCAGTAAAGGTTACACTAGAGCCACTGCATACACTTGTATTATCTGCGGAAAAATTAGCATTCAACTCGCATCCCTTGAGATTTATTGCAAGATCAACCCTTGCCCCTGTACAACCGTTGGCATTTGTTTCCACCACACTTATATACCCATTGTTTGTGCTAAAATCAACGCTAATGGTATTATTATCAGGCCCATTCGCCCCTGACGTTATTACTGCTCCTTCAGGTACTGTCCAGCTATATGTTGATCCGGGAGTTAAAGTTACACTATAGGTCTCTCCGGTTGCCTGACAAACAGGCGCAGGATTCCCTGTGATGGCTGATGTAAGAGGCAGATCGTTTACAGTTATTATCGCACTGCCTGACTGTTCCTGTTCACAGGCAGTACTGCTATTATCCCTAACACTGACAAGATCATATACAAAGGTCCCTGCATTGCCTGTTGGTGCAGGTACCGTGACACTGTTCCCGTTTATCGTTGAAACCATCTGTTCACTTCCGCCATTTACCGAATACGTGAAAGTATAGGGTGGTGTTCCTGAGTCCCCGCTGAATGTTACCAGCGGAGGATCGTCATTCCTGCATACTGTTGTTGTTCCACTTATGGTTGCCGTGGGAAGTGGATTTACTATAAGGGTGGCAGTTCCTGTCTGAACCTGTGAACATACCGAGAAACTACCATCTTCAACGCTCACCAGTTCATATGTAAATGTTCCGGCTGTTCCAGTCGCTACGGGTACCGTGACGCTGCTGCCGGAGGAAGTTGTAACTGCTTGTTCAGCACCTCCGTTTACTGTATAGGTAAAAGTATAGGGTTCACTTCCGTTTGACCCTGTAAATGTAATCAAAGGCGATTCGTCATTCTGGCAAACGACTGCTGAACCACTGATACTTGCCAGGGGCAGGGGATTTACAGTTACTGTTGCACTGCCCCCTACATCTCGTGAGCAATTCGCAGAGCTGGAATCTTCAACTTTCAGCAGGGTATAGGTGAATGAACCAACTGTCTCGGTTGATACCGGCAAAGATACACTGTTGCCTGATGTTGTTACAACAACATAGCCCGGCCCGCTATTTATTGCATAGGTAAACTCATATGGAGGTGTACCGTTGGAACCGGTAAAGGTTATCTCCGGTGCAGGGTCATATTGGCAAACTTCTGTTGTCCCTGAAATGCTTGCATCAGGAGATGGGTAAACAGTTATTTCAGCTGATCCTGTCTGGGTTTGTTCGCATGCCGTGCTGCTGCCATCCCTCACACTTACCAGTTCATATGTATATGTACCCGGCGTGCCTGTTGATACCGCCAAAGTGGCAATATTACTTGTCGGGGTAGTAGTTATACTTTGATTACTGCCTCCGTTTAAGGTATAAGTAAAAGTATAGGGCCGGATACCGTTGGCTCCAGTAAAAACCACACTTGGTGAAGATGAACCCTGGCACACTTCCGTGGTTCCTGAAATAGTGGCTGTCGGCATTGAGTTTACAACTACGGTTGCACTGCCACCCTGAGACTGCGAGCAGCCGGAAGCGCTTCCATCCCTTACGCTTATCAGCGCATAGGTAAATGATCCGGCATTATTTGTTGATACCGGTATGGTAATTGAACTGTTACTGCCAGTGGTTGACACTGTCTGACTGCTGCCACTGTTGACTGAATACGTAAAAGTATAGGGAGGGGTACCGTTCGCACCGGTGAAAGTGATACCGGGTGACGGGTCATACTGGCATACTGCAGTGCTGCCGCTGATGCTTGCTATCGGTAATGGATTAACCGTAACCGTGGCACTACCCGTTTGTGTCTGTTCACACTCTGTACTGCTTGCATCCTTTACACTAACGAGGGAATAGGTATAGTTACCCACATTGCCGGTTGGAACAGATACAGTTACAGTATTGGTTCCTGTGGTAGTTACATATTGAATTGAACCACCGTTTATCCTGTATGCAAAGGTGTAAGGGGCTTTGCCTCCGGCTCCTGTAAATAAAATATCAGGTGAGGGGGCGTTTTTGCATACTGCAATTGTCCCGCTTATTGTTGCGGTAGGCAATGGATTTATAACTACTTCAGCAGATGCGGAATTCTGACAACCATTAACATCTTCCACAGTAAGGGTATACTCTCCTGCCATGTCAGGAGTGGCTTTATCTGAGACAACCGGATTCTGAAGTGGAGATGAGAAACCATCGGGGCCGGTCCAGAAATATGATGCCATGCCATCAGGTCCTCCACTGAGTGAAAGTACATCACCTTCGCAAATCGGACCGTTATTACCAGCTGTCGGGCTGGGAAGTAAATTCACCACTACTGTTGTTGATGCGCTATTAACACATCCATCACTATCAGTAACTTCGAGCGTATAACTACCTGCCATGGAAATAGTTGCCGTAGGTGAAACAGTCGGACTCCGGAGAATTGATATGAAACTATCCGGCCCGGACCATTCGTAGGAGTCCATATTATCCGGACCACCCGTCAGGATCAGAGGCTCCCCAACACAAACAGGTCCGTTATCAGAAGCTGTTACTGCAGGCAGATCGACAAACTTTATTACCACATCATCCGAGCCTACACCGCTTACGGTCCAACGGAAAGTATAGGTACCATAGGCACCAACGGTAACGTCTGTTTTATAATCTGTGGCATCTTCAAACGCCACAGTTCCCGGAGGAGTACCCACCGTTGTCCATAGGCCCGGATTTGGAACAGGGTTACTGCCATCAAGGGTAGTGGTTAAACTACCGCAAACAACCTGATCATCACCGGCACTTACCTGGGAGAAGACCGGGGATACAAA
This sequence comes from Bacteroidota bacterium, assembly GCA_011050615.1. GTDB lineage: Bacteria > Bacteroidota > Bacteroidia > Bacteroidales > VadinHA17 > UBA9300. The sequence goes on from DRFJ01000057.1 coordinate 73,695, forward strand.
CAGAATGGAAATTAATAAGGTTAAAAGGAATTTTAGGTGCCCCATGATGTGATTTTTTTTGAGATTATCTTTAAGCCACTCATAAAATTACGAAATAAAAATAATACCTGAAGGTATGCTTACGCCTCGTCAATCACATTGAACATCGACTGACAAAGCAGGAAATTTTTCTGTATTTCAAAATTGCCGGGATGTAAAACCGATTCTTGAAATTGATCTTTGATTCCGAAGAATAGCAATCCAACAATTGGATTTTACAGACTCAGCATATGTTGAATACATACCAAATGTATGAAAATAAATTGCAGCCTGTAAATTAATTTGACAAACAGCTCCATTTTATGGATAAGTGTTCAGAAATGTTAAATAAGCAGTATTTTCAAGCCTCCGATAACAAGGATTTTTCTTCCCTGAGACATTATAAATATAAATATTTTTAATAAAAAATACAGGCCTGATAAGGCTATTTTACTTTAATTTATAGAAGATTATCCAAATTTTTATAACTTGGGAGTCTGCTTTTTTAAATATTAAATATGATCTTTCCCAAGCCTCTCAGGAGAATTTGCATTGTGATCTTAATCGTAAGCCCCCTGGCGTTACATGGCCAGGATCCACTCTTAAACACTGCCGGGACCTGGACTTATAATCCTTCCTGGTATAACCCTGCAATTACAGGTTCAAAAGACTTCAATTCCATTAACTTCACTTATGCCACGGGGGAAGATTATTATTCAATGATCCTGAACGGGGATACCCGACTTGTAAAAAAAATAAAAGGCTACTATAATATCCCCGATCACTACAGTTACAGGAACATAGGGATAGGTTACTACTTATTCAACAGGTCTTCAGAAGATATCAGTACAACAGGTTTTAAAGCCAGCGGATCCTACCACATAAAACTTGATGAAAATTCAATGTCATTCTTATCAATCGGACTCTCCTTGCAGGCTACCATGAATAAGTTTTCTTATGTGCCAGATATGGAGTCCCCTGACAGCACGATACTTAAGACAAGCTACGATCCAAATGTTGACTTCGGCCTCTATTATTACAGTCCCTCTTTCTATGCCGGCATATCGGCAACCGGGATACTTGAAGGGTTCTTGCCGGATGACAGTATATATTATGGTCATGAAGAAAGACATTATCATTTCCTCACAGGTTATAAATTCGTTTTATTCCGGCCACTTAACTTATTGATTGAACCCTCGGTTATTTTCAGTGTCTCTGATACCACTTTCAATAATTTTCTGAAGCGTATCCACCCGATGCTAAAGATATATATTGATAATTTCTGCCTTGGTACCTATTATTATGACAGGGACAGAATTTCATTATTTTTCAGATATAATTATCCTGGTTTTTATATTGGCGGATTCTTAGCCGTATCACGGAAATCCCCCTATTATAAGAGTGTACCTTCGATTGAATTATCTGCAGGAATTAATTTATCCTACAATAAATCAAGGCAATATAAACGTTTTCACTGGTAGAAAAGAAAATTATTAAGAATGAAACAGGCGATAAGAATTAGTTTAATTTTAATAATATTTCAGGCCGTCATTTTACGGGGAATCCCCGTAAATGGCCATTCAGTGAACCAGGATAATCTGATCAGTATTTTATTACAGAAAACTGATACAATTAACACTAATCCATATCTTAAAATCAGGAAATTCGACCTTGAACTAATTACCCCCTCGTCCGGAATCCAGTTTTTTAAAGACGGCATCCTGTTTTCATCTCTCTCGAAAAGGAATGCAAAAATGATTCCCAAGCATATTTCATTTGGAGACCGTGGATTATACTATGCAACACTTGACGATTCCGTCCCTGTCAACCCGGTCCCTTTTAAAACTGATAGTGAGTTACTTATTCCGGCTGAAGGGACCACCTTTACCGGGGACATGTCAGTGGCATATATCTCAAAATTATCAGGTAGTGATAACAGGGTCAAAATTTACAGGGCTGAAGCGGGCACCGGGGATAATCCTCAATCGTGGCATATAAGCGGAACACCTCTTTCATTCTGCTATGATTACAATAATTATACACATCCGACAGTTTCAAGCGATGGCAAGCTGATGATTTTCTCATCAGATATGCCCGGAGGCTCAGGTGAAATGGACCTCTATATTAGCAGGTATGAGAGTAATGTATGGACCAGGCCTGAAAATATGGGTGTAAAGTTTAACAGCAAAGGTTCTGAACTATACGCCTGCCTTGATGATGCCAGTAATCTTTATTTTTCATCTGATGGCCTGCCCGGCCTTGGAGGGTATGATATATTTTTCAGCAGTTTTAATGGCAGCGGGTGGGATGAACCCGTAAATCTTTATGACCAGATTAATACGGTAAATGATGAGGTTGCCTTTAAAATTAACAGGGAAGGTGCAAATTATGGTTTTTATACCATGATTGAAAGAAGCGGATTAGCAAAGAAAAAGTTAAGCAGGCATCTCTTTAAGCTTGAACTGAATGATGAGTATAAAAAAGATGAATCATTACTGTTGTCAGATGTCCTGAAAGATTATGCCGTTGATCCACCCATCCTTGCGCTTTATAAGGAAAGAGAAGAAACAGCCGGACGTCCTGAAACAGAGAAAGTGGTTAAGGCCGGAGCCGAAGAAAAACAAAGGATAGCCGACAGCCTGCTTGCCGTACAAAAGGAAACCGAACGACTGGCAAAGGAACAAAGGTTAGCCGACAGCCTGCTTGCCGTACAATTAGAAGCTGAAAGACTGGCTGAAGAAAAAAGAGTGGCCGACAGCCTGAGAATGGAGGAAATAAGACAAAAAGAGGAGGAAGCTGCCAGGGATGCTGTTATTTACAGGGTACAGATCCTGGCAAGCACCATAAAAGGTGTTGAATATAATATCAGGGTCAAAGGAAAAACCCATGATACATATGAATACTATTACAAGGAAGCCTGGCGCATAACGGTCGGTGAATTTACCTTGCTCCGTGATGCCGTTGAATTTAGGAAGGCCTGCAGGGAAGCAGGTTACGAACAGGCATTTGTGGTGGCATTTAAAGATGGAGTGCGATCACTTGATCCCGATTTGTTCAGGTGATAAATCTCCCGCTGTGGACAATTCAGGTCCGCAGCGAGGTCACCAAAATGACAGAACGTACTAATCATACGATTTTTTACCGTATAAATAATTTTACTGAAAGATCCTCGTATTATTATATGTAATAATGTCAAACATAAAATACCCGGTGTTATGTGGAAAACTGCGTTATTCCTGATAGTAACAATAATTATTATTCCCTTTTTAGCCTTCAGAATTGATACACCATTGAGCCCCGGACAGCAGGCCATACTAGCCGACCTGCTCCGGATTTATATTATAGCGGCTGCCCTTTGTTTCATTACCAGTACAATAACAGGGAATTACTCCCAGGTGGATAAGCTGTGGAGCATCATGCCGGTAATATATGTATGGATAATATGCATACGGTCAGGTTATGAGGCCAGGCTGCTTCTGATGGCTGTGGTTGCAAGCATATGGGGTATAAGGCTTACATATAATTTTGCCCGGAGGGGCGGGTATTCACTGAAGATATGGGCTGGGGAACAGGATTACAGGTGGCCAGTGCTGAGAAAAAAGCCGGAGTTTGCAGCAAAATGGAAATGGACCCTCTTCAACCTCCTGTTTATTTCATTTTACCAGATGGGACTGATCCTTCTGATCACACTGCCGGCTTTGAAAAGCCTCGGATCCGGGCCCCTGTCCTGGGTCGACTACCTGATAGCATTTATAGCAATCAGCTTTGTGGTAATAGAGACAGTAGCAGACCAGCAGCAATGGAACTTCCAGAAAGAGAAAAAGCGCTTAATTGAGTCGGGTCAAGTCTTACCCGAGAAATACAAAAAGGGTTTTCTTGATTCAGGTCTGTGGGGCATTGTCAGGCATCCGAATTATGCATCGGAACAATCAATATGGATAGTATTCTACTTCTTCAGCGTTTCCGCAACAGGCAGCTGGCTTAACTGGTCAGTCATAGGCGCTGTATTGCTTATACTGCTTTTCTACGGCAGCAGCAGCTTCAGTGAGTCTATATCCATGAGCAAGTATCCAGGGTACGTTGAGTACCAGGAGAAAACCCCAAGGTTTATCCCCATAAGAACCAGGAGGTGACACACAGGCCTTTTAAATTAATTTTTCCCGGCATATTTCAATCAACCAATAGATTTTTTGCATACATTTATTGGTTTAAACAAACTAAATAAAAATAAATTAATTACTAGTTATATCATGAAAATCATGAAAAATGCAGTACTTATCCTTGCAAGTCTTTTTCTCACAGCTAACATTTCAGCCCAGGTAGATCATTCTGAATTTATAGAGGGCCCCTTCGACAGTCCGCAGGAAGTTACCGCCCTTTGTCTTGAATGTCATCCTGGTTATGATGAAGACATCATGAAAACCAGGCACTGGAACTGGCTGGGTGATGAATTTACCACCTCTGATGGAAAAACAATCAGGCTGGGCAAGAAAAATATGATCAATAATTTTTGTATTGCTGTACCATCAAACTGGCCCAGGTGCACAAGTTGTCATATAGGATATGGCTGGAAAGACGAAACATTCGACTTCACCGATGGCAAAAATATCGATTGTCTTATATGCCATGACCATACTGACACATATAAAAAAGTACCAACAGGTGCAGGAATGCCTGATCCATCGGTTGATCTTCTAAAGGTGGCCCAGAGCGTAGGGCCTACCCGCATTGAAAATTGCAGTATATGTCATTTTAACGGTGGCGGGGGAACCGGTGTCAAACACGGTGATATGGATGGCAGTATGATTAATCCTTCACCTGAACTGGACGTACACATAGGGAAACTTGGTTTTACCTGTTCAGATTGTCATGCAGGCATGAATCACGAAATTCTTGGGGCTGGTCAGGCTTCTTTAGCCGCAGGCACAAACCATATCTCATGCCTTAATTGCCATGGCAACACACCACACAGGAGAAAAATTGTAAATGATCATATTAAATCAGTAGCATGCGAGACATGCCACATCCCTGCTTTTGCAAGGGAGGAACCGACAAAAGTCTGGTGGGACTGGTCAACAGCAGGTGAAAAGAGGGAGCCTGCACCGGATGAATTCGGGATGCCTGATTATGATAGAAAAAAAGGAGATTTTAAATGGGATAAAAATGTTATTCCCGAATACAGGTGGTACACCGGGCAGACCGATTATTACCTGTATGGCGATATTATTAAACCTAAAGAAGCTGTTAAGCTAAATAAACTACTTGGTTCTTTCGAAGATCCGGATGCTAAAATCACTCCATTCAAAATTATGAGGGGCAAACAGCCTTACGACGCCCGCAACAATTATCTCGTAGTGGCAAAATTATTCGGTAAAAAGGGTTACTGGGAAACTTATGACTGGGATGAAGCAGCAGAACTGGGTATGAAAACAATTAATCTCGACTTTTCGGGGAGGTTACGTTTTGTTGAAACCGAAATGTACTGGCCAATCAATCATATGGTTGCTCCTGCCGGCAGTTCACTGAGATGTACCGAATGTCACTCAAAGAGGGAACCGCGGCGGCTCGACTGGGAAGCACTTGGCTATCACGGTGACCCAATGCTTACAGGCAGGAGAATCCTTGATTAACAAACATCAAGCTGTTAGTGGCAATTTTAAACTGCAGACTATCATCTGCAAACCACAATCGGGAAAGCGCTTTTCTGTCTGAGCTTTTCAGATCCGGCCCGGTTAGCATTTTGCAAATTCTTTTAAGCACATACCATTACCCGGAAAGCACTATTTTTTCCGAGTTTATCTGACTCGATGCGGAGGCCTGCCTTTTCAATGAAATAATCAAGGCCTCCCAGAGTGTTGAACCTGCGGAAGTTCCTGTAGTGATCGCCCCCGGCTATCCGCTCAATAATAAAGATCACAAGCTTTGATATGCCTGGCTGCATCGGGTAATTATAATCCATAAGAATTACTTTCGGGGCAATCCTTCTCATCTCGTTGAGGATCTTCAGGGCAAGTTCTGAATCAAACTGATGAATTGCCATTGACATAACGGCTACATCAAACTCATTATCACCAAACGATGAAAGATATGAAGCGTCCTTAACCTTAAATATGACATTTTCAACCTTCTTTTTATCTGCCTGGTTATTGGAAATACCTATCATCTCTTCAGAAAGGTCAATACCCCATACCCGGGATGACAGGCCCGACATGGCCAGCGACAGTGATCCTGTGCCACAGGCCACATCCAGAACAGTATCATCCGGCTTAAGCTCTTCAGTTATGCGAGGATAATACCGTGACAGTATCGGATCAATGATATTACGGTATATAATCCCGTTCAATGAATATTTCATTTTCAGCCCGGAGTGTATCACTGAATTCAATTGTATATAACTGTTCTTCGCCCGGTAATCCCATAGAATAAAAAAGAGTATACCTTGCCCTGTGAAGTATCCATTCAGATTCATCAAGGTCATTCTTTGCCTGTTCCATTTGTAATTCGGCGTTTGTAAGGTCAACACCTGTAGCCATACCAATCTCAAACCTTGTATAAACAGCATTGTAAAGGTCTGTTGCTATTTCCATTTGCCTCTGCCTTGATTCCTGCAGATACAGGGCATAAATAACTTCAATATAATTGCTCTTCACTTCGGTTTTTATCTGCCGTTCAAGAGCTTTTACCTGGTATTCGAGGGAGAGAACTGACTGCTTAACAGCTTTTAGCCTGTACATAATTGTAAGCGGGAAGTCAATTTCCTGCGATATGGCTATCCGCTGCTCATCGAAAAGATCTTCCGGTCCCGTCCGGATACCTTCCCTGAAATAGCTTATCTCAGGTGACCCGATGCCGGTCTCCGTTCTCCAGCTTTGCTCTTCCTGCCTCAATGCCGCCCTCAATTGCTGCAGAACACTGTTTCTTTCGTATGCTGACTCCACAGCCTTATTTATTGTAAGTATTGTGTCCTGCCCGTTTGCCGGGCCACTAAAGACAAATGGCAAGAGCAGACTTGGAAATAACCTGGTTATCATCATATTTAAATTCATAGTATAATAATATAAAGATATAATAATTATCGATTGGCAGGATTAGAAGCAACCATTAACCTCAAACAACGTACATATAAAATTGTACGGATATCTAATGCAGTGATCAGTCTGAGATTCACCAGAAATATCTCTACAACATTTCGTTTACATTAAAAAAAAAATATAATCCTGATACAATGAATTTTTTCTAATTTTGGATTTAAAGTACTATGATGACGGCAGAAGAAAAGAGCGTGATAAGGAAAAGGGTCCGGCATGAAATTCAAACCCTCAGGGAATCAATCGAAACACTTACCGACCTGATATCTGACGATGAAGTTCAGTCAGATGCCAATGACTGGTTTACTTCCAAGGAAAACACGGGCAAAGAAATCAACAAACAGGCCCTTGTCAAGGCAAAACAGAGATTAAAAATATTGAATGAGGTACTGAAAAGAATTGACAGCCCTGCCTACGGTATATGCACAGTGTGTAAAAAGCCAATTCCATTTGAAAGGATGAAAGCTATGCCCACAGCCACAAGGTGCTTATCGTGCGGATGAAGATTGTTGAATCGTTAAATTGTTAAATTTTTGAACCGGGTATAAGATTGTGTATTGATCTGTTGCCCACCGATGAGAAACCAGACTAATAAGATTTAAGTGAAAACTAATAAAATGTTACCAATAAATATCAATTCCGGGCTTTATACCGACCATTACGAACTTACCATGGCACAGGGATACTTCCTGACCGGTAAAAATGACACCACTGCCAATTTTGACTATTTCTTCCGTAAAAATCCATATGGGGGAGGTTTTACCGTTTTTGCAGGGCTGGATAATCTGCTTGAGTTTATAAGAGACTACCGTTTCAATGAAGAAGACTGCCGTTATCTTAAATCAAAGGGTTTTAATAATAAATTCATTGAATACCTCAGGGGCTTCCGTTTCCGGGGAAACATCCATTCCGTCCGCGAGGGGGAGATAGTATTTGCCGGTGAGCCCCTGCTGAGGGTGGAAGGCAACATAATTGAAACACAACTTATTGAAAGCCTGATCCTTAACATTATTAACTTCCAGTCTCTCATAGCGACAAAAGCGGCAAGGATGCGTCTTGTTGCCGGTGACAGGCTTCTTGTTGATTTTGGCCTCAGGCGTGCACAGGGCCTTGGTGCCATACATGCCAGCAGGGCAGCAATTATAGGTGGCTTCAATGGCAGTTCAAATACTTTCAGTGCCAGCAGATTCGGATTTGAATCAACCGGCACAATGGCTCATTCATGGGTCCAGAGCTTTGACAGGGAAATCAATGCTTTCAGGGAATATGCAGGTTTGTACCCTGATTCATCCATATTGCTGGTCGATACCTACGATACCCTTAAACAAGGTGTTCCCAATGCTATAACGGTGGCAAAGGAACTTGAAAATGAAGGCCACAGGCTGATAGGGATAAGACTTGATAGCGGTGACCTGGCCTATATGAGCAAGGAAGCACGAAAAATGCTTAACAGGGAGGGTCTTAAATATGTTAAGATAGTGGTATCAAACCAGCTCGATGAATATCTTATAAAGAGCCTCCTTGACCAGGATGCCCCGGTCGATTCATTCGGGGTGGGGACGTCCCTGGTAACAGGTATGGGTGAAGGTGCACTCGACGGTGTATATAAACTGGCACAGATAGATGACCATCCAAGTATGAAAGTTTCAGATAATATCAGCAAGACATCTCTGCCGGGGGTAAAGAAAATCTACCGTTTTGTCAATGGAGAAAAGCTTTTCTATGCCGATGCTATTGAGCTGGCTGATTCAAGAGTGCCACACCAGATCTACCATCCCCATCATCCCGAAAAAAACTGTAAGCTGGAGGAATATTCCCACACCCCGCTCGTTGAAAAAGTAATGGATAAGGGTAATATTCTCACCTCCATGTCACTTGATGAAGCTGCAAAATACGCAGCTGACAGGCTGGTACAGGTACCCGAAGAAACAAAAAGGTTTGATAACCCTCACATTTATAAGGTAGGTATAGGCAAGGAATTAATGGATTTACGAAATAATTTAAAGGATAAGATATGGAAGCGCTGATAATAGTGGATGTACAAAATGATTTTTGCCCCGGAGGTGCGCTTCCGGCACCACGGGCAAATGAGATTATCCCTGTAATTAATAAACTGATGGACAAATTCAGTCTTATTGTGGCATCACGTGATGTTCACCCTCCCGATACCAAACATTTTGATAAGTGGCCGCCGCACTGTATTGACGGAACCAGGGGAGCACTGTTTCATCCTGATTTGAATATTACCAGGATTCAAAAAGGTTTTCACAAAGGCACCGGCAACAAAGATGATGGCTATTCAGCCTTCGAGGCCACAAATGAAGATCTCACAGGTTATCTTCTTACCAAAAGGGTAACAGAAGTCTATATAACAGGGCTGACAACCGAATACTGTGTTAAGACCACAGCTCTTGATGCAGTGCAACAAGGCTTCAATACATGGCTTATTACCGACGCAATAGCAGCTGTGGAGCCCGGATCGGAAAACGAAGCAAAGGCTATCACAGAAATGGAGAAGGCAGGGATCAGGCTCGTTAAGTCAGAGAGTATATGTTGCTGAGCCGCGGGACCCGGGTCTTCTTAATCTGATCTTTTCTTTTTACTATCAGTACATTAACGCATTAATCATTTTTCAAAATAAATAATATGAAAAATCTGACCCTGATACTGATATTGCTTGCCCTGAGCTTCACGGGAAAAATTGATGCCTGCACATCTGTTATCATAAGTGGCAAGTACACACCTGACGGCAGACCAATAATGTGGAAGCACAGGGACACAAGTAATGAATATAATAAACTGGTTTATGTGAGGACCGGCAGATATGAATATATAGCCATGGTAAATGTCGGCGACCATGAACAAAAAGATGCATGGATGGGAATGAATAGCAGAGGCTTCTGCATAATGAACACGGCATCATACAATCTTAACACCGGTGATGATGATAACGGGAAATACAGCGAAGGTGAGATTATGGGGCTTGCACTGGCATCATGCGCCACTCTGGAAGATTTTGAAAAGCTGATTGAAGGGCTTGACAGGCCCACCGGACTCGAATCTAATTTTGGTGTTATTGATGCTTTGGGCGGAGCGGCATATTACGAGGCAGGCGATAGCAGCATCACGAAAACTGATGTCAATGATCAGACAGTGGCACCCCTGGGATTTGTTGTCATGACAAACTACTCATTTAATGGTGATCCTGAAACAGGACAGGGTTATGCAAGGTATATCAGCGCCTATAATCTTTTCTACAGGGCAGCCATGCTGGATGATCTTAGCGTTGAATTTATCCTTCGCAATGCCGAAAGAAGCATGGTAAATGGATTTACGGGCCTTAACCTGGCCGACCTTGCCACATCGGAAGATGAAGTGAAGATGGTTCATTTCAGGGATAATATTGCACGGCGTACTTCAACATCATCAGCCGTTTTTAAGGGTGTTAGTCCAGGCGATGACCCTGCTGAGACAATGATGTGGGCTGTTGGAGGCTGGCCTCTTGCCACTCCTGCATACCCTGTGTGGCTTAATGATGACCACTTACTGCCTGAACTGCTTACGGCACCCGAAAAAGAAAATTCCCGGATGTGCATGACAGCTCTTGAAATGAAGAGAGAAAGTATACCAATCAGACGTGGTCACGGCCAGGACTATATCAATATAAATAAAATCTATAATCAGGAGCAGACCGGATATGCGCAGTGGATCAGGCATCTGGAAGATGAAATACTCGAAACTACCGATGAAGCAACTACCGTGTGGGGCAAAAAAGCGCCCTCAGGGAAGCAGATCAAAGAATTGTACAGAAAAATAGACGAACTGCTTATATCCAGATACCTTGAGTATGGATATCATCTTATGGACTGATGGGACCGAGGAACCAGAGCCCCGAGAACTCATGGCGAAGGTAACGAGTTAGACGAAGCACCGCGGCACGGCTGCTTTCAATAATTCAACAATTACTTAGTATCTTTACGTAGAATAAACCATTTCAGCTGCTATGAAACATGAATATCCTGAAAACTTCTCCCGTTTTTATGATACCATCTACAAGAAAATGCGTGATGGTACCGACAGTGAGTATTTCCATGACCTGATAAGGGAAACGGAAGGAAAAATTCTTGAAACAGGAGTGGGTACCGGACGCCATTTTATCCGGGCTCTTAAAGACGGGGCTGATATTTACGGCATTGATATCAGCCGTTCAATGCTGAATGTTTTATATAAGAAACTTGATAAAAAGGAGCATCACCGCATTAGCCTGCAAAGTATGGTTGACTTTAGCTTTGACTTCCGCTTTAACCTTGTGCTTGCTCCTTTCAGGGTGTTTATGCACCTAATCGAAAAAGAGGAGCAGATTATGGCTCTCAATAATGTTTATAAGCACCTGGTACCGGGTGGAAGATTCATTTTTGATGCCTTTGTACCTGATACGGGTATCCTCCATCAAGGTATCGATCAACAAACAGATTTTGATGATGAATATGAACCCGGTAAAAGACTGAAGCGCATCGTCACATCCATGCCCGACCTTGTAAACCAGGTACTGAATATATTATTCCGTCTTGAATGGGAAGAAGATGAGGGGATTAAGGCCGAAGAATGGGGGGTTCCCATGCGCTTTTTCTTCAGGTATGAACTGGAACACCTGATTGAACGATCCGACTTCGAAGACTACAGCATCATAGGCGATTATAAAGGCAGTCCGCTCCACAAGGATTCCAAAGAATTTATAATAATTTGTAAGAAATTGTCATCCTGACCGGATCCGTACCCCGGCGTTTAATTAATTCAGGACCTTAAAAGTTACAGGATATGGAACAACTGCTCAATATATTAAAGTCAATACTTAATCCGACAATTGTCATAATAATTGTAGTGGCCCTGCTGATCTTTAATTCCTGGATATTCAACAGGATGAAAACCGTTAAAAACACAGCCGTTATAATAAAAAGGTCCCTGGCATTCGATGTTTAGAGCCCCTGCGACCGGAGCTGTTGAGTTTGCAGCCAGAACCTGAAATATGTACTCTTTTTACTAACTTTAACACTTCCTTTTTCAGAAGAATTAATAATTGACTTACTTTTATTGTTTACCCAAATAAAACAAATCTTATTATGAAAAGAATACTTCCTATTTTCATCCTTGCAGCACTGGCATCCATACTACAGCTGTCTGCACAGGACGAGGCAAGATTACTGCGATTTCCAGCCGTTTCGGGTGACCAGCTTGTGTTTTCATATGCCGGCGACCTGTACACAAGCAGCATTAACGGCGGCATGGCCCGCAAACTGACCACACACAATGGTTACGAGATGTTTCCCAAATTTTCACCCGACGGGAGCGAGATAGCTTTTACGGGCCAGTATGACGGCAATACAGAGGTGTTTAAAATCCCCGCGGCGGGTGGTTCACCTGAAAGACTGACCTATACTGCCACCCTGCGCCGCGATGATATCGGAGACCGTATGGGCCCTAACAACATAGTAATGGCCTGGTCGCCCGATGGTAAACATATTGTATACCGTTCCCGCAAGCAGTCGTTCAACGACTTCCGCGGTCAGCTTTTCACCGTAGCGGCAAACGGAGGACTCTCCGCTGAGATGCCACTGACCGACGGGGGCTTTTGCTCCTATTCACCCGATGGCAAAAAACTTGCCTTTAACTGGGTATTCCGCGAATTCCGTACCTGGAAATATTACCGGGGAGGCATGGCAGATGATATCCGCATTTACGATTTTAAAAGCGGGAAGGTTGAAAAAATAACAGACAGCCCCGCCCAGGATATCATCCCGATGTGGATAGGTAAGGAAATATATTTCCTTTCCGACCGCGACCGCATAATGAACCTCTTTGCTTATAACACTGAAACAGGCGATACACGCAAGGTGACCAATTACACCGATTATGATATTAAGTTCCCCTCCCACAGCGATAAGCATATAGCCTTTGAAAAAGGTGGCTGCATCTATATCTTCGATGTTGAAACACAGCAGGCAAAAAAGCCGGACATCCGGATAGCAAATGACCGCCCGTGGGCACGCAGCGAATGGAAAGATGCCTCGAAAAGTATACGGAAAGCAAGCCCTTCACCCAACGGCGAGCGGGTGGTATTCAGTGCCAGGGGTGATATATGGTCATTACCTGCGAAAAACGGGATAACTCATAATCTTACCGCTACCTCCGGTGTTAATGAACGCGATGCCAGATGGTCACCCGACGGTAAACATATTGCATATATATCAGATGTTTCAGGTGAATTTGAAATATATATCATGCCACAGGACGGTACAGGTGAACCGGTGCAACTCACCATGGGCAATGAAACCTATATCTTCTCACTGGAATGGTCACCTGACAGTAAAAAATTACTTTACCACAACAAGAAAAGGGAATTATGCTATGTTGATGTTGAAACAAAGAAGGTTACCGTAATAGAGCAGTCAGATCGTTCAACAGGATTCAGCTATAACTGGTCGCCCGACAGCAAATGGATTACCTATACCCGCCCGCAAAGGGATATGACTATCATAAGACTATATAACCTGGAGGATAAAAAATCCTATGAGGTCACAGAAGGCTGGTATAACTCATATAATCCTTCCTTCAGCAGCGATGGCAAATACCTTCTTTTCACCTCGTCACGTGATTTCAACCCTGTATACAGCCAGACAGAATGGAACCACGCCTATGTGGATATGAGCCGTATATACCTTGTTACCCTTTCAAAAGATACTCCTTCACCCTTCGCCCCGGAGAATGATGTTGTGAAGATTGAGGAAGAGAAAAAAGGAGAAGGAGAGAAGAAGAAAAATGACACGGATAATAAAGATATTAAAATCGATATAGACGGTATACAGGAACGCATAATCGGACTGCCCGTGTCACCGGGTAATTATTCAGGCGTCATTGGTGTTAACGGGAAAATTTATTATAGTGTACGTAGTTCCTCCGGACGGGGTAGCACCATGAAAATGTATGACCTGGACAAGAAAAAGGAAACAGAACTGGGCAGTAATATAAGGTATAGCCTCACGCCTAACGGCAAGAAAATGCTGGTAAGCATGAACAGGCAGTGGGGAGTAATTGACCTGCCATCAGGAAAAATAGAAATCAGGGACCGGATTGATGTATCGGAAATGAAAGTGCTTGTCAATCTGCAGGAAGAATGGCAGCAGATGTTCGACGAGGTATGGAGGCATATGCGTGATTTCTTCTATGACCCCGGGATGCACGGTGTCGACTGGAAGGCCATATACGATAAATATAATGTCCTTGTCCCCCATGTAAGCCATCGTTCCGACCTGGCTTACCTTATGGGCGAAATGATAGCCGAACTGAACGTGGGGCACGCCTATGTCAATAATGGTGAAAAACCTGAGCCTGAGAGAATACAACTGGGCCTGCTTGGTGCACAGCTCAGCCGAGATAAAAGCGGGTATTTCCGTATTGATAAAATCCTGCAGGGAGCCAACTGGAGTGATCAACTTGCTTCCCCCCTTCGTGCTATAGGTGTAAATGCAAACGAAGGCGACTATATAATCTCCCTGGACGGCATTGATGTCACTACCACTGATGATATCTACACCCTCCTGGCAGGCAAGGCAGGCAATGAGGTGATGCTGGAGCTCAATTCCAGACCTGCCGTGGAAGGCAGTCGCAAAGTGCTTGTTAAACCCATAGCCAATGAATCATCACTGTATTACTACCAGTGGGTGCACAACAATATAGAAGAGGTAAGCAAACAAACCGATGGCAGGGTTGGTTATATACACATACCCGATATGGGGGTGAGCGGACTAAATGAGTTTGCAAAATATTATTATCCCCAGCTTACCAAGGAAGGCCTGATTATCGATGTGCGAGGCAATGGTGGCGGCAATGTATCACCAATGATAATTGAAAGACTGATGCGACAGCTTACCTATATGACCATGCATACCGGTCAGCAGGAGGGTGATCCAAACCCGGTGGGCATGCACGTTGGACCAAAGGTTACCTTGCTTGATAAATATTCAGCATCCGACGGTGATCTTTTCCCCTACCGCTTCCAGGTCAACGAACTGGGACCTACAATCGGAACCAGGTCATGGGGCGGCGTGGTAGGATACAGCGGAGCCATTCCCCTGATTGACGGCGGATCAATTATTACACCCTCATACGCACCATATGATAAGGATGGTAAAGGATTTGTCATTGAGGGTGAAGGTGTAATACCCGATATAATTATTGAGAACGATCCTGCCGAACTGTATAAGGGTAAGGACGCACAGCTTAACAAGGCTGTTGAGGTAATCCTTGAAGAACTGGAAAAATCACCTGTCAAGTTGCCACCGATACCGCCCTTCCCTGACAAGTCGGGAAAGAAGTAGAAACGAAAGACCGAGAGGCTAATGGACTAAGGTCCTTAGCCTCCCAGTCTTTTCATCACTCCGTCTTTTAGTCATTCCCTGTGCGCTTTGCTCCCCGCTCCCTGCCCTGTACCACGTGCTCAGACCTCAGGGAAGACACTGTGCCTGCCAGCATGGCCGCAATGATAAACGAAAGTGAAACCCATTCAGGAGGATCAACAAGATCATGCGTCAGCATTTTTATACCAACATAAAGAAGTATTACAATCAGGCTGTATTTCAGGTTCCTGAACCTGTCAAGCATGTTTGAAAGGAAGAAATACATAGACCTCAGTCCCAGGATCGCAAGTATATTCGAGCTGAACACAAGGAAGGGGTCTGAAGTGATGGCCAGTATGGCGGGTACACTGTCCACTGCGAACAATACATCAGTAGCTTCTATTACCATCAATGCCACCATCAGGGGTGTCAGAATTATTTTCCGCTTGTAACGAATAAAAAATCTCTGCCCCTTTAAGTCGCTTGTTACCGGGAATATCCTGTTTACAAGCCTGTACACCTGTGATTTACGAAAATCACTCTCCTTGTTCCTTTTCAGGTACATGTTTATTGCGGTAAACAGGAGGAAGGCCCCGAAAACGTAAATAATCCAGTCTATCTTATGTATCAGCATCACCCCGAAGAGTATCATTAGCAGACGGAAAACAATGGCTCCGAGTATACCCCAGAAAAGTACGCGATGCTGGTATTTCATCGGTATCCTGAAGGTGGTGAAGATAACTGCCATAACAAATATATTATCAATACTGAGAGACAGTTCAATAAGGTACCCGGTAATGTATTTTATTACTGCGGATTTTGGGGTAAGATTGTCAATATTATGAACCAGGTTGTTTTTGTAAAGCAAATAGATCACACCTGAGAAGGCAAGCGCCAGCAAAACCCACGTTACAGTCCATGATGTTGCTTCCCTGAGTGATATAACGTGAGCCTGCCTGTTAAAAAGCCCGAGGTCTATGACCATAAAAACGAGAATGGCAGCAATGAAGATTATCCAGAAAAGCATGGGCTTAGAATAGAATAAAATTAAAGGTCAAATATACGCTAATATGAATTGATTCAAGTGCATTCACGGAATTTTTTAACCACCCGGCCGGTCATCAAAAATTCGATTTTCTCATATATTTTTCTTACATTCATATCCTGAATCTATTAACCCTTTAACTTGAAACCAGGCACCCGATGTCCTGTTTCTTATTTATGCCGGAAATGGGAAAAAATAACTTCATAAAAGCAATACCTGTACTTTTATTCCTGATCTTCTTCACGGGTTTCCCCGGATGCAGGTCAACGGAATCAACAGGTATCATAGATTTGAATGAATTAACAATATCTGAAATTCACAGGGCATACCGGGATGGTCTGTATAACAGTCGTGAGCTCGTCGAAGCTTACCTTGCCAGGATTGATAAACTTGATGAACAAACAAACGCGCTTACTGTCATTAACCCTGCGGCCCTTCAGATTGCCGGTAAACTGGATGATGAATACAGAAGGACAGGGGTGTTGAGGCCCCTCCATGGCATACCCCTGGCAGTAAAGGATAATATCAATACAGCAGGCCTTCCTACTACCGCAGGCTCACTTGCACTGAGGGATTTTATTCCCGGTGAGGACGCCTTTATCATAAAGAGGCTTGTTGAGGCCGGGGCTATTATAATTGCAAAATCCAATATGGCTGAATGGGCTTTCAGTCCCATGCATACCGAAAGCTCTACAGGAGGTACGACACGCAACCCGTATAATACCGAACATGTGCCTGCAGGCCCCAGCGGGGGCACTGCAGCCGCTGTCGCCGCCAATTTTGCCACCGTTGGGCTGGGTACTGATACGGGCAACTCCATCAGGGGCCCTTCTTCCCACTGTGCACTGGTCGGATTCAGGACTACCATGGGACTTGTCAGCAGGTCGGCTGTCGTCCCCCTTTACCTGCGCAATGATGTGGTGGGGCCAATGTGCCGGACTGTGGAAGATGCCACCAGGATCCTTAATGTTATAGCAGGATATGACCCGGATGATCCCCTGACGGAATATTCAAAAGGGAGAATACCGGGGCGACAACAGCCAGGTCATAGCGCCTCATACAGGACAACCTGCTTTTACAGTGCCTATGGGCTATACCGGGGCTGATCTGCCGGCCGGGCTCCAGTTCCTCGGCCGCATGTACGACGAAGCCACCCTGATAAAGCTTGTCTATTCCTATGAACAGGGGACTAAACACCGCTTGCCACCAGGCCTTTAATTTACCTTTGTTTTTAAATATCAGTCTTTCATTACCTCCAGTCTTTCATTCGTTTAAAATTTTATAATTAACTGAATATAACTTAATTGAAAATTTGAGAACGAATGCAAGAAAAGAATATCGTGATGAAATTCTGAGAATAATGGAATACTGGAACATGCATCACGTTCCTTCAGAGGAAATGCCTGAACCGGATATTTCCTGCTTTTATTGCAGAGGGAGATGGAAAGGTGATTGGAGCCTCAGGGTATAACATGATCTCCGCTACTATCCGCAAAACTACACTCCCGGGAGTGGATCCAAATGTGAAGGGAAAGGGCATCGGGATGGCTTTGCAGGAAGCACCTTTGAAAAAGATGTATGAGATGGGAGCAAGAAAGGTAATAACAAATGCTGACCGCTGTACGCGGCACACGAAATCTGGAACTTTTACTATTTTTACAGGCAACATTGTAAGAATTAAGTAAAAGAACATGTACAGAAGAGCTACCTTACTGGCAACTGCAGTTTCCCTGCTGCTGATAATGACCAAATGCCACACGAGCCGGCCCCTGGTGACCGGTGATCCCTCGGGAAGAACGCCTTCGGCCATACGTGAATTCAGGGCTGCATGGGTGGCCACAGTGGCTAATATAAACTGGCCGTCAGAACCGGGCATACCCGTGGAGCAGCAGAAAAAAGAAGCCATCGAACTGCTTGACCTTCTCCATCAAAATAATTTCAACGCCGTAATATTCCAGGTACGGCCTCACTGTGATGCCCTGTACCGTAGCGACCTTGAACCATGGTCATACTACCTTACGGGAGAGCAGGGCAAGGCACCCGAGCCTTATTACGACCCCCTTGAGTTCTGGATCGATGAGGCTCATAAACGCGGGATAGAACTGCATGCCTGGCTGAACCCCTACCGTGCCCACCATGTGGCGGGCGGAGAGGTCACCGAATCTTCAATAGTGAAACGCGATCCGGAGCTTGCCCTCTTCCTGGAACAGGGCTACTGGTGGCTAGACCCGGCACTGGAAGGGACACAGGATCACTCATTCAACGTGGTAATGGACCTGGTGCAGCGATATGACCTCGACGGTATACATTTTGATGATTATTTTTACCCCTACCCCGACTATAATAATTTTAAAGACTTTCCCGATGATAAAAGCTGGCAGGCTTACCTTGACAATGGCGGCAAGCTTAGTCGCAGCGAGTGGCGCAGAGAGAATGTAAATACATTCATAGAACGTGTTTATAAGGGCATTAAAGATGAAAAGCCTCATGTGAAGTTTGGCCTGAGTCCCTTTGGCATCTGGCGGCCTTATAACCCTCCTTTTATCTCAGGTTTTGACCAGCATGAAATACTCTATGCCGATGCCAGGCTATGGCTTAACAAGGGATGGATCGATTACTATACACCCCAGCTATACTGGCCCACGGGGCAGCTCGAACAGAGTTACCCCGTCCTTCTTGGCTGGTGGTCATCGGAAAATAAAAAAGGACGCCACCTGTGGCCCGGGATAAATATCGGGAGGTTCAGCGGGAAAAAGGCAGCAGATGAAACCGTAAGCCAGATAATGATAAGCCGTGGCATGCTGCCCGAAAGCCCCGGTGTGGTACACTGGAGCATTGGTCCCCTGGTTCGTAACCCTCACCTCGTTAGCGCCATATCGGAGGGGCCGTACAGGAAACAGGCCCTGGTACCCCCATCGCCCTGGCTCGACAGGAATAAACCCGCAGCCCCGGCTGTGACAGTGAAACAGGTGAAGGATTCATTGCATATCTCATGGACTCATACCGACCCTGATAATATCTCCAGGTGGGTAGTCTACAATAAATATGGGCCTACGTGGCAGTATGATGTGCTCGGGAAGGGAGCAAAAAGTATCACCCTCCCGGCTTTCGAAGTAAATGCCGCACTGCTTGGCAGTGAGGAAAGTCGCCGTAACATCACCGGCAAAGCTGAAATACTCACACGCCTGAACAGCTATGCTGTGAGCGCGGTCGACAGGTACGGCAACGAGAGTATTGTTAATGAAAATCCCGTTACCGGTATTGCCTATGATGATGCACCATCACTGGAGCAACTCCTTGCAGCATACCCTCTGGACGAAAGACCTGCTGCATATGAAGAACCCCTGGTAAAACCTGGCATTGATGTCCTCGTAGAGGATCACCTCGAACTGATAAGGAACAAGAGAGCAGGACTTATAACTAACCCCTCCGCAGTGGGATCCGACCTCAGGAGTACCCTGGATATACTGGCCACCACGCCGGGAGTTAACCTTGTGGCCCTCTTCGGCGCCGAACACGGTGTAAGAGGTGCCAGGCAGGGTAAAATAATAAAAGAAGGTGAGCCTGATCCCATAACGGGAATCCCTGTTTACAGCCTTTACGGCGAATCATATGCTCCTGACAGGGAATGGCTTAAGGACCTCGACGTGCTGATTTTTGATATCCAGGGTGTCGGGTCATCATGGTATACCTTCAAATATTCCATGTCCTTCGCCATGGAGGTATGTGCCGAGGCCGGTGTCACCTTTATGGTCCTTGACAGGCCCAACCCCCTGGGCGGACGCATGGTGGAAGGACCCACCCTCAATATGGGCGGTATCTTCAGGCATCCCCTGCCCCTGCGGCACGGTATGACCTACGGTGAGCTGGCAATGATGTGGAACGAGACTGAAGGTTTTGGCGCCGACCTTGAAGTAATAAAGATGAAGGGGTGGCGCAGGGATATGCTGTGGCCGGAAACAGGCCTGCTGTGGGTGATGCCCTCACCCAATATGGGCACCTTCGAAACAGCAGTCGTTTACCCTGGCCAGTGCCTTTTTGAGAGATCAAATATCTCCGAAGGAAGAGGTACAACTAAACCCTTCCTGCTTACAGGCTCAACATGGATAAAGGCCGAAGAAGCTGCCGCCGATCTCAACAAGAGGGGAATACCCGGTGCCATATTCAGACCGGTGTATTTTATCCCGGCCAACTACGAGGGCTATGCAAACCCGCGTGGCAAACCATGGAACATGATGAGCGGAGGCGTGGAGATCATGGTAACCGATTACAGGACATACAGACCCGTGGAAACAACACTCCACGTAATAGATGCTTACCGTGCAACAAACCCCGACTCCCTGGTATGGTCGCCTCCCCCGCTTCTTAAAATGCTGGATGAACCCGGCAGCACTGTTGAGCAGGTTGTTGATGCCTGCAGGGGAGATATAAAAGAGTTTCTCGATATACGCCGTAAGTACCTGCTGTATAAATAAAAAGCTATGAGTATCAAGTGCCTGTCATTATTATTGCTACTGGTGATCGGTTTCCTGTCCGGTCTAGCCGAGAAAGATATCAACCTCGACCTCTCTTTCAGGCTTGGTGAACTGTGCAGTCAGATGGGCGCCGAAGTTGTACAGGTCAGGGACTCAGACATTGACATGTCACTGGAAGACAAACGCGATATAGCTGTCAGTTCGGGGGCCGACATGCTAATAAGCATTCATGCCATTGCCGGGGGAAGGGGATATCGCTCGGTCGATGGTACCAGCACCTACTGGCACAATCCCTTCCGGGCCCCCCTGGGCCATGTTATCTATGACCGGTTGCTTAAGCTTGAACTTGACGAATTCGGTGTTGTAGGATCATTCAACTATACCCTTACAAGGGTAAGCCAGATGCCATCGGTGCTTGTCGAACAGGCTTTCCTTTCCCATGCTGAGGATAAGGAAAGGCTCGCCGGCCCGGTTTCCCGCCAGCAAATGGTCCAAAAAATCTACGAAGGCATTCTCGACTTTTTACAACGGTGACCGGCTATTCCAACCCCAGCACCTCTTTACCCTGCTTGAACACTATGTCCACGGGTATCCCTTCAGCATTCACCCTGTCAAGGTCATTGCGAAGCTGCCCTGTCATAACACCGTCTGCTTCGATCCATTCTTTTGCCGTTTCATAATCGCCGTCACCCTGTATGGTAAGTATCTTCTCAACAAGGGAAACAACAGCATCCTTCATCACATCAAAATTAACCATATAGGTACCGTCATCCTGGTAAACGAAGGCACCTTTATCGGCAAAATACTTCATATTAAGCATATTGGCCTTGCCATGGGCACTGGCTGCCCCAAAGCGGCTGGAACGGAAGATGCCGGCAAAAAAGGTGACATAATTATTCATTATCTCACCGCTGGTGATCTCGCCCATCTCGTAAAGTTTTGTCACCAGGTATAGTCCCATAATATCGGCTTTTGCCTCTTCAAGTGCCGAATACTGCTCTTTCAGCGCTTCCCTTACCGGTCCCTGACCGTTTATGGTGTTTTTCACACCCATGCCATGAGCCACTTCATGGAAGGTAATATTCTCGAAGAAGGCATCAAATGTTATATGGTGACGCTGGCTCTCGTCTATCAGCATATTGCTTATGGGAACCAGTATCTTATCAAACTTGGCCTGCATGGAGTTTTTCAGCTGCAGCTTGCGGCTGCCCACGGCCAGGTGTATCTCGGGATCGTTGGGCAGGTTGATGGCTATTGTCTTGCTGCCCGCATTACAATCGCCTGCATAATAAAGAGCATAATAAACATTCATGTCGGCATCGGTACCAGGCATCTCAGCCTTATATTCAGGAGCAACAGGCAGGCCAGCCTGCAGGTCGGGCAGCATGGCATTAAATTTAGTCAGCCTGGCGCTCCATTCGGGGTCTTTCACCAGTACGAAGGCCTCGTGTGCTGCCTTGTATCCAAAGAGGCCGTCCTCGTAATTCTCAATGGGGCCAGCAACAAAGTCGATATTTGATTCCTTCATCTCCATCCATGCAAAATCGCTTGGCTGGTAAACATTTGTCAGCAGTGCCTCGGCTCGCATGTTAAGATAATTCTTCAGACCCTCATCCTCCGCAAGCTCAGCTGCCCTGCGCATCAGACCGGCTGCCTTCTCATGCTTGTCCTTATAAGCATCTGAATAGGGAACAGTAATCAGGTTCCCGTCAGCGTCGCGACGCACGAGTGTATACAGACTTGTTTTTTCAGGATTATCCCACGCCTCAAATTCCTCCACGGTCATATCTTCCGGATAAAACTGAGCCATTGGCGGTTTCGGTCCCACACCGGGAATGAAAGGCTCATTATCATTGAGCCTGTCCCACGGACCGTAATGTATCAAGGCATATTCCCCGGCATATTCACTCTCAATGCTTTTCAGGAGTTCTTCCTTATCTCCGTATGCCTGGGTCCAGTAAATATCGTCCATAATGGCTGCAGCATCTATCAGTATACCTACTATTTCCCTTTCACTGTCGCTCAGCCAGCTGAGGTCTGTCGTAAGAGTAAACTCTTCAAAGTTTGCAAGCTTTGCTTTCATCTCCTCATCATATTGATTTACTTTTGGTTTACAGGCGGCCACCACTATGACAAGAAGTATGACCAGCATGTTTATAATACGTGTTTTCATAATTTATTGGGTTTGTTATTTATGAATGCTAAGGTAAGAAAAATTACAGAGCATTTTTTGCAAATCCATTAACAGTTTTTGCCGGCGCAGAGGCGGACGGTGCTTCTACCCCTGCTAAATTCATTATTCACCGGGATACATCCGCTCTTCGCCGGAAAATAATTTTGAGGAACGAAGTTCCAAACAAGGGGAAAAAGGCAAGGTCTGCTAAACCTGAAGAGGAAAGCGAAATAACAGTCATTTATTGAAGGGTGTGACATCTGAGATAAAGCTTAATGAACAGGAGCTGTTAGCTTTCCCCAAAAAATCCTTATCTTTATTACACTATTGCATTTATAACAGATCCCATGGTAGGATTTAATGTCAACATAATCATATTAATAATTATAATCCTGCTGATAATAGTGGATCTCCTGAGCAGCCTGGAATTCATGAATACGGATAAGATGATCCTGGCAGGAACACTTTCGTATATAAGCAACCTTGCTTTCTTTATGTGTTTTATCTTCACCCCCGAAAAGACCTTTGTACTTGTTTCCATCATCGCCATCGGTCTGATCCCCAACAGTTATTACTGGTACAACAGGACAACCAAAGGGAAAAAAAAGAGACAGGCCGTCATAATTAGCATCTTAATACTCGCAGGAATAACGTATTACCTTGGAAAAATAATTTAAAAAGTGTTATCTCCATTTTTTTATATTTACACCATATCACAATGAATACCAATAAAATAGTCTTCACGTTCTCAATATTAATAATTGGATACTGATGATTAACTCATGTGCTACTATCACTGAGGGAGCAACGCCAGCAAGCCCCTTTGATATGGAACGCTGCCTGGGCCAGTGGTATGAAATAGCCCGCCTGGATTTCCGCTTTGAACATAACCTGAACAATACAACTGCAAATTACTCAGTCAATGATGACGGCACTATTAAAGTCCTTAACCGGGGTTACAATTATGTAAAAGAAGAATGGGATGAAGCTACAGGTAAGGCAAAGTTTGCCGGCGAAGAAAATGCGGCCGGGCTCAAAGTATCATTCTTCGGTCCTTTCTATGCTCCTTACAATGTTATAGCACCCGACAGGGACTGTAAATATGCCCTCGTTGCAGGCAAGAACATGGATTACCTGTGGATGCTGGCACGTGACAAAACCATACCCGGGGATATAAAGGAGCAATACCTAAAAATAGCAGCTGACCTGGGATATAATATATCCGATTTCATCCGGGTGGAACATAATTAAAACATCTTGAATTAATGGAATTTGGGGATGGGAATATCGGTTAACAGAATTATTACCCTGCCTGCTTTGATGAGACAGTTCCGTCTATATTTCAGGAAGCAGGAAGAATTCATCAAAAAGTCCATCGCAGTTGATATCCGGGAAGTGCAGAAGGATATTGACGATACGCTTAGCGATAAAGACTTCAAAAAAATTCTAACCTACTACGGTCTGGCTGTGCCATCCGTTTTAGGTGAAGGCTACTGCCTTCTCAGGGGAAAAGAAATGAGCCTGGCTGAAAGGGACCAGCTCACATACATGGGGGCACTGACAGGACTCTTTGATGACTTCTTTGACGAAAAGGAAACTGATGAACAACATATCAGGGAACTGATTAACCGGCCGCGGCCCTCCTTAGCCAATAACTCCTACGAGGAATTATTCATCAGGTTTTATCTTAAAGCGCTTGACAGAACCAACTCAGGCCTGGTCAAGGAAAAGCTGAACAGGGTGTGTGATGCCCAGGTAAGAAGCAAGCAGCAAAAGGACCCCGGCATAAGTAAAGAAGATATTGAAAGCATCACCATTGAAAAAGGTGGTGCTTCCCTCCTCTTTTACAGGTGTGCCTTCCCTGAAGAGGTCAGGGAAAGTGAAGATAAGATGCTTTACACGCTTGGCGGACTGGGTCAGCTCGAGAATGATATTTTTGATGTTTATAAGGACTACCATGAACAGGTCAAAACCCTGGCCACAACAACAAAAAGAGTCAGTGAACTCAGGTCCGTTTATATATCAATGATGAAGGATGTGCTTAAGATGCTTGATCAGACAGGATATCCCGGGAAGAACAAAAAAAAGTTCTTTCGGTTTATTTCACTTATCTCATCGAGGGGACTCGTTTGCCTCGATCATTTACAAAAACAGGAAACCCTCACCGGAGGTATTTTTGACCTTTCCTTATACTCAAGGGAGAATCTTATCTGCGACATTGAAAAATCTGGTAACCGTCTGATACTTTTCCTGTACTACCTGAATAATATTTAACCATTAAATAAATGAAAGGCCTAACAAGCATACACGGAGTGGAAAAATCAATAGCCGGCGATCTGTGGCATATTGGGATCAAAAAGGTGGATGACCTGAAGGGACGGGACCCGGTGGAGCTGTATGATCTGTCGAACAGATTTGCCGGTAAAAAGCAGGACAGGTGCCATCTCTATGTTTTTCGCATGCTTGACAGACCGCCATTCCAGATGAAGAAAAAAGCCGGTACCGTAATGGTGACATCGGGCAATATGTCAGGCAGGGGTGCAGGATGGGAACTACACATTGCGAGCCATACACTTAATATTACCATTGGAAGTATAGTTGACAGGCCGGTGAATATTGACGGCACACCGGAGAGCAGGGAACACCTGTACCTTACGGTCAGCCCCGACCATGACATTGTGGACGGTGCCCCTGCTGCCTTGTTCCCAAGGCACCTCAAGAAGATGCCTGAATCGGGCGAAACAAGATAATAGTAAACAAATTCATATCATGGAGGAAACATACAAACTTAAATCGATTGGCTCAGTACTTATTGAAGGAGATAAATATTCCATAAGAATAAAAGAGGAATTCAAAGAAGGCCTTGCAGGTATTGACGGATTCAGTCATCTTCATATTATATGGTGGGGCCATTTGTGTGATAATGATGAAAGCAGGACAAGATTAAAAATGGGGAGACTGTTTAAAAACGGACCTGATGAGATAGGCGTTTTTGGCACCCATGCGCCCATGCGTCCCAACCCTGTAATGACAACCACGATCAAAGTCCTGGAGATTGATCATGATAACGGGATTATCTACACCCTTTTCATCGATGCTGAAAACGGCACTCCGGTGCTGGACATCAAACCATACCGTATGATGGAACGGGTAAGGGATTGCCGGACGCCCGGCTGGGCCAGTCACTGGCCTGTGTGGTATGAAGAGGCAGCTGATTATGACTGGGACAGGGAGATCAACCGGTAATCAATGCCACCTCCTTTGAGCCCGGCAGTGACACCATTTAGGCACCATGTCCACTATTGATAATTCTTAGGTACTGTCTTAAGATAAACATCTACTTCTGGTACCCAACTGCTATAACACTTTGACTTTGCTCAGTGCATGCAGGCTCAGCCTTCCCTGTCCCTATGCAACATTCATAACATTTCCACGTCATTTAGATAAATGATAAATACCTGGCCTAAATCAATAATCATGACAGTAGATTTATACGCAAACGAAGTTGTAGTCAAAGCGGGGGACACGACAAAAACTGTCGATAATAATAAGAAAAAGATACCCGGTAAATTAATAGTCACCAACCAGCGAGTTTATTTCAAAGCCATAGAGCAGGCCAATGAATCACATAACCTTGAGATCTTACCGGAAACTATCGAGGAAGTAATTTTTTTCGGCGGCTTATTCTCCACTAAAGGCCTGAACGTGGTCACAAAAGATGGCCTCACCCATTCTTTCCCCCTTAAGAAAAGAGACGAGATCGGGCACCTCATTAATTCCATGTACTAAAGGAGACCATGTGCATTGTTTGAAAGGCTGATGGCAGACTCCAGTCTTCAGCATTGTCCACCGTAGCTTCAGCGAAGGTGGATCCTCAATCGGCAGTCTTCAGCCCGGAGCCCGCCTTTAGTCCCCGGGCTTTAGCAGGCGGGACAGGGATCCGGGGTTAGTCTATGTGGCAAATTACATCCGGAAGCACCGGATATTATTCAGGGAATATCGATTTTCCTCTGCGATCTTCCCGGTCTGGTTCCTGTTGATAGCTGCTCCAATGCTGGAAGAACTGGCATGGCATTCTTACGGTACAGACAGTCTTGTTTCCCGCTTTAACCTGTTTAATGCCTCATTGATATTTTCAGTATTCCGGGCTTTCTGGCACTTTCCGCTATCCTTCATTAAGGATTATTACCACAGTAACCTTGTGGAATCAGGTGTAATATATTCCATCAACTTCATTGTAAGCCTGATCCCTTTTGTCATGATAATGAACTGGCTATACTATAAAACCAACCGGAACATTTTATTACCTGTAGTATTCCATATCACTGCCGGGGCTATTGATAACCCCGGCCACAATTGCCCTCATGCGTGTCATGGTCTTCCTTCTTT
The DNA here is from genome assembly GCA_011050615.1 of Bacteroidota bacterium. Classification (GTDB taxonomy): domain Bacteria; phylum Bacteroidota; class Bacteroidia; order Bacteroidales; family VadinHA17; genus UBA9300. The sequence goes on from DRFJ01000057.1 coordinate 101,276, forward strand.
TCAGGTAGAACAACAATAATAATGAAGCAATATTTTCCAATAAGAAACTCAAGTGTATGAAAGCACACTATTTTGTGCTTGGGTATGACCGGTCCACCTCACCTGAACTGAAACTCAAGATTGAACCTTACTTACAGAAACTTTACGAGGTACCGGTCGTGGAAATAATTTTTTACAGGAACATTAATAATTCAATATGCATCCGGACCACTTATAATGGCGGTTTAGAAAAACATCTTAAAATCAATTAATTACATAATTGATAATAAAATTTTAATTAAGTCACTTTGCTATTATATTTGCTTACCTTTGTAACTTACTATAATATCGGGGGAGGGAGCTTGAAATGAAACAATTAACGATTGGAGGAATAAACATTCCTGTGCCTGTTATTCAGGGTGGCATGGGTGTTGGGATATCAATGTCGCGACTGGCAGTGGCTGTTGCGAACCAGGGTGGTGTAGGTGTTATTTCAGCTGCGGGTCTTGGACTGGTGCATCGAAATCCTGCACTTGATTACCTTGAGGCCAACATGGAAGGACTGAGAATTGAGTTACGGAAAGCCAGGAAGAAAACCCTGGGTGTAATTGGTGTTAACATAATGGTAGCCATGACAAATTTTGCCGACCTGGTAAGAACTGCCATCTCAGAAAAAGCAGATATAATTTTTTCAGGAGCAGGATTACCCCTGGACCTGCCGACTTTTCTGAAACCCGGCAGCCTGACAAAACTCGTTCCAATTATTTCATCGGGGCGGGCAGCCAGGATCATTTGCGAAAAATGGAAAACCCTGCATAATTACCTCCCGGATGCTTTTGTGGTGGAAGGACCAAGGGCCGGCGGTCACCTGGGATTCAAAAAAGACAATATTGAAAACTCGGACTTTTCCCTGGAAAAACTTGTTCCCGAGGTTGTAAAGGAAGTCAGGGTCTATGAAGAGAAGTACAAAAAGGAAATTCCTGTTATTGCTGCAGGTGGTATTTATACCGGTCAGGATATTTACAATATCATGCAAAAAGGCGCCAAAGGAGTGCAGTTAGGCACCCGCTTTGTCACCACCTATGAGTGTGATGCGTCCATGGAATTCAAACAGTCTTACATAAACGCTGCAGAAAGTGACATGGAAATCATTCAAAGCCCGGTTGGCATGCCCGGCAGAGCAGTTAAGAACAGCTTTATTGAAAAGGTGAAGATGGGCTTGAAAGTGCCAATAAAATGTCCCTTCCATTGTATCAAGACATGCGATGTGGACAGCAGTCCCTATTGTATTATTACAGCTTTGTACAATGCCTATAAGGGTAATATGAAAAGCGGTTATGCTTTTGCAGGCAGTAATGCCTACCTTGCAACAAAGATCAGCACCGTAAAAGAAATATTCAACGAATTGCTTGCCGATTTTAAAACCGCACTCGAAAAGGCAAAGGAAAAATTCTGATTCTTGAAATCACACTATTATGAATCTATGCTTCCTTTACTCTGTTTATTGAGTCCATTAGCCAATAGACATTATGAGGTTTTAATAAATATACTTGCTAACCGTGCATGGGAAACACAGGGAAAAGCGGGCAGAGGACTAATTGCACAGG
>DRFJ01000047.1 GCA_011050615.1 Bacteroidota bacterium
CCCTGTTACTGTCTGCCAGCTGTAAGAGAGCCACTTTATTGTGTTTGCCTTTACTGAATTTGGGTTTTGTTTCGGTATCAAAACCAATAACGCTGACTGATTCCAGCATTCGCAGGCTTTCCTTGAGTTTACCGGGATCATCAACCAGTACTATTTCGCCCTTAAACCCTGAAACCGGATATTCCACCAGGTCTTTCTTATCTATATTCTCCTTAAAAGTCATCACCGTTCTCCTTTCTGAAATCATTCTGGCGCCGTGATATTATCCAATCAGATTTATCACTGTCAGCCCTGCTTCCTGTAGCAGTACCGCCGATTTTTTCAGAATCAATCAAAGCAAAGTGCACTGCTCTTATTGTATTTACCAGTGTCTGCCCCCAGTAAAGCCTGAAGTTCTCCCTGCATTCCCACAGTGCATCATTCATTAGTTCAGGGGTAGCCACCCGGTATACCATAAGGAAATCCCTGATATCCTGGTATATATCAGCCAGGTTCTCTGCAAGGTCGCCATAAACAAGTTCTTCAGTTGAATCCATATCATGGTTTACATCAATATAATCATTTGCGGCACCAAATTTAAGAGTGAGATTATCCTTAATAAGCTGCCAGTCTTCCTCTTTGACAAATTTTTCAGTTCCTTCATCAAGTTTTGACTCAATATCAGGCAGATATAAGGCTTTCAGATACAGAAGGGGTAATAATTTCTGTAAAACCATTAAGAGTTTATGTCCGTCCGCAGAAGATGCTTCTTCAAGTAAGCGGCAATATTCGTTTGCCACAGCGGTAAATTCTATAACTTTCCGTGAATAGACTACATTCTCATTCATAGGATAAATTTTGAGACAAAATTAATTCAAATAAATGATAATAACGAAAGGGTGTTGAACCGAGCCTGGTGAGTTCCCGGGCTTTCGGGGGCGAACCCTGCGGGTTCGGCGGATCCAATCGTCAAACTGCCGGAAGGTTTACTTAATCAGGAGTTCCAGATGAGGTTTTGCTTATCATCCTTCAATATTTTATCGTGATCGAGCAGCCATCGTATAACTTTAATTGCTTTTTCCTCGTCGGTATCCAGTTTAGACAGTAGCCTGTCAGCCGGCATCTCTTCTTTCATCAGTACCTCCTTTATGCCATCAAGTATCTGGTCAAACTCATATTTACTCAGATCAAGTTCATTGCGGCTCATACAAACATCACACATGCCACACCTCACTGATTCCTGTCCGAAATAATCCAGCAGCATACTGGCACGGCACCTTGTCTGTGAGGTGACATATTTAAGCATCTCGTTCAAACGGTCAAGGTATTTTTCTTTTACATCTTTATGGTTTTCAGGTGAAATATAAAGAGATTTCCTGTCGAGGCGCTCTTCTGTAAATATTATCAGGGCTGTTTTTTTACCGGGTATATAGTTTATTATATCGCGGCTGCTAAGCTTAACAAGGAATTTATATATTACATCGCGAGACAGACCTGACTTTTTCGCCAGTATTTCTTCGTTAACCGGCACGTATTCTGTAAACATTCCGGTATAGCTTCTAAGGAGCAATTTTATAAAGCCATCCATTGCAGCGTTTGCCACCTGGAATTTATACAGATCGTCGCGACTTACTTTAAAATGGATCCTTGAAGGATTATTCAGTTCCTCAGTTAATTCCAGATATTTTTCTCTTTCAAGAAATTTAAGGCTATTATATGCCTGGGTAACTGAAAGCCTGTATTTAGAGACAAACTCGGCCAGATTAAAATCATACACGATATTCTTACCACTTCCAATTGGTATTTGCAGGTAGTTGCAGAGCAATTCATAGATATTCTTTATATAATCCACGGCAGGGAATTTTGCATTCACCCTTTCCTTTGCCCGGTCAATATCGCTTTCATAATATAACTGGACGGCCCAGGCTTTTTTCCCGTCTCTTCCTGCCCTTCCGCTTTCCTGGAAATAAGATTCAACAGAATCGGGTATATCCCAGTGGATAACAAAGCGCACATTTGCCTTGTCGATCCCCATGCCGAAGGCATTTGTTGCAACTATTATCCTTGGTTTGCCTGCAGCCCAGGCATTTTGTTTTCGCTCTCTCAGTTCCCTGTTCAGGCCGGCATGGTAATAATCTGCCGAGATCTTACCGGCAACAAGGAATTGAGCTATTTCCCTTGTTTTCTTCCTGCTTCTTACATAAATGATACCGGATCCCTGGACTTTCTGCAAGGTGTCGAGTATATATTTATTCTTATCCTCCACCTTTCGTACCAGGTATACCAGGTTTTTTCTTTCAAAACCTGATTTCAATACATTTCTTTGCCTGAACTCCAGTTTATCCATAATATCCTCAACCACCCTGGAGGTCGCAGTAGCAGTGAGGGCAAGAATCGGAACATTTTCACCAAGCAGTTTCCGTATGTCAGCTATATACAGGTATGAAGGTCTGAAATCATAACCCCACTGCGATATACAGTGAGCTTCATCAACTGCAACAAGTGACACATTCATTGCTGCTGCCCTTTTTTCAAAAATCCAGGATCTTATTCTTTCCGGGGAGATATAGAGTAACTTATAATCTCCATAAACACAGTTATCGAAGGCTATATCTATTTCTTCCCTGGTCATACCCGAATGTATAGCCATAGCTCTTACTTCCATATGTCTGAGTTTATCCACCTGGTCCTTCATGAGTGCTATAAGTGGTGTAATTACAATACACAATCCGTCAGATGCAAGTGCAGGTATCTGGAAAGTAATTGATTTCCCTCCTCCGGTGGGCATCAGCCCGAGGGTGTCCTTCCCTTCGTCAATCGACTTAAGAATCTCTTCCTGCAGAGGCCTGAAAGAAGTATATCCCCAGTAACGGGTCAGTATTTTTTTATATTCATCCAGGCGATTCATAAGGGATCTGCTAAGGGTAAAATATTATGCTTTACATACAAAAATAACAACTGTAATTCAATTTTTTAGCCATCTTAAAAAATAAAAGACAGCTGTTAAGTCAATCATCATTTTTTTGTATCTTGCGCCATCTAAAACAAATACCGCTTGCTTATGTCTTTTCTTGATGATAAAGTAGTTATGGAGGGTATAACTTTCGATGATGTTCTGCTTATCCCAGCCTATTCAAAGGTTCTGCCCCGGCAGGTGAATACAAGCACAAATTTCACCGGGAATATCACTCTGAATACACCTATAGTCTCGGCCGCCATGGATACTGTTACTGAAGCCGAGCTGGCCATAGCAATTGCCCGCGAAGGAGGCATTGGGGTTATTCACAAGAATATGTCCATTGGGAAACAGGCCTTACAGGTTAAAAAGGTTAAGAGAGCAGAAAATGTTATGATACTTGAACCGGTAAGTATAGGTATTGATGCCACGGTATCAGAAGCCCTGCATTTGATGAAGGAATACAAGATAGGTGGCATACCGGTCATTAAAGATAATAATGTCCTGGTTGGTATTGTGACCAACAGGGATCTCAGGTTTGAAAATGAGATGACCAAGAAAATATCCGAAATAATGACCAGGGATCTTATTACAACCGATCAGGAAACCGACCTTGACACGGCTGCCCACATACTTCAGAAGCATAAGATTGAAAAACTGCCTATAGTAAATGAGAAGAATCAGCTAGTAGGTCTTATTACCTATAAAGACATTACCAAGACAAAGGACAGACCTTCATCATGCAAAGATAATAAGGGAAGGCTCAGGGTTGCAGCAGCAGTCGGCATAGCCCCCGACACCCTTGAAAGGGCTGAAGCCCTGATCAAGGCAAATGTGGATGCACTGTCAATTGATACTGCTCATGCCCACACAAAAAATGTGATGCATATCCTCAGGGAAATAAAAAGAAACTTTCCGGATATTGAGGTAATAGCAGGTAATATTGGCACTTCGGAAGCAGCAAAAATGATGGCTGACGAAGGTGCTGATGGTGTTAAAGTAGGCATTGGGCCAGGATCGATTTGCACGACAAGAATTGTTGCCGGTGTTGGTATACCGCAGCTTTCAGCAATATACAATGTCGCAAAGTATTTACAGGGATCAGGGATACCCATAATAGCCGATGGAGGGATCAGATATTCAGGTGACATCGTTAAGGCCCTTGCTGCAGGGGCTGACTCAATAATGGCTGGTTCACTTTTTGCAGGGGTAGAAGAGTCGCCGGGCGAAACAATCATCTATAATGGCCGCAAGTTTAAATCCTATCGCGGCATGGGTTCAATAGAGGCCATGCAGCAGGGATCGAATGACAGGTATTTCCAGGATATCGAGGATGATATAAAGAAACTTGTCCCTGAAGGTATAGCAGCTAGAGTACCTTATAAGGGCACCTTATCGGAGGTTATTTACCAGATGATTGGCGGACTCAAAGCCGGGATGGGCTATTGCGGTGCCAAAGATATTGAAGAACTTAAGAAAGCACGCTTTGTTAAAATTACTCACTCAGGAATAATTGAAAGTCATCCACACGATGTAACAATAACAAGAGAGGCCCCTAACTACAGCAGGTAAAAATCCTGAAATCAATTGTTTTACCATGAAGATCAGGAAAGCCATAACTTATACAATTGCTTTAGTATTTACACTTAACTCAAATGCCCAGAAACCTGACGCCCTGTTGAGGGTTAACGACAGGTCAGTAAGTGCAGATGAGTTTAAATGGCTTTATCTTAAAAACAATACCGGTGAACATTACTCGGATATAGAGGAATATCTGGAATTATATATCAATCTCAGACTAAAAGTTGAAGCAGCTGAAGATGCAGGTATACACGAGAGGCCTTCATTTAAGGCTGAACTGGAAGGATACAGAAAGCAACTGTCAAAAAATTACCTGACAGATCATGAGCTTAAAGACAGGCTGATAGAGAAGGCATATGAAAGGTACAAAACAGAAATTTATGCCATGCATATTCTTATCAGATGCCCTGCTGATGCACCACCTGATGATACCTTACAGGCTTATAAGAGAGCCCTGAATATCAGACAGCGCTTAAGGCTTGGAGAACCTTTTGAATCAGTTGCCAAAGGAGCCAGTGATGACCCTACGGCAAATATTAATGGAGGGAACCTGGGCTATTTTACAGTTTTTCATACACCCCTGCCTTTTGAAAATGCTGTATACAGGATGAAACCCGGGGAACTTTCTATGCCGGTGAGAACAGCGAGCGGGTATCATATAATTAAGGTTCAGGATAAGAGAAAAAACCAGGGAAGGATCAAGGTGGCTCATATAATGAAGTCGACCCCTCCGGGAAGTACAGAAGCAGCAAGGATGAGGGCCAAACATGAAATTGACAGCCTGTACCACTTGCTCGAAAACGGAGCTGACTTCAGTGAACTGGCAAGAAATAATTCTGATGACATTATGTCGGCCGCCAACGGAGGTGAACTTCCCTGGTTCGGAAGCGGAGAAATGGTACATGAATTCAGTGTGGAAGCTTTCAAACTTTTAAGAGATAATGATTACACTGAACCGGTAAAGACTGTATACGGCTGGCATATAATAAAGAGGCTCGATAAGGAAGCCTTGCTTTCCGGCCCGGAAGCAAGGAAATTCCTGGAAGGCAGACTTTCCAATTCGTACCTGATATCAGAAAGTAAAAAATCATTTGCCGAAAAACTTAAGAAAGAATATAACTATAGGCTGAATAAAAAGGCACTGGAATGGTTCTATGCCATTGCCGATTCATCTTTCAGGTACGGCAGGAAATATAACCTGCCGGGTCCCATACCGGGCGACATACTCTACTCATTTGCCTCTGAACAATGCACAATGCACGAATTTGCCACTTATATAAGTCAGAACGGTAACCAGGCACCAGACTACAATAATGAAGTTTTTATAAATGCCTTACTTGATCAGAAAGTGTACAAGGACCTCCTCGGGTATGAGAATTCAATCCTGGAAAAGAAGTACCCTGAATTCGGCTTCCTTATGAATGAATTTTATGATGGCATCCTTCTCTTTGAAATTTCGGACAGCCTGATATGGAAGAAGTCAGAAAATGACAGCACCGGGCTGAAGCATTACTATAATACCAGGAAAGAGGAATTCATGGATGCACCAAGAGCCAGGGCGAGGATATATGAAATCGATAAGAATGCAGGAAAAAGAAAAACAAGAAGGATTCTCAGAGTCATCAGAAGGCACCATAACAGGGACAATTATTACCAGAAGGTAATGGCTGAAGCAATCACAGGAAAAGACACTCTTGTTAAAATTACCGAGGGGATTTTTGAAAAAGGCGAAAATACATTTCTTGATAATATAAGATGGAACAGGGGCTTAAATCAACAGCAGGGTAATAATGGTACAATACTTGTTGACATTCTGGAAATTGAAAAGGATAGATATAGAGACCTTGAGGATGTTAAAGGGTTAATCATCAATGGTTACCAGGAATATCTTGAAGCACAATGGCTAAGGGAATTGAAAAAAAAGTACGAAGTATCAGTTAACAGGAGCATAATGGAAAAACTTAAAGCGAAAACAGGGAAATGACAAGAATAATAACATTCTGCAGTTTATTTCTTATTATGGCTGCATGCAACAAATACAATAACAATGGCAATCGTGAACTCGTTGCCCAGGTGGGTGACAAATACCTCTTTGCCGACCAGATACCCATAAACAAGAATAACGGCTTCAGTAAGGAAGACAGTATCAGTATTGCCCGCAATTATATAGACAGGTGGATCAGAAACGAACTGATCCTGAGCAAGGCTGAAGAAAATCTTTCGGAGGAATACAAGACGGAAATCAACACCAAGCTGGAGAAAACCAGGGCAAATCTTATGATTTACCAGTATGAGCAGCAAATGATGTTGCAAAAAATGGATACCACCGTAGGGGAGCAGGAAATAATGGATTATTATGACAATCATTTACAGAATTTCACACTTCAGCATAATATACTGAAGGCATTATTCCTTAAGCTCCCGGTTGAGGCACCAAATATCGACAGAGCAAGATCATGGTTCAGGTCAGATAGACAGGATGATATTCAAAGCCTCGAAGGTTATGCCTACCAGTTTGCAGAAAAATATGATGATTTTGGAGAAAACTGGATAAGCATGAATTTCCTCTTAAGGGAACTGCCTGATAATATCAAAAATGAATCATATTTTCTCAGAAACAACCAGTATTATGAAACAAGCGATTCAGCATTTCATTACCTGGTAAATATTCGTGACTTCAGGCTCAAAGGATCAATCGCACCACTCGAATATGTGAAGAATGATATAAGAACCATTATATTGAACAACAGGAAGATAGATTTTCTCCAGGACCTTGAAACAGGCATTTATAATGAGGGTATCAGGGATAATAGTTTTAAGGTTTTCAAGGAGTAGAAAGAGGAGTAATGAATTTTGAAGAAAATAGTAAAGTTTTAATGCATAGTTTAAAAATAAGGAATAATAAAAGAAATGAAAATATTTAATCACATATTTATCAGTCTGTTAATCTGTGTTTTAATCAATGGTACCGCCTCATCACAGTATCTTATTGATGAGGTATCTGCCATTGTTGGGGATGAAACAATATTTCTGTCGGATATTGAGAACATGGTATTGCAGCAGGTGACAATGGGAGACAACCGGCCTGAGGAGGTAATACGGTGTGAAGTTTTTGAAGACCTCCTCGTACAGCTTTTATTTCTGGACCAGGCAAGGATAGACAGCATTGAGATTTCGGGAGACAATATAAACAGGATGCTTGATGAGAGGTTGAATGATTTTGTCTTGCGTGCCGGCTCGGAAGAGAACCTCGAGGAATACTTTAAAAAGAGTATGGTTGAGATCAGGAGGGATCTGAGACCCATGATGGAAAATCAGCAACTGGCTTCACAGGTTCAAAGCAATCTGGCATCGGGTATAAACATAACTCCTGAAGAAGTAAAAAGATTTTACGAATCGGTTCCCTCCGACAGCCTGCCTCTAATGCCTGCCCGTGTTAAAATCAGCATAATACAGATTGATCCTCCCGGACTTGAGCAAAGCAAGATTCAGACCAGGCAACAGTTGCTCGATCTCAGGAGGAGGATTGTTGAGGGAGAAAGTTTCAGGGCCCTGGCCGTATTATATTCTGAAGATGAAGCTTCTGCAGCAGCAGGCGGAGAAATAGGCTTCCAGGTACGGGCGAACCTTGACAAGGCGTATGCCGATGAAGCATGGAGCCTTAAGAAGAACCAGGTATCAAAGATCATTGAATCAGAATTTGGCTTTCATATAATTGAACTCATTGAAAGAAGGGGAGATATGGTGAATACGAGGCACATTCTCATCAGGCCGAAGATTTCACAGGGACAATCAATAGAAGCCAAGAACAGGCTTGACAGCATTGCAAATCTTATTCGCTCCGATTCATTGAGTTTCCAGGAAGCAGCATACAGGTTCTCAACACACAAGGACAGCAGGATGAATGGAGGGCTTTTTGTCACACCGGATACCAGGGAAAGCCTCATAGAAATTGACAGGCTGCCCCGGGAAATGTATATGGTGGTCAGGGATATGAATATTAATGAAATATCTGAAGGATTCAGAATGCAGGATGAGAGCGGAAATACCGTTTTCAGGATAATAAAGCTCAACAAGCAGACTGAGCCGCATGTAGCCAACCTGAAAGACGACTATAATTACCTTCAGGAGCTTGCGCTCGCTAACAAAAGAGCGGGCATTTACCGGAACTGGATAGAAGAAAAAATGGAAATGACCTATATAAAGATCAGTGACAGGTTTAAAACATGTAATTTCAGGAACAAAGGATGGCTGAAGTGAAGGTGATAAGATTTATTATACTTATCGCACTTTTTATTTTACCTGACAGCATTTTAAATGCTCAGGATACTGAACCGGAGGGTAAAAAGAAAATAGAAATTCTGCATGCTGACCTGATGTCCAACCGTGGAGAGATGAGACAATTGCTCGGAAATGTCAGGTTCAGACATAAAGAAACCTACATGACCTGCGACAGTGCACATTTCTTTCCTGCCAGGAATCTTGTTGAAGCATACAGTAAGGTACACATTTTCAAAGGTGATACACTTCACCTGTACGGTGACTATCTGCTATATGATTCTGAAGCTGAATATGCCTATGTTTCTGATTCGGTTATACTCATAGATAATGAAACAAGCCTCTACACTGATTATATTGAATATGATATGATTAAAGAAACGGCAACCTACACTACCGGTGGACGGATAATAAATGAAGACAATGTACTCACCAGCATAATAGGTATTTACTATACTGAATCTGAAGTATTTAATTTCAAGGATAGTGTCAAACTGGTAAACCCCGATTATATAATGTATTCCGACACCCTGCAATATAATACCATCAATGAGGTTGCTTATTTTCTCGGTCCTTCAGAGATAATTGGTGACAGCATCTATGCCAGGTGCAACAGGGGGTGGTACGATACCAGGAATGAGTTAAGCCTTTTGATGGATGATGCATTCATAGACAATGAGATACAGATAGTTACCGGTGACTCATTATATTATGAAACAGACAACGGTTTTGGGACTGCTCACTATAATGTAACGATAAGGGACAAGGAGGAGGATATTATAGTAAAGGGTAATAAATCATGGTATTACAGTGAGCCTGAAAGATTTATGATAACCGACAGTGCGCAGTTCATACAGGTAAATGAAGATGATTACCTCTACCTCCATGCCGATACACTATGGTCTGTTACAATAGAGGATTCAACAATGAATTACCGCCTGGTACGTGCTTTTTACGGTTGCCGTATTTACAGTGAAGACCTGCAGGCTAAATGCGATTCATTATCGTATTCATTCTGTGATTCAGTCATCCGTCTTTATTATGAACCTGTATTATGGTCCGATGCCAACCAGCTTTTTGCTGACTCTATGGCGTTATATACAAAAAACAAGGAAATGTACAAGATGGAATTATACAATAATATATTTGTGATTGAGGAAGTGGATTCTGTGAGGTACAATCAGCTCAAGGGTAAAAACCTGATTGGCTATTTCAGGGAAAATAAGCTCTATAAGATTGAGATAAGAGGTAATTCTGAAAAGATATACTTTGCAGTGGAAGAAGATGAGCTGGTAGGTGTAGATCATTCCACCTGTGTAAATATGGATATATATATTGAAGAGGGCAAGATCAGCGAAATCTATATGCTGGATATGCCAGAAGGCACACTTGATCCGCCCTTATATAAAGAACCGTCTTCAAGGCGGCTTGAAAATTTTTACTGGTATGATGCCATCAGGCCAAGAAACAGGTTTGATATCTTCAGGAAATAAGGGATTTAATACTCATCTTCATTAAAGAAGAAGTCATCCTTACTGGGATAATCAGGCCAAATATCTTCAATACTTTCGTAGATATCACCCTCATCTTCTATTTCCTGCAGGTTCTCGATAACTTCCATAGGAGCTCCCGACCTGATGGCATAATCAATAAGTTCGTCCTTGGTTGCAGGCCAGGGAGCATCTTCGAGTTTGGATGCTAATTCAAGAGTCCAGTACATTATTCCCTTCTATTTTTTTTTGAATTTGGGTCTGCAAATAAATACTAAATTATTTAATAAAACAACAGTAAAATCCTATTTTTTTCATGGGATCCATTTACTCTGCTCTATTCCTGATTCATCTGCTGTTTTCCTGGCCACTACGAAAAGATAATCAGATAGTCTGTCAAGGTAACGTGCAACCGCTGTATCGCTTTCATTTTTATCGTCCAGTGAAATAGCCAGGCGTTCAGCCCTCCTGCAAACACACCGGCTTATATGCGTAAAGGCGACAGCATCATTTCATCCGCAGTACCGTAAGCCTCAATCCTTTCATGGTGTTTAGGCACCCTGTGACCTCCAGCCAATGATGTGGTTCCATCATCACCTGTTCGTGCATATATTTTCATTATCAGTTGAGGATTTCATCACTGGCCACTTCTCCGTCCATAAGCCTTACTATCCTCTGTGCATTTCTGGCTATGCCTTCTTCGTGTGTGACGAGTATTACGGTATTACCATCTTTATGTATCTTGTCAAGGAGTCTCATTATGTCAATGGATGTCTTGCTGTCGAGGTTACCGGTAGGTTCATCCGCAAGTATTATGGAGGGGTTATTAACCATTGCCCTGGCAATAGCAACCCTCTGGCGCTGACCTCCTGATAGTTCATTTGGCTTGTGTTTAACCCTGTCAGACAAGCCAACTGAATCGAGTACCTTCATTGCTATTTCCTCCCTCTCAAGGCGGGGATAGCCGGCATAGATTAGTGGCAGTATCACGTTTTCATGGGCAGTATATCTCGGGAGGAGATTGAAAGTCTGGAAAACAAATCCGATTTCCTTATTCCTTATTTCAGCCAGCTGGTTGTCTTCCAGTTTGCTGACATCAGTACCATTGAGTACATACTGTCCTTTGGTCAGGGTGTCAAGACATCCAAGAATATTCATCAGTGTTGACTTGCCTGAACCTGAGGGCCCCATGACAGCAACATACTCGTTCTTATCTATAGACAGGGTGACCGACCGCAGCGCCCTTACCACCACCGAACCAACCTGATAGTTCTTTACTACTTCCTTTATCTCAATTACTTTACTCATACTAAGTGCTTAAAAAAATTATCCGAAATTAATCCTAATATTTTAATATATAAAAATCAAACTCATTAAATAATGTTAATATCTTATAACAAAATCCTGTTTTACCATTCCCTGCCGGAAAAATACCAGTCCCATCTGGAAAACATCTATACTTACTGACACCTGTGGATCACTTTTTATTTCATTCCATGCTTCATTCATTTCAAATGAATAATTTATATCATCAAAAATTATAACAGAATCCCCGGGAATAAGTTCTTTAAGGAAGGCAAAATATTTCAATACTGCTTCTTTCCTGTGGTTTCCATCAACAAAGACCATTGACGGTCTGAAGTTTATATCCCTGACAACGGGAAGCAGGTTACCAAAATCACCCGTCAATATATCAATATTTTGCACTTCGCCACGGGAAAAATTTTTTTTCGCGATTTCTGCCAGGTTATTACAGCCCTCCATACTTATTATTTTGGACCCGGGAGCTCCAATAGCCATAAATAAGGCGCTTATGCCCACTGATGTTCCCATTTCCAGTATATTTTGGCCATTGTAACGAAGTGCCAGGTTATACAAAACCCTTCCATACCTTTCATGAACCGATGATTTACGTGATATGTCAGAAAGCTTCCTGTAAGATGAGGGTATACTGGCTGAACCTCCTCCCAGATCATTGACTCTGACGGTTATTTGGCTGTTTTGCATCAGTTTCTTTATACGAAGAATCACTTCCTTCCTTTCCCCTGGTATATCTTTACGAAGTACCGTATTTATAAAGTCAAAAACAAAGGGGCTGTGAATGCCATGACCCTTCCTGTGACGTGAACAGGTGAAATACTTTATAGCGGCCGCCATCCTGTAATAATTCATCAGGTGTAAAAATACTGTTGGTGAACAATTCAAAAATAGTTAATTTAGAATTCAGGTTTTAAATATTCCTCAACATTTTTACCAAACAATGCCTGATATCCTCGACACTGAAATAAAGTTCCTTACAGGAGTCGGACCCAAAAGGTCAGAACTGCTTGATAAAGAGCTGGGCATAAAAACCTTCCGGGATCTTCTATATTATTTTCCATATAAATATATTGACAGGACAAAATTCTATAAAATTTCAGAGCTTGACCCCGAAATGCCCTATGTACAGGTAAGGGGTGTTATTGACAGCTTCCAGGCAGAAGGAGCAGGACGAAATAAAAGACTTACCGCAAGCTTCAGGGATGATACCGGAACAGTTAAGCTGGTATGGTTTAAGGGGCTTAAATGGATCGTCGACTCTTATAAGCTGAACAAGGAATATATCATTTTCGGACGCCCGGGATTGTTCAATGAAGCAATAAACATAGTGCATCCTGAGATTGAAGACCCTGACCAGCTTGAAAAGAGGATCAGCAGCAATATACAATCACAGTACAGTACCACCGAGAAGTTAAAGAATAATTACATAAGTTCCAAAACCATAAATAAGCTACAGGGGAATCTGTTCAAGCAGTTAGAGCCCAGGATAAAAGACACCTTACCCTTATGGATGAGAGAAAAATACAGGTTGATGGATCTTCATGACGCACTGTTCATAACTCATTTCCCAAATGACAATAAAGACCTTGAAAGGGCTCGTTACAGGCTTAAGCTGGAAGAGCTTTTCTATATACAGTTAAGTTTACTGAGCCTTAAAATACACAGGGGAAACAGGTTCAAAGGTCATGTTTTCGGCATTATCGGAGAGAAATTTAATGATTTCTATTCCGGTAATTTACCTTTCAAGCTTACCGGTGCACAAAAAAGAGTGGTGAAGGAAATACGAAGGGATCTTGGTTCAGGGAAGCAAATGAACCGCCTCCTCCAGGGTGATGTAGGCAGCGGGAAGACACTGGTAGCTCTTATGAGCATGCTCATTGCGATTGATAACGGATTTCAGGCATGTTTAATGGCACCCACAGAGATACTGAGTATACAGCATTATAACACCATCTCAGAAATGCTCAGGGGAATTGACATACGAATATGCCTGCTCACCGGATCAACAAAGAAATCAGAAAGAGAACAAATTGCATCGGGACTTGATGATGGTGCAATAAATATTATTGTAGGAACCCACGCTCTTATTGAAGATACGGTCAGGTTTAAAAAGCTTGGACTGGTAATAATTGATGAACAGCATCGCTTCGGTGTGGCACAGAGAGCAAGGCTCTGGAAAAAAGACAGGAATCCTCCGCATGTACTGGTAATGACGGCAACACCCATTCCCAGGACCCTGGCAATGACACTGTACGGCGACCTTGATGTGTCAGTTATTGATGAAATGCCTCCGGGCAGGAAGGCAGTTAAAACGATGCATTTCACCGATTCCGCGAGGTTGAAGGTATTTGCATTTATGAAGGAACAGATAAGGGCAGGGCAACAGATATATATCGTGTATCCCCTGATCAAGGAATCAGAAAAAATGGATTACAAGGATCTGGAAGACGGGGTGGAAGCCATTAGCAGGGCCTTCCCTCCTCCCCGCTATGTTGTATCGGTAGTTCATGGCAGGATGAAATCAAAAGACAAGGCCATATCTATGAAGCTGTTCACTTCGGGCCAGGCTAATATACTTATTGCCACAACAGTCATTGAGGTGGGTGTGGATGTTCCGAATGCTTCCGTTATGGTTATCGAATCAGCTGAGCGTTTCGGACTCTCCCAGTTGCATCAGTTGAGAGGGAGAGTGGGAAGGGGAGCAAAACAGTCATACTGCGTACTTATGAGCTCTGACAAGCTTTCAAATGAAGCCCGTAAAAGGATTGAAATCATGGTAAGCAGCAACGATGGGTTCGAAATAGCAGAAGCCGATCTCAGGCTCAGAGGACCCGGCGATCTCGAAGGAACACGTCAGAGCGGGATTGGATTTGACCTCAGGATAGCAAACCTGGGAAAAGATGGCCAGATACTCGAATATGCCAGGAGGATAGCTGAAGAAATATTAAACAATGATCCCCTCCTGCAGGAAGCAAATAATGCTATACTGAAACAACAACTTAAAAATATCAGGAAAACCGAATACGACTGGAGTAAAATAAGTTAAATGAAAGATTGATTTGGTTTTTAAATTAAATGCTTATTTAGATTAATTCTATATTATTTTACCCCGTTTAAAAACTGATATTATACATATATAATTTAGCAGCATATTATAAATTTGCCCATTCTAACCATGCATGGTCGCAGATAATGCAAAAAGAAAGTACAATCGAGCATACCGGTATTGTTAAATCAGCAGGCGAAGACTATGCAATTGTTGATATTGTAGCGCATCCTGCCTGCTCAGGATGCCTGGCCTCAGGCATATGTGATCTTTCGGCGCAAAAGAATAAGGAAATAAGGACAATTAACAATACTGATGTAAAAGCCGGTGACCGTGTGCTTGTTGTAATGAGGCAATCATTAGGTTTCAGAGCCCTCTTTCTGGGTTACCTGCTCCCTTTTATCGTGGTAATGATTATTTTAATCATTATGACATCCTTATCCTTTTCAGAACCGATTAGTGGCATTACTGCCCTGCTGTCGCTCATCCCCTACTATATCATAATCTACCTTAAGAAGGAAAAAATCGGCAAGAGCTTTTCATTTACCATAAAAAAACAGATTACATGAGTTCTGTAGTACTAATCACAATAATATCATTAAGCCTGTTAGGTGTAATAGCCGCCCTTATATTATATTTTGTAGCCAGCAAGTTCAAGGTATATGAAGATCCCCTGATTGACGAGGTGGAAGCAGCCTTGCCCGCTGCCAATTGCGGCGGTTGTGGTTTCGCAGGTTGCAGGAACTTTGCAGAGGCACTTGTTAAGTCTGATACTTTTGAAGGGCTGAGTTGTCCTGTTGGTGGAAACGAAACAATGGCCCTGGTAGCAAAGATACTCGGCAGGGAAGCACCTGAGGTTGAACCAAGGGTTGCCGTGGTAAGATGCAACGGCACTCCCGGGCACAGGAAAAAAACATCCCGTTACGACGGCGAACTGAACTGTACCATAGCACATAACCTCTACAGGGGTGAAACAGATTGCCAGTATGGTTGCCTCGGGCTGGGTGAATGTGTTGATGCATGCGATTTTGATGCGATGTATATGGACAGCAAAACAGAATTGCCTGTAATTATTGACGATAAATGTGTTGCCTGCGGAGCATGTGTAAGAGCCTGTCCGCGGGATATAATCGAACTCAGGAAAAGAGCCAGGAAAGACAGGAAGATATTTGTATCGTGTGTAAACAAAGACAAAGGAGGTCCTGCCAGGAAAGCCTGTGCAGTTGCATGCATCGGATGTGGAAAATGTCAGGAGGTCTGTAACTTTGATGCCATCACCATTGAAAATAACCTTGCTTTCATTGATTCTGATAAATGTAAGCTTTGCAGGAAATGTGAGCCGGTTTGCCCTACGGGAGCAATACTGGAAATTAATTTTCCACCACGTAAGTCTGAGCAAACGAAGGAAGCTGAGAAAGCAGAAGCATAATATAATATAGTTAAACCTAAAATAACATAAAGTGTTGAAGACATTCCCAAAAGGAGGCGTTCATCCACCTGAGAACAAAATATCTTCAGGCGTTCCAATTGAAGCAATGCCTTTACCTGAACAGGTCATAATACCGGTTAACCAGCACCTTGGCGCACCTGCTGAAGCGGTAGTGGAAAAAGGAGAAACTGTCAAAGCAGGGCAGATTATTGCCCGCAGTAAAGGTTTCGTTTCAGCCAATATCCATTCATCAGTCTCCGGCAAAGTACTGAAAGTAGATAAGATGCCTGATGCCTCCGGGTATAAACAGACAAGCGTGGTAATAAATGTCGAAGGAGACGAATGGCTTGAAACTGTTGACAGAAGCAAGGAGCTTAAAAAAAACATAAGCCTGTCAGGTGAAGAAATTATTAAAAAATGTGCTGAAAACGGAATTGTGGGAATGGGTGGAGCTACATTCCCCTCACATGTAAAGCTAAGCATACCCCAGGGGAAGAAGTGTGATGTCCTGATTATCAATGGCGTTGAATGCGAACCCTACCTAACCTCTGACCATCGACTTATGATTGAAAAGCCCGAAGAGCTTCTTACGGGTACTTCCCTGCTTATGAAGGCGCTTGGAGTTAACAGGGCTTTTATAGGTATTGAAAATAATAAGAAGGACGCCATAGATAAGCTTAAAGGCCTGGCCAGCTCTTATGATGGCATAAGCATACATGCCTTAAAGGTTAAGTACCCGCAGGGTGCTGAAAAACAACTGATCAAGGCGCTCATAAACAGGGAGGTACCCTCGGGTGGGCTTCCTGTTGATGTAGGCACGGTAGTCCACAATGCAGGAACTGCCTTCGCGGTATATGAGGCTGTCCAGAAAAACAAGCCACTGGTTGAGAGAGTGGTTACTGTTTCCGGTAAAGGCCTGGATAAAACTTTGAATCTTCTGGCCCGTATAGGTACCCCTGTCAGCAAGCTGATTGAGTATGCAGGCGGGCTGCCGGAAAGCACAGCCAAAGTAGTGAATGGCGGGCCCATGATGGGTAAAGCACTTGGTTCACTTGAAGTACCTGTAACAAAAGGTACATCAGGAATTATCATTTTCAGGGATGAAGAGTCACGCCGAAAGGAAAAAGGCCCATGCATCAGGTGTGCCAGGTGCATATCTGTTTGCCCGATGGGGCTTGAGCCCTACCTCTTAATGACTCTAACAGAAAAAGAACTTTATGAAAGAGCGGAAAAAGACAGGATAATGGATTGCATGGAATGTGGTTCATGCAGTTTTACCTGCCCTGCTAACAGGCCTTTGCTTGATTATATCAGGCTGGGTAAAGCATATGTTGGAAAGATAATCAGAGAGAGAAAACAAAAATAAGCATCATAAGAAATATACATTAAATAATGAACAAACTATTGACAGTTTCGCCCTCCCCACATGAGTACAGCAGGGAATCCACCAGGAAACTCATGTATGGAGTGGTAATTGCTCTTGCTCCCGCCCTCCTTGCCACTATATGGTTCTTTGGATGGGCGGCCCTTATTGTAACGTCAGTTTCTGTTGTATCCTGTATAATCTTTGAGTACCTTATCCAGAAATTTATTCTGAGGATAAAGCCAACTATAACGGATGGTTCTGCAATAGTAACAGGCTTATTACTGGCTTTTTGCCTGCCGTCCAATCTTCCCCCGGGTCTGGTAATTCTTGGCGCGCTGGTGGCTATCGGTATTGGTAAAATGACATTCGGAGGTCTTGGTAATAACCCATTCAACCCGGCCCTTGTTGGCAGGGTATTTCTCTTTCTTTCATTCCCGGCACAAATGACTACATGGCCCCTTCCAGGGGGATTTAATGCCAGCTTTACCGATGCGCTTACGGGTGCTACTCCACTAAGCATACTGAACGAGAATTATGACAAGGCAGGCATTGATGTGCTTATGTCCGACCCTGAGCTGTCGATGCCGGGTTATCAGGAATTATTCTGGGGCAATATGGGTGGTTCACTTGGTGAGATTGCCGCTTTTGCACTTATCATAGGACTGGGCTACATGCTGATAAGAAAAATTATTACATGGCACATACCGGTCAGCATCCTCTTAACCGTCACTGTTTTTACAGGTATACTTTGGCTGGCCAGGCCTGAAGCAAATGCAGACCCACTATATCATCTTATGACGGGAGGCTTACTTCTGGGAGCAATATTCATGGCGACAGATTATGTAACATCGCCAATGTCAAAGAAAGGGATGATAATATACGGCACAGGAATTGGCGTTATAACGGTACTGATAAGGCGCTTCGGGGCTTATCCCGAAGGTGTGCAGTTTGCTATCCTTATTATGAACGCATTCACTCCACTGATAAATATTTATATGAAACCAAAAAGGTTTGGAGAGGAGGTAAAAAATGGCTAAGAAAGAATCTAACCTGAAGAATATGCTTTTTGCCCTCTTGCTGATCACACTGATTGCTTCGGCCTCCCTGGGAGGTATCTATGAGCTGACAAAAGAGCCAATTGCAGCGGCAAAGCTTGAAAAAAAGAATAACGCAATAAAGCAGGTCATACCTGAATTTGATAACAACCCGACATCCGAAGTGTACAAGGCAGCTGTGAATGGAGATACCCTGTATTTTTACCCCGGGAAGAAGGGTAACGATCTGGTAGGTACTGCCGTTGAAACATACTCTAACCTGGGTTTCTCCGGTGAAATTAAGGTAATGGTTGGTTTCCTACCCGACGGAACTATAAATGATGTGGCCGTTTTGGAGCATGAAGAAACGCCGGGATTGGGTGATAAGATGGAAAGAAAAAAGTCGGACTGGAGTGTACAATTCCAGGGCAAGAATCCTGAAACATTCCGCCTGTCGGTAAAGAAAGATGGAGGCGACGTAGATGCAATAACAGCCTCCACCATCAGTTCAAGAGCCTTTTGCGATGCTGTAGCCAGGGCTTATGAAGAATATAAAAGTATTAATGATAATAAGTAAGAAAAAAGCCATAGATTAAAATGAACCAGCTCAAGAATTTCACAAAAGGCTTTATCAGGGAAAATCCGGTATTTGCCCTTTTCCTGGGCCTGTGTCCCACCCTGGGTGTAACCACAACTGCAATTAACGGAATGGGCATGGGCCTGGCAACAACCTTTGTCCTGCTGATGGCCAACATAGTGGTTTCGCTTATCAAGAACTTTATTCCTGACAAAGTCAGGATACCTTCTTTTATAGTTATAATCGCTTCTTTTGTAACCATAGTAGAGTTGACAATGCAGGCTTATCTGCCGGATCTGTTTGAAACCCTTGGCCTTTTCATTCCCCTGATTGTTGTAAACTGCCTTGTTCTGGGGCGTGCTGAAGCCTTTGCCTCCAAGAATAAGCTCCTGTCATCAGCCGTAGACGGCCTGGGTATGGGTCTGGGTTTTACCTTTGCTCTCACACTTCTGGGCTCGGTAAGGGAAATACTTGGTTCAGGTTCTATTTTCGGTCTGAAATTTATTGAAGGTGACGGTATGCTTATTTTCATTCTTTCACCCGGTGCCTTCATAGCACTTGGCTACCTGATTGTGATTATTAACAAACTAAGCAGGAAAGGAGCATAAAATGGAATATATCATTATCATCATATCGGCCATATTTGTTAATAATATTGTACTTAATAAGTTCCTTGGCATATGCCCTTTTATCGGGGTGTCAGCCAGGCTGGAAACCGCCATGGGCATGTCAGGAGCAGTACTCTTTGTAATGACTATAGCCACTCTGGTAACCTATCTTATACAGAACTACATACTTGTTCCTTTTGGGATAGGTTTTATGCAGACCATCACATTTATTCTTGTAATAGCCACCCTGGTCCAGCTTGTAGAAATAATACTCAAAAAAGTAAGTCCTTCGCTCTACCAGGCACTGGGCATCTTCCTTCCCCTGATTACCACTAACTGTGCAGTTCTTGGAGTGGCGATAATGGCAGGCCAGCAGGACCTTAACCTGATGGAAAGCATAGTGTTTGCCATTGCCAATTCAATAGGTTTTGGCCTGGCATTAATCCTGTTTTCGGGACTGCGTGAACAGCTCGAACTAGCTGAAGTACCGGGTCCGATGAGGGGTGTCCCCATCGCATTTATTGTTGCCGGCCTGCTGGCTATGGCCTTTATGGGCTTTGCAGGTATTGTATGATGTAAAAATTATTTAAAGGCTTTCTCCAACAAACCGTCTCCTTCAATCCTGAGCCTGTTGAAATACTCAGGAACGGATTTACCCATAAGCTGGTCGACATACATTCTTGCAAGATATTGCCCAAGCATGAATCCCTGTCCCCTCAGGCCTATGAATAAACCATTTTCGGGATCAACAAACATCCTGGGCTCTACATAATAACCTGCCCACACTGCCTGGAATCCCACTGATGACAGGCAGGGAAGCCAGTCAACGAAGACTTCAGTGACAATCTCAAGAAAATCCTGTGAATTTATTTTCAGGTTCTTCCCTGTTTCTTCCGGTTCAACCATAGGTGAAGCACATCCGATTATCTGACCTGTCTCAGCCAGTTGTTGTCCGTATACTGCCGTAAAACCCTTATACTTTCTACGGTCGATCAGCATCGACAAGGGACTTCCATTTACACCTATCATTGGTAAACGACGGGTGATGAAAGCCTGGTGTTTCACAGGATAGATACCGGTTTCGAGGCCCAATTTTGATGCGAATTTTGCACCTTCAGGACCAAGGGCATTAATAAAAATATTCGCTTGATATTCGATGTATTCATTATTATGATCACGGACAAGAACCCTGTATTCATTAGCGGTTCTGGTTACGTCAATCAGTTCACAGTCCTCCAGAACTTGTCCGCCGTGTTCAATTCCAATATTTCTTATTAAATCAATTACCCGGCCAGGTGTGGCCTGCCAGCAATTATCAGTTATAAGTGCAGCCCTGTATTTTTTCAGGTCAGGATTAAAATTAGGAGATACCTCTTTCCTGAAATCAGAAGGGGAAATCATTCTTGCGTCAGACCAGGCAACAGAAGCCTCAAGGTCTTTCATCAACCGGTCATCGTGGGCAAAGGTCACATATTTTATAGGTCTAAAATCAATATTTTTAATATCTTGTAACTCCTTAAATATCTGCAAATTATTATTGGCAATATCAGAGAGTTCCGGGAGACTGAAATTAGGACGGCCGCCGGCAATATTCCTCCAGGAGGCTCCCCGACCATAATTTATCAATACCGTTTTAAGTCCCGCTTCAGACAGGTAGCGAAACAGGGCACTTCCTCCTATTCCTCCCCCTGCTACAAATGATTCAGTTTTTATAATTTTACGTTTCTGCCCTTCAGGCTGTATAATAATATTTTCATGAACATTACGGGGAGCCAATTCGCCCATAGCTATCTGGTTTGACATGGGGCCGCGTGGTGTTGGATCACCAACGAGGGATATCCCATATTTAGGTAAGACCGTCTTAAGTCTTTTGATGCATCTTTTACCCCTGCAGGCTCCCATTCCCAGCCTTGTGGTATGTTTTATTTCATCTATCGAAATAAATCTCCTGTCTCCTATAATATTCAGTATATCAACCAGTTTTACATCATCACAGTGGCAGATATACTGATCACCCTCATATTTGTGAGATGAATTTTTAAAGTCTATTTCATCAGGGTACAGTTCCTTCAGGATGAAGCCTCTGACCTGTGATAGTTTTTCACCATGTATATCGTGAGCTTTAACTCTTGCGACATTGGTTTTATTAGCTTTCTTCAGTATTTTCTCAATAATCCCTTCACCTAATTTTCTGCCCTGGTTATCTACAAGGTAAACCTCAGAATTTTCCTGTGCCTCATATTCAAGAGGCAGGAACAACCAGTCCTTTTTCAGGTTGTACCCGAATATTGCCAGCCCGGGACATTGGTATACACATTGCATACAGCCGATACATTTATCAAAATCGATTCTGGGAACAGTACTTGTTGATGATTTGGTAATTGCCCCATGCGGGCAAGCAAAGGCACAGGGATTACATGCGAAACCATAAAGGCAATCGATCAGCACAAATGGTTTTTCTTCCATTCTTGCTCTTGAGGGCATATAAGGTTCTTCAATAATTCTTACGGGTTCCTGCTGTGAGTCAATATATTCTTTGGAAATTATTAGGTACTCTTTATAATTATATTTCACTCCCAGCTCCTCAAGAATCTCATAAGCAACCTGTTTGCCTCTCAATACGGCACTTGTTCCTTCTCCTATCCTGATGGCATCACCTGCCCCGTGGCAATTTCTTCCAAACACTTCCCTTCCTTTAATAAGGAGTGCATCATCAGGTATCAATCCGGTACAAATATTTATTGCGTCTATTCCGTCAATGACTCTTTCGGTTCCCGGCACGGGTTCGAAATTCACAGCATTGGCTACCACTGCTCCTCTTATACCATCATAGTTTTCATTTGGGATTGCCTTCACCAGCATTGTTGAAGTAAGTACCGGGATTCCCAGGCGTCTTACCCTGTTTGCCTGGACCGGGAATCCGCCCTCTGCCGGCATTGCTTCAATAATTGCCTTTACCCTGGCTCCTGCCTGTACTAGCTGGTATGACGTCAGATAACCGATATTTCCTGCTCCAACCGTCAAGATATTCTTACCGAGCAGGGTAAATTCCTGGTTCATCATTTTCTGGACTACGGCAGCCGTATAGACACCAGGGACATCATCATTCTCAAAGGGTGGCATAAAGGGTACCGCACCGGTAGCAATAATCAGATGGCCGGCATCGACATAATATATCTCTTCCGATTTAATATTCTTAACTGCCAGCCTCCTGCCTTCGAGTATATCCCAGGCCGTTGAGTCAAGGAAGATTCCATCATGATTTTTTCCTGCCAGGTGTCGTGCTATATCGAAGCCCCTCATCCCCCCAAATTTTTTTTCTTTCTCAAAAAAGAAGAACTGGTGTGTCTGCATTAAAAACTGGCCGCCTATCTGATCATTATTATCGATGACAATATTCCTGACCCCATGCTGATTCAATATCTCTCTGGCTGCCAGTCCGGCAGGCCCTGCTCCTATAATAAGCACATCAGTATTGTAAACATTGATAGCCTCATTCCTGTCGATCGTCAGAATATCGGGCTTATAATCATGTGGTACCTTTTTAACCTCTTTAACTCCGTTAACTTTTGTGATACATATTCTTCTGATTACACCATCTACAAGCATCTCACAGGCTCCACATTTCCCTATTCCGCACTCCAGGCTCCGTTTCCTGTTTTCAAGACTGAAGCTATGAACAGGATAACCCGCCTGATGGAGGGCTGCAGCAATGGTGAAATCTTTTTCTGCTACTATTGTTTTCCCTTCATATTTAAAACTTACCCTTGATTCTTCCGGAACTTCAAGGATGGGATGTTTATTTATCTTTTGCATACCTGTATTTATTTTACAAGTGCGAAAAATAATAACATAAAAACAGGAAATAACTGACATCTGTCAGCTGGCACTCTTACAGTGACCAAAAAAATATTGAATTGATTAAGCTGCAATTATCTCCGGCTTTGTGCGGGTTTCAATTTCCTTATAAAAGCATCAGGCTTATTCCTATGACTATAATCCCGCTTATCAGTCCGTAAATTGTTGTATGATGTTTACCATATTGATGAGCTGCAGGGAGCAGCTCATCAAAGGATATATAAATCATAATGCCTGCAACTACAGCAAATACATAACCCAGGATTATCTGGTTATGGAAAAATGAAAGGATAAAATATCCAAAGAAGGCTCCCAGGGGCTCAGACAAACCTGACAGGGCAGCCCACCAGAATGCTTTCTTTCTTGAACCTGTTGCATAATAAACCGGTACAGATACGGCAATGCCTTCCGGAATGTTATGGATGGCAATAGCGATTGCTATGCTTATTCCGACTGTTATATCCGATACTCCTGCCATAAATGTTGCTATACCTTCAGGAAAATTATGAATGGCTATTGCAACAGCCGTAATAATACCCACACGCAGGAGTTTTTTCCCACGACAGGGCCGGCCGTTATCCATTTGCTCCAGGCTCCTCATTTCGTGTGGGTTTTCCCGCGATGGTACCATCTTGTCTATTAAGGCAGTTAAAAAGACGCCAACTATAAAAAAAATGAATGTAAGCCAGGCAGAAGCATTTTCAGTATATTGCCTGCCTATAATTATGTTTGCCTCACCAAGAATCTCGGTAAAGGAAATATAAATCATTACACCGGCAGAAAAGCCCAGGGAATAAGAAAGGAAGGTGGTATTTGTCCGTTTGGCAAAAAAAGCTATTCCTCCCCCGATGGCTGTAGCAAGACCTGCAAATAATGTCAACCCGAAGGCAAGGTAAATATTAGTCCACTCCATTCCTGTAAAGTAAAACGAATTTGATCTGCAAAATTACAAAAAGTCAGTTGAATACAATGGTTAATTTTAAAACTTATAATTTCATCTTTCCCCGTACCGGTTCAGCCAGCTTTTTTTGTAAGGGAATGTATATGATAATACCTTCCAAATCACTACTTTTGCATCTCAGTAAAGTATATTGAGCCGGATAGAAAAATATTACCGCTTGCTTGGATTGGAGCCGGGAGCCCGGATTGATGATATAAAGAAAGCATACAGGATTTGTGCCCGCAAATATCATCCCGACCTTAATAAATCGGCTTCAGCAACGCAGTTATTCATAGAAACCACCGAAGCCTACCAGTTCCTGCTCGCGCATTATAAGAGACAGGACAACTTAAAAGACAGTGACTTCATTAATGAATGGGAGAGCTATAAAAAAGAGCAGGCCCGCCGTACCGCTTATACCCATGCCAGAAAACGATATAATAATTTCGTCAGATCAGACCTTTACAAATCAACACAAATACTTGACAGAACAAGGTTTTACATCGGAATTGTTTTTTCTGTTTTTATAATAATTATGGCCATACACGGGTATATTTACAGGCTAAAAATGGTTGACCTGGGATTTGAAAAACCCACCCTGGCAGGTTTTCTGTTTCTACTGTTTATCGGGATCCTCTTCCTTGTCACCTCACTCTTATTTCTTTATAATTACCACTGGAAAAATAAAAAATAAGCTGTAACTATGAGAAGAAAAATTATAAACCCCTATGACCCCCAGTTAAACAAGTGTTTCGGCTGCAGCAAGAGCAATCCCATTGGCCTGAAGCTCGAGTTCGAGGAAGATGATGATTATGTAACTGCCGCATGGGAGCCGGAAGAATATTACCAGGGGTATATAAATGTACTGCATGGAGGGATCATAGCCACGATGCTTGACGAGGTGGGTGCATGGTGCGTAACTGTAAAGACCGGGACAGCCGGGGTAACCTCTGAACTTAGGGTAAGATATCTTAAGCCTGTTTTTATGAACAATGGCAGGATACTGCTTAAGGCCAGGATAGTGAAAACAGAAGGGAGGATTGTATATCTTAAATGTGACCTCTCCGATGGCAATGGCAAAATATGTGCTGAGGCTGATACAATATTCTTCACATATCCCGAGGAAGTGGCAAAACGTAAATTTGGATATCCTGGCCAGGAATATTTCTTTGAAAAATAAGAACTTATATGGCATGTTTTTTGATGCTCTTAATCCAGGCTAAACCAAAAAACATACCGGAATGACACGCATTGTCTTATTTATCGTCTTTCTCTTAATACCAATCTGTTCATGTGAGAAGAATAACCCGGATAATCTGCCTGACGAGCCCATACCCATAGAACTTACAGTATCACAAAAAGAACTGGTGAGGGCCGACAACGCCTTCGGTTTTGATATTTTCAGGCTGATAATGCAGGACACTGATGACGAGAATGTAATGATCTCTCCTCTAAGTATTTCATACGCACTTTCCATGACACTTAACGGGGCAAACGGGGTAACACGTGATTCAATGATGAAAGCACTGAGGTATTATAACATCAGTTTAGAGGAAATAAATAATTCATACAAGGACCTGACAGACAAACTAATGAAAGTTGATAAGCGGGTGATAAGCGAAATTGCAAATTCTGTCTGGGTTGAAGAAAGATTAAGGGTAAAGCAGGCTTTCATGGATAGCCTCACGGAGTATTTTAATGCCGAAGTCCATGATTTCTCTGTCAGTGATCCCGATATTGTGGATATCATTAACGGATGGATTGAAGATAATACTCATGGTAAAATAAAGGACATGATCAATGAGCTGCCCGCGGACATTGCAATGCTCCTCATAAATGCCATTTATTTTAACGGGAAGTGGAAATATGAATTTGACAGGGATAATACAACTGATATGCCGTTCTATCCTGAATCAGGCCCTGAAGTAAGTGTCCCCATGATGAACCAGGAAGTAACGGTAAAAATAAATTCACAGGCTGAATTCATGTTACTCGAGTTACCTTACGGCCAGGGAAATTATGTTATGGATATAATTCTTCCCGAAGATGGTTTCACAAGTTCAGACATTATCCCGATGCTCAATGCCGAAGACTGGGCTGACTGGACTGAAAATATGTATAAGACCAGTATTGACCTGTTTATGCCAAGGTTCAAATATGAATTCAAGACCGAATTAAAAAATGTTTTGAGTGCTATGGGAATGGGTATAGCATTCACCCCCTTTGCAGCAGATTTTTCTAACATATCTGAGCAGGATCTTTTCATCAGCAAAGTATTACACCAGACTTTTATAGAAACCAATGAAGAAGGTACTGAAGCAGCTGCCGCAACAGTTGTAATGATGGAACTGACATCCGTTCCCAGCGGTCCGCTTGTTGTAAAACTGGATAAGCCATTCATTTACATAATAAGGGAAACAAGTACCAATAGCATCGTATTTATGGGTAAAACAGGGAATCCTGCCAATTAAGAGTAAAAAATCCTTATCTTTAATTTAGTTCTTCCAACAATATTATATGATAAGGATTTCTATTTTTATCCTGGCTTTCCGGATAGCCACCCAATTTTCAGGCAATATGAATACGACATACACCAAGGAGCCTGGCGATGCTGTTTTATCATTCGGATTAATAGCAGATGTCCAGTATTGCGATTGTAAAAGTCAGGGATCAAGACATTTTGGCAAGTCACTTAATAAACTCAGTGAAGCAATTGACGACTTTAATGATAGTAACATTGACTTCATAATTAATCTGGGTGACCTGATAGAAGAAGATTTCCGGTCGTTTCAAGCGGTGATGGAAATCCTTGAAAAAAGTGACAAAAAGATATTTCATCTGCCAGGCAACCATGATTACAGTGTAAAAAGGAAGCATAAGAAGGAAGTAAATACTATCCTCACAGGAGAAAATACCTATTACAGTTTCTCTTCAAAAGGGTTCAGGTTCATTGCCCTGAATAGTTGTGAAATAAGCACATATTCAGGATCCTTCCTGTCCGAATTAAAGGCAAACACTATGCTGGCAAGGCTGCAAAGGGATTCACAGCCCAATGCTTATGAATGGAACGGGGCTCTGAGCAGAAGGCAGGTAAAGTGGTTTGAATCAGAACTTACCGAAGCGGACAGCAAAAATGAGCATGTACTGATCTTTTCTCACCATACTGTTGAGCCTGCCGGTACTCACAATATTTATAACAGGGAAGAAATCCTTGAAATTATTTCAGGCCATGATAATATAATTGCATGGTTTTCCGGGCATAACCATTCAGGAGGATACAGTAATTACAGGGATATACATTTTATTACTTTAAAAGCTATGGTTGAAACCCCTGATAGTAATTCATGGGCGCTTGTGGAGATTTATAATGATATGCTCCGGATAAATGGCAGGGGCAGGGAAGAAAGCCGTGTATTGACTTACTAGTTATTCTCACGACATTTCCACGAAATTAAAATCCATATCCAGCACTGAAGCAAAGTATTCGCCCCTTTCAAGTATATCTTCATCACCTTCCTCGTAGAACCAGTTCACAAAATACTTCTTATTCTTAAGTCGCACATTTTTAAGCTTTTGAAGCATTACAACAAGATATTTTGCTGTAGAACTGTTAAAATATTCCAGCTGTATATCCACGAAAGTGGTATCAGCAGGATCATTTATATATTCGTCTACCCAGTTCAGTACAGAGTCAAAAAAATCCTGTGTGTTCTCATGGATTGAGCGTCCCCTGAACTTCAGAGTACCTGAAGGATGGAGTTTTATCTCAGGTGATGTTTTTGTTGGCTCTATTATAAGCTGGTTCATTGGCCCGTATTTATTACTAATATAGTTATCGGGAAATAAATATG
This sequence comes from Bacteroidota bacterium, assembly GCA_011050615.1. Lineage (GTDB taxonomy): Bacteria > Bacteroidota > Bacteroidia > Bacteroidales > VadinHA17 > UBA9300. Next base: position 28,314 of record DRFJ01000047.1, read on the forward strand.
AAATCTTTATTTATAATATTTTTGAAATACTTCCTCATCCAGATTAATGGGTGAAATTTTCCTTTTACTGTCTTCGATTTCATGAATCATTTTAACAATAGCTTCATTTACCGGTGTGGGTACACCATACTCCCTTCCGTAAGTTGCAATATAACCGTTCAGGTAGTCTATTTCAGTCAGCTTACCCCTTTGCAAAGACTGCAATGATGACGATTTCAGTTTTCGGTATTTCAAACCCATCAGTCTCAATTTTATATGCCGCCTGAGTTCAGCAAAGGTTTTATTATCATCAACAAAATCATAATAATTCAGTCGCTTCCCATAATCTTCAATCTTTATCTGGAGTACATGAGCCAGTTCAACTGCTTCACGTATTATAGCTATGAACAATTTTCTGGCTTTCCTCCTGCGCATCATTTCCCCCAGCAATAAACCGGTAATTGCCCCGAGTGAGGTGATACATGCATTAATAATAAGTTTGGAAAACAGGTGTCCCATCATGTTAGCGCTTATCCTTACAGGATGGATAGTACCCAGGAGTTCGGCTATTTCAGCAAGCCTTTCATCCTCCGGTCTGTCAATATAGCCAATCACAAAGTCGCCTCCTGAGGTCATAAGCAATTCACCCGGCTTATCCATGGTTGCGCCCCAGCCGACAATACATCCAACGATATGATCATTGCCCAGTATCCGGCCCAGTTCAGGTTCACATATTCCATTTTGCATAGACACAAGCAGGCTGTTTTCCTTTAGCAGGGATTTAAGGTCTTCAGCAGCTTCAACCATATCAGTAGCCTTAACTGCCAGTAGTATGATATCTTTCTTACTACCAGTATCCTTAATGTTAATATACGCATTCATTTTCTCTCTGACAGCACCCTTTACGCCACTGACCGCTATACCTTCACTGATTATAATATCCCTGTATTCTTCATATTTACAGACTATTTCAACGTTATAACCTGCATTCTTAAGAAAGGCAGCTGTTATTCCTCCAATGGAACCTGCTCCCACCACCAAAATCGATTTTTCTTTTAAATCCATTTTCTTCGATTAAATATTAAACCTTGCCAGTGGAACTGTATCCTGACTGCTGAAATCACCGTCAAGATACTTAAAATAGGCGGTAATTGCAATCATGGCAGCATTATCGGTAGTATATCCAAGCTCCGGCAAATATATATTCCATTCATGCTCCTGCCCTATTTTAGCAAGAGCTTTTCTCAAGCCGCTGTTGGCTGTCACACCTCCAGCTATACCAACTTCCTTTATACCTGAACTGGCGGCAGCTTTAATCAGTTTATCCGTAAGGATCTCCACTATAGTTTTCTGAAGAGAAGCACAGAGGTCATTTTTATTCTCCTCTATAAATCGATAGTTACCCTTAACAGAATCGCGGAGAAAATAAAGGAAATTCGTTTTCAGTCCGCTAAAACTGTAATCAAGTCCCTCAATTCTGGGTTTTGTGAAATTAAACCTGTCAGGATTACCCCTGGCTGCCAGTTTATCAATAAAAGGACCGCCCGGATAAGGCAACCCCATTATTTTTGCACACTTGTCAAAGGCCTCACCTGCAGCATCATCAATTGTAGATCCTATCTCCTTCAACTTCATATCCTTTTCTACAATAATAAGCTTTGTATGGCCTCCCGACACCAGTAGGCACAGGAAAGGAAGGCCGGGCACTCTCCCTTCCTGTCCCTTCTCTCTCAGCCAGTGGGAGAACACATGTGCATGCAAGTGATTAACTTCTATAAGAGGTTTATTAAGTGCAAGAGCAAATCCTTTGGCAAAAGAAGTACCTACAAGCAGAGATCCCAGCAGGCCTGGCCCCCTGGTAAATGCCACCGCATCAATATCTTTCTTGTCTATGCCGGCCTTCCTGACAGCCTGGTCAACAACCGGTACTATATTTGCCTGGTGTGCCCGTGAAGCCAGTTCGGGAACCACTCCTCCATATGACCTGTGTACTTCCTGTCCTGCAATAAGATTTGAAAGAAGGTAACCATCCTTGACAATGGCAGCAGAAGTGTCGTCACATGAAGATTCTATGGCAAGAATAGTAAGTGGCATCTAGCTTTATTTTTCAGTTTTTTACGCTATTTTTGGAATGTTATTTGTGTATATAGCTAATAATGGGCAAAATTAAGAAAATATATAAAATACCTCTTTTTACTTTATTGCTTTTAATCATCTTTATTGCTATAGGTTTCATAAGCCTGCCAAGCCCGTCAGTACAAACATGGCTTTTCGAAAAATTTTCCTCCAGGTTTTCAAAGCATAATGAAATAGAACTTTCCGCAGGAAGAATAAGATTCACATTCTTCAATAAGATAGAAGTATCAGATCTTCTATTAAAAGATAATACAGCCGATACAATGCTGTATGCACCTAAAGTTAAAGCAGGTATAAGAAAAATAAAACCAAAGCAAAGGCTAATAAGCCTGGGCAAGATAGAGATGGATCACCCGGTAATAAAACTCCAACCTGATACAAACAATGTATTGAACCTTGCCTACTTGATGCAACTATTGGCAAAAAAAGATACTACAAAAAGAGATAATAATCTTCTTATCAGTCAGGTAAATATCAACAATGGCAAGCTGAGCTACAGGTCGGGAGCGAGGCCTGATACAGCCGATATGTTTGATATGCATAATTTTTCGCTCTCCGAGATCAATCTTAGCCTGGATAACTTGAGTAAATATGGTAAAGATCTGGGTTTTGGAATCTCGGAGTTATCCTTCATGACAGAAGCCGGGTTTGAATTAAAGAGCTTGTTTGCCGATGTGCAAATAGAAGAGGGTAAATACCGTTTGATTAACCCCACTATCAGGACTGCCAACAGTTTTATCAATTCAGAAGTTATAGCTCTGGATATCAAGGAGGGTGATGCTGATTTTGATTTCATCCGTGATGCCAATCTGCAGGTAAGCCTGCAAAGTTCAACTGTTGCATTATCTGACCTGGCATATTTTGTTAAGCCTTTGAAGGGGATGGACAAAGATATTATACTCTCGGGAAATATAAACGGCCAGGTTGCAGAGATTAACGGACGGGATATTATTCTGTCATATTCGGACAGTACAACGCTGGTATGTGATTTTGACCTTTCAGGATTGCCGGATATAGATAATACCTTCATGTTCATTCGTGTGGGCACCTTTATAAGCACTGCACATGAAATAGCAAATTTTGAGCTGCCGGGAATTGGCAAAATTGACCCGGGAGATGAGTTCAGGAGGTTGGGGGCAATATCTTTCAGTGGAAATTTCACCGGTTTTCTTCAGGACTTCGTGACATACGGTACCATAAATACGGAACTCGGATCAGTTTCCACCGATATATTGTTCAGGCCTGATACTTCCGATACTTTCTATTATAAGGGTACACTGCAGGCAGAATCAATAAGAATGGGAAAAATCTTAAATCGCGAAGACCTGTTCGGACCCCTGTCAGCCCGTCTGGAGGTAGATGGAATATCAAAATCATTTAAGAACTTCAGGGCTGAAATAGATGCCACTGTCAACAACCTTGAATTTAAGGATTACACCTACACAGATATTGAGATCAGTGGCCTGGTAACTGATAAAATATGGGACGGTAAGGTTAGTTCAAACACTGAAGACCTTAAAATGGACTTGCTGGGCCGATTTGATTTTACCGGGGATTTACCGGAAGTGGATTTCAGTCTAAACCTCCTAAATGCCGATCTATACAGGCTCAATTTAGATCACTCCGACAGTCTTTCAAAGCTCTCCATGTTACTTACAGCAAATTTTACGGGTAAGGATATTGATAGCTTAAACGGTGATATACGCCTCCTGAATTCAAAGCTCAAACGAAACGGTGATGAATTTGATCTTTTTGATTGCAGCATTAGTGCTTTCAATATTGACAGCACAAGCATGGGAATCGATCTCAGGACAGACTATATTGATGCCGATATCAGGGGTAAATACGATCTTGCCACCATTATACCGGACATTAAGCTCGCGGCCTCATCGCTCTTCCCTTCCCTCATCAATAAGCCGGAAGAAAAGTACTCAGGAACAAATGACTTCGGTTATGAAATAAGATTCAAAAATACAGACCAGATAAACGAATTCTTTCAAACAGGATTTATGCTCGCACCCGGTTTTAAAGTGCAGGGATGGATTAATCCGGGAAACATGATCAGCCTGGCAGCCTCAGGAGATTATGCCATTTACACCAGCAGCAGTATGGCGAGACCTGAAATCAATCTTCTTATTGAAGATACCACTATGGTATTCGATATAAACAGCGATAAGCTAAGTCTTGTTAACATGCTTAATCTGGAAGAACTGACCTTCAGTTCTGCGACAAACATTGACACCTTCAATATAAATATAGACTGGGATAATTCAGGTAATCTTGAAAACAAAGGGACCCTGGCTGCCCGGGGCATATTCTCCCTGCCCGATAGTTCTAATACACGGCTCGACCTTTGGATATTGCCCGCAGAAGTAATAATCAACAACAATCCATGGCTGGTAAACAGCAGCAGGCTTAGAATCGATTCCTCGGCCATAAACATTAACAGGTTTATGGTAAGCCGTGAGGATGAATACTTTCTGATTGACGGGAAAATTTCTGAGAGCCCCTCTGACAGCATAAACATAAGTTTTAATGGGCTTAACCTTGCAGGGCTAAATAAGCTTGACAGATCACAGGGCCAGGAAAACTCAAAACAGATAGAATTTCTTCTTGAGGGTTTGCTCAATGGCAGGATACTCCTGACAGACTTGTACAATAAACTGATGTTTGAAACGGATATATTGATACAGGATTTCAAGCTTAATGAGCAGGAGCATGGAGATGTGAGAATACTATCGGAATGGGATAACACAGACAAGGTTGCCGGCATAAGCCTAACTAACAATTTGGATGGGAACAAGACCTTCAAAGTTGATGGCGACTACGATCCGGCAGGAAAAAAACTTGATCTTGTTGCTATAGTGGATAAAATGCCACTTGACATACTCAACCTCTTTCTAAAGTCCTTTGCCTCTGATGTGAAAGGTCTTGGATCGGGATGTGTAGAGATAAAAAGTGACCGGGGGGATATGTCTTTACAGGGAAGAGTACTGGCTGAAAATGCTTCAATGACAATTGACTACCTGCAATCCAGCTTCATGTTTTCCGACAGTATACGTTTTGATGATAATAAATTGGTGTTTAAGAATATACAACTTCGTGACAACAGGGATAATAATGCCGTATTAGACGGCTATGTATCTCATAATAATTTCAAGGAATGGTTTGTTGATCTTCGTGTTAACGCCAATAATATAATGGTTTTTGATACAAGGCAAAAAGACAACAGTCTTTTTTATGGTACTGCTTATGCATCCGGGCTCATAACTATTGGTGGTCCTGCAAACAACCTTGATTTTAATATTTCGGCCAGGACCGAAAGAAACACGAGGATGTTTATCCCACTTGGTGCAGGTGATGAAATCAGCGATTATACCTTTATCAGTTTCAGGGAAGAGGGAGAGGAAACTGACAAGGATATCCCCATCAAACTGTCCTTGATAAAAAGCCCTGAGAAGAGCTCCATTTCACTGAACTTTGAACTGGAAGTAACACCTGATGCTGAAGTACAGTTAGTTTTCGATTCGAAAATGGGTGATGTAATGAAAGCACGAGGTGCAGGGACCCTCCATATGACACTGGATAAAAAGGGTGATTTTTCAATCTTTGGTGATTATGTAATAGAAGATGGTGAATACCAGCTGACCCTTGGCAATATATTCAATAAAAGATTTACGGTTGAGGAAGGAGGAACAATATCCTGGAATGGTGATATTTTGAATGCCAGTGTGGATGCCAGAGCCATATACAAGTTAAAGGCTTCACTTGAAGATCTTTTCCAGGATGAGGCATATGCGGCACGCATACCTGTTGAATGCCATCTTAATATGAGCGGGCAGCTGGTCAATCCCATAATAGGATTCGATATTTACCTTCCAACTGCTGATGAATCGATGCGGACCGACCTCAGGGCCGCCATTGATTCAGAAGAAGAAATGAGCAGACAATTCCTGTATTTACTGGTAATGAACAGTTTCTATCCTGATCCTGCCATTTCAGGAGTATCACTGAATACAACCAGTGCCGGTGCATCCGCGATGGGGGTAACAACCACCGAGATGTTGTCGAACCAGCTCAGCAACTGGCTTTCACAGATAAGCAATGATTTTGACATAGGCTTTACCTACCGGCCGGGGAATGAAATAAGCACCCAGGAAGTTGAGGTGGCCCTTTCAACACAATTGTTGAATGACAGGGTAATTATTAACGGCAATTTTGACGTGGGTGGTGAAGCAGGAGGATCACAGACAAGCACCTCCACCAATGAAATAACAGGCGACTTCGATGTAGAAGTTAAAATAACCGAAAAAATAAGATTTAAGGTTTTCAACAGGTCAAATGATAACCTGGTCTATGAAACTGCACCTTACACCCAGGGTTTTGGACTTTTCTTCCGGCAGAGTTTTGACAGGTTTGGTGATCTCTTCAAAAAGAAAAAAAGTGATATGATACGAGAAGAAGACACAGAGATTATTGAAGAATAGAAAAAAAATATATTTTTGTGCCTTAATAATTTTAAAACTCACTTTAATCACCTTACTAATACCTGGCAATTATGTTCCTATTAATGGTTGTTATTTTTATCCTGGGGTACACTGCGATAGCCCTGGAGCATCCCATAAAAGTTGAAAAAGCTGCTAGCGCCCTGCTGACAGGATCAATATTATGGGCACTTTATGCACTCTTCAGTGAACAAATCCTTTCACTCAACTTATCTCCTTCATGGACCGAGACACGAGAGCTGGCGCAGAGTTTTATAGAAAATATTAAACCCAAGATGGGTAATCTTGAGTTCGTAACCTCATCTTACCAGCACACTGTAGATATGGTCCAGCATCAACAGGAATTCGTAAAAAGTGAACTCGGGCATCACCTTATTGAAATAGCAGAAATACTGTTCTTCCTGTTCGGGGCCATGACAATAGTAGAAACCATTGATCAGAGCCAGGGATTTAAGATAATCACTGACAGGATTAAAACAACATCCAAAGTTAAACTCCTCTGGATTCTTGGTTTCCTTACATTCTTTATGTCAGCTGCCCTTGACAATCTGACAACCACTATAGTAATGGTGGCACTTCTGAGAAAGTTGATTTCTGACAAAGGAACCAGGTGGTTCTTTGCGAGTATCATTGTTATTGCGGCAAATGCGGGGGGAGCCTGGTCCCCAATAGGTGATGTAACAACCATTATGCTCTGGATAGGAGGACAGGTTACAACAATTCCAATCATAACCAGGGTTATCTTACCCAGCCTGGTAAGTATGATCATACCGTTAACTATCCTGTCATTCATGCTTAAAGGCAAAGTTACAAGGCCTGAGGCAGATGAATCGAGTCATGATTTCACGAGCCAGAAGGAAAGAACCTTTATACTTATACTGGGAATAGCATGTCTTATAAATGTACCGATATTCAAGAGTATCACACATCTCCCTCCCTATGTAGGAATGCTCCTTGGCCTTGGTATTTTATGGCTGACCACCGAGATTATGCACAGGAACAAATCTGATGAAGCAAAGAAGAGACTATATATCTTCAACATACTTAAAAAGGTTGATACACCCACCATCTTTTTCTTTCTGGGTATACTTATAGCCGTGGCATCACTGCAGTCTGCCGGTCAGCTGGCCGTGACGTCAAGATGGCTTGATGAAAACCTGGGCAGTATTTATACCATTAACCTTGCAATTGGTGCCCTGTCGGCTATTGTTGACAATGTGCCACTGGTAGCCGGAGCCATGGGTATGTACCCCATTGCTAGCCCTGAGCTGCTGGAATTGTCTGCGAACCCGGAGTACCTTGCCAACTTCATGCAGGATGGCCTTTTCTGGGAATTTCTGGCCTACTGTGCCGGAACAGGCGGCAGCATGCTTATAATAGGGTCAGCGGCAGGGGTGGCAGCCATGGGCCTAGAGAGAATCGACTTCATATGGTACATGAAAAAGATCAGCTGGCTGGCCGTAATAGGATATCTTTCAGGTGCAGGAACATACTGGTTACAGGTACAAATAATAGGTATGCACTGATAACTGTTAACAAAAAACAGGAAACGGGATATAATACAAAACATTATATCTCGTTTTTTTTATATCTTCGACTGGTTTAAAGAGTTACCGGCAAAAGAAGACATGGATAAGTAATTAATTAATTTATGGTGCAGGCCGGTGAGCCACACCCTTCATTAAATAGAAAACAATTAAATATTAATACCTAAATGACACTATTAAACATTGCATTACAGGATTCGGACCTGATACTTGAAGAAGCAGAACAGGTAACACTCTCTTTTGGAGAACTTGTATTAAAAGGCGGATGGGTCATGGTACCCATCATTTTACTTTCACTTATTGCAATTTACATATTCGTTGAAAGGTTTTATGTGATTACCAGGGCAGGTCACGAGGACATGAATTTCATGAACAGGATAAAGGATTATATATATGACAGTAAAATCGATGCAGCGGCAGCCCTGTGCAAATCAAGCAAGTCGCCCGCCTCACGAATGGTTGAAAAGGGTATTACCCGGATTGGCCGCCCGCTCAATGATGTTAACACCGCAATTGAAAATGTGGGTAAGCTGGAAGTGTACAAGCTTGAAAAGGGGCTGCCCACCCTGGCAACTATCGCGGGCGCAGCACCTATGATTGGATTTCTTGGTACGGTTATTGGTATGATTAAAGCGTTCTATGACATGTCAAATGCGGGTAATAATATTGATGTGTCACTGCTGAGTAACGGCATTTACACTGCTATGGTGACAACAGTTGCTGGCTTAATAGTTGGAATCCTGGCATATTTTGCCTATAATATACTGGTATCAAAGGTTGAGAAAGTGATCTTCAGGCTCGAAGCTACATCAACTGAGTTTATGGATATACTGAATGAACCGGCTTAACTGATTAATCATGGCAATTACTTCAAGAAACAAAATAAATGCGCAGTTCAGTATGGCAGGGATGTCTGATATTGTCTTCCTCCTTTTGATTTTTTTTATGATAACTTCAACCCTGATACATCCCACTGCACTGAAATTGCTGCTGCCACAAGGAAGCAGCCAGACTTCGGCAAAACCACTGACAACCATTTCCATAACAAGAGACCTGCAATACTACATAGAAGATCAGAATGTGGCTTTTGAGGATCTTGAAGCCGCATTGAGACAGAAGATCGGGCAGAGTGAAGAAATGTATGTTTCACTGCATGCTGACAAGACCGTTCCCATTGAGCACGTGGTTAAAGTAATGAACATAGCTAAAAATAATCAATATAAACTGATTCTTGCGACGAGTCCTAAATAACGACTTGTATGACTTTCCGTCTGAAAAGAAGAAAGGCATAATTGGTACAGTAATATTTCATATAATACTGGCCGTTATACTTATTGTGACCGGTTTTCAACCACCCGAGCCACCACCCCGGGAAGAAGGTATCCTGATAAATTTCGGAACCGATGAAACCGGTTCAGGCTTACTTGAGCCGGCACCATCTTCAAGCCAGGAAGAAAGCAGCCAGGCTGAAGAAATACCTGCTGCGCCAGTTACTGAATCCCGGACAGAAGAAACTCAGATGACACAGGATTTTGAGGAAGCGCCTGTTGTGGAGAAGAAGGTTGAGCAGCCTGACCCTGAAACTGAGAAACGCAGGCGGGAAGCCCTTGAAGCCGAAAGGACCCGTCAGCAGCAACTGGAAGAAGAACGCTTGAGAAAGGAAGCTGAAGAAGCTGAAAAAAGACGGCTTGAAGAAGAGCAACAACGCCGTACAGACATAATGAACCGGACACGCGATGCACTCGAGAGGGCAAATGCAAGGGGTACAGACACAAATGCGAACGAAGGAATTGCAGGAGGCCGGGGTAACCAGGGTGTTGAAACCGGGGTTGCAGGTGCTGCCAATTACGGTGAAGGATCGGGAACAGGAGATAAAGGAGTATCCTTCGATCTTAGCGGCCGACAGGCCAGGTCGCTGCCCAAACCTAACTATGATATCCAGAGTGAGGGCATAGTTGTTGTTGAAGTGACGGTCGACCGTAACGGTAATGTAACCCAGGCGGTAGCCGGTGTTAAAGGATCAACAACCCTGGAAGAATATTTCCTGAGGGTTGCCCGCGATGCCGCCATGGCTGCTAAATTCGACCGCAAACCGGATGCACCGGTCTTCCAGAAGGGAAAAATAACCTACCATTTTATCCTCAGGTAAAAAGGTCGAAGCCCCCCAGAAGTTTTACTGCGGAAACAAATACTGCCAGTAGAAGTATTATCCTCACGAATTTGGGACCCCAGCTCACAGCAGTGCGGACACCTATGAATGCTCCCAGCATATTTCCTATCGCAAGTATCAGGCCCACACGCAGGTTTACCTGCCCGTTAATGAAAAATATTACCAGTGCAAAAGCTGTGTAGATCAAAATGATAAACACTTTAAGAGCATTGGCCTTAACAAGATCTGCTCCCACCCCCAGGACAAGACCCGCCAGAAGGAAAAAACCAACACCGGCCTGGATGAAACCTCCATAAACTCCTATAAGGAAAAAAATTACTATCCGCCAGAACCTGGGACTGCCATCTATAATTCCGGCCTGTTCTATAATCCACCTGTCAGGTTTTATAAGGATTATAAAGAACATAAATATCAGTAAGCCTCCTATGAATAAGCTCAGTATATGTTCATTAAAATTAACGGCTATCAATGCACCAACAAGAGAGCCGGCAGTGGCCGGTATTACCAGCCATAAGCCTTCCCTGTACTCAAACACTTTTCGCTTCTTGAAACTACCTACGGCAACAATGTTCTGCAGAAAAATAGCCACCCGGTTTGTACCGTTAGCTATGGTTGCCGGCAGCCCGAGAAACATGAGCAATGGTAAGGTTAGGAGTGACCCGCTGCCAGCCATCGTATTGACAAAACCGGCAATAATACCAACCGCGATAATTGCCAGATAAGTATACCACTCCATAAATATCTTAATGATTGTCACCGCCCAGAATCTCAGCTATTGCCTTTTCCAGGTTTGAAATGAGTGAATTATCCTTTATTATATAATCGGTTATCCCTTTCCGGGCCATTTCCAGTACAACATCCCCCCTGTCCTGTCCCGATAACATCACAACAGGAATGCCAGGATTTATCTCCTTAATTTTATCGTAAATTTCCATCCCGTTTAAGACCTTAATCCCTGATTTGAAAAAATAATAATCGAGGATTATCATGTCAGGATTCCTGTCAAGGGCTTCAATGCACTCTTCACCATATTCAAACGGTTCAACTAGATACTCTTCTGAATTGAACCGTTTAATAACCAACTGGTTGATGAATGGATCATCATCCACTATAAATAATAGTTTCCTTTTGCTCATTAAACAGTCTGAGTTGGATCAGGTGTAAAGATATATAAAATGTTTAAAAAGAAAAGAAATATTGAAAACCCGGCCTTAAACTAAAGGATTACCAGCTAAAAAGAGGATAAGGCTTCATCATTTCCTTTACTTTAGCCCCGACAGAGGAGATTACTTTTTCATCCTCAATGTTTGATATAACCTTATCAATAAGTTCCACGATGAGACCCATAGAATCTTCCTTAAGTCCGCGTGTAGTAATGGCAGCGGTTCCCACGCGCAAACCTGATGTCTGGAAAGGTGACCTTGAGTCAAAAGGTACCATATTCTTATTTACTGTAATATGGGCTTTAACAAGGGTATTTTCAACCTGTTTGCCAGTTATTTCAGGATATTTTGTTCTCAGGTCTATCAACATCGAATGATTATCAGTTCCACCTGATATTACCTTATAGCCCATATTGAGGAATGTATCGGCCATCACGGATGCATTTTTTTGAACCTGTGACTGGTACACTTTAAATTCAGGAATCAGCGCCTCTCCAAAAGCTACTGCCTTTGAGGCAATTACATGCTCAAGCGGACCTCCCTGAGTACCTGGGAAGACTGCGGAATCAATAAGGGACGACATTTTCCTTACTTCCCCTTTTTTGGTGGTTTTGCCCCAGGGATTATCAAAATCTTTACCTATCAGGATAAATCCTCCTCTTGGTCCCCTGAGCGTTTTATGTGTTGTTGAAGTTACAATATGAGCATACTTAACCGGGTTTTTCAACAAGCCTGCGGCTATCAGGCCTGCCGGGTGTGCCATATCAACCATGAATATTGCACCTATACTGTCTGCAATATTCCTGATTCTTTCATAATCCCACTCGCGTGAATAAGCCGAAGCTCCCCCGACAATCATTTTAGGCCTTTCTTTCAGAGCAAGCTCTTCCAGTTTATTATAATCGATAAGCCCGGTGTCTTCATCAACACCATAAGCTACCGGCCTGTAAAGAATACCCGATGCATTAACAGGCGAACCATGAGTAAGGTGCCCTCCATGAGCCAGGTCGAGTCCCATAAAAGTATCCCCAGGTTCCAGTACAGTCATAAAAACAGCCATATTGGCCTGAGCTCCCGCATGAGGTTGAACATTGGCAAATTCAGCATCATATAATTCCTTCAGGCGTTCAATTGCAATTGTCTCTGACTGATCAACTATTTCACAGCCTCCGTAATAACGCTTCCCGGGGTATCCTTCAGCATATTTATTGGTCATAACAGACCCCATGGCTTCAAGAACCTGATTACTCACAAAATTTTCTGATGCTATTAACTCAATGCCATCAAGTTGTCTTTGTCTTTCTTTTTCAATAAGATCAAATATTATAGTATCTCTTTTCATTTTTTTTTGTTAATTAATTTTATAATATCTATTTCATTAACTCTTCCAGTCGATTGCCTTAAACAAATATAAGGCTAATTTTACTATATTAGGCGGTGATTTACTTTTATATTGTAAATCCCGTTAACATCTTTAGTTCTAAACATTTAATATTCAGCCATGATTAACAAATCAAAAAAAACCGGGACTCTGAACATAATAATCACCACATCAATAATTGTTGTTTTGTTCACCCTTGCAGGCTGTAGAAATGAAAAAACCTGCATAAGTTATTATGAAATAAGCCAGGAAAAAATTAAACTCCCTGCAACAGAATTCAACCCGGAATATTATATCTGCTATAGGGCTGATAAGATAATCATTGATGGGGTACTTGACGATCTATCGTGGAGATCCGCGGAATGGACAAAGGACTTTGTGGATATTGAAGGCGAACTAAAAACCCCTCCACTTCACAGGACAAGGGTCAAAATGCTTTGGGATGATAACTTCCTGTATATAGCTGCAGAGCTTACAGAACCACATATCTGGGCAAGGCTGAGGCAAAGAGATACAGTGATATTCTATGATAATGATTTTGAAGTATTTATTGATCCGGATGGTGATACCCATGAATACCTGGAGTTTGAGATGAATGCATTTAATACCTTATGGGATCTTCTCCTGACAAAGCCATACCGCGACAATGGCAGGGTCGCTGATGCATGGGATATCAGTGGAATTCAAACAGCAGTCAGTATCCATGGCACAATAAATGATCCTTCCGACATAGATGATAAATGGGTGCTTGAGCTGGCTTTCCCGATGACTGTTCTTACTGAGTTCGGACCCGGACCCCTTGATGGCTCCCAGTGGAGAATCAATTTTTCCAGGGTTAACTGGCGTACCGTGATTGAAGAAGGCAGCTATGAAAAAGCAAGAGATCCGGAAACCGGAAGAAGCTATCCTGAATACAACTGGGTATGGTCACAGCAGGGACTTATCAACATGCACTACCCTGAAAGATGGGGCTACCTCCAGTTTTCTGAAATAAAGGCGGGTGAAGGAATTGCTGAATTTATTGTAAACCCTGATGAAGACCTGAAATGGAGTCTAAGGACACTATATTATGCACAGAGAAATTATGCAGCAGAAAAGGGATTTTATACCCAGAATATTGATGAACTCCGGGAGTACGGGTATGAAGGTGATGAATATGAGCCATGTATCCTGCTTAAACCATTTGGTTATGAAGCATATGTGCTTTCAGAAAATTCTCAATTACTCTGGACAATAGATAATTACGGGAAAGTCTGCAGTAATAAAACAAGGTAATGGTCGATTGAAATCATGGACTTAAAACATATAACATGCAACTTAATCCAAAGACAGTTATAATAATCGTTCTGGTAGCTTTATCCTCATGTATGCACAGGCCTGAAAATGAAGAAGGTCCCTATTATAAAAAATCAGTATCCTTTCCTCCCGGCCTGAGCCAGGAAGATAAAATAAAAATGGCTGCAAGAGTAGTCCCTGACAGTCAACAACTTGAATGGCAAAAACTTGAAATGACCGCCTTCATTCATTTCACAGTAAATACTTTCACAGGTCTTGAGTGGGGAACGGGAGAAGAGTCACCTGAATTATTCAACCCATCGGAATTCGATGCAAGACAGTGGGCAAGGATAATTTCTGAAGCAGGCATGAAAATGATAATTCTGACATGTAAACATCATGACGGTTTTTGCCTCTGGCCTACAAAAACAACTGATCATTCCGTAAAATACAGCAGATGGCGTTCAGGCAGAGGTGATGTTGTTAAAGAGGTTAAGCAAGCCTGTGATGAGTATGGACTCAAGTTTGGTATTTACCTGTCGCCCTGGGACAGGAATGCTGAATCATATGGAGACTCACCTGCATATAATAATTTTTTCATGGAACAACTTAAAGAATTATTAACATGGTATGGTAAAGTGGATGAGGTGTGGTTTGACGGAGCCAATGGTGAGGGACCAAACGGGAAGGTTCAGGTATATGACTGGGAATCCTATTACCGGCTTATTGAAAGGTACCAGCCCGGGGCTGTAACGGCCATAATGGGAGAAGACATAAGATGGGTAGGCACCGAAACGGGATATGGCAGGGAAACGGAGTGGAGCGTAACAGCCCTGGCACCTGGTGGTGGTATTGAAAGCAGGAACATAAATGAAAATCTCGGCCTGCAGTCCAGCTCTCCCGATCTGGGCTCGGGAAAAATTATTGAAATGGCGGATAAACTTTTCTGGTATCCTGCAGAAGTAGATGTATCAATACGCCCGGGATGGTTTTACCATAAGGAGGAAGATGATAAGGTCAAATCACTTGAAAAATTGTTCGACATATATATTAATTCGGTTGGCAGAAACGCAGTTTTACTGCTAAATATTCCCCCCGATACCCGGGGACTGATTCATGAGAATGATGCCATGAGGCTGAAAGAGCTTAAGACCTGCCTTGACATGACTTTTGAAGATAATATCGCCTTCAGGGCCTTTACCCGCCATCCCGGTGCCCGGAAAAGTGTTGACGGTAAGGATGGCACATATACCAGTATTGATGAATTTCCGGCTGAAATTGAATATAAATTTCCTTTTACCAGGGAATTTAATCTCTTCATGATCAAAGAAAACATAGCAAAAGGTCAGAGAATAGAAGAATTCAGGATAGAAGCCCTGGTAAACGAAGATTGGGTTGAACTGGGATCTTCGACAACGGTAGGATATAAGAAGCTACTCACCTTCCCAAATACAACAAGTGACAGGATAAGACTTACAATCAAGCAATCAAGAGATAAGGCCATGATTACTGAAATAGGTCTGTTTTTAACACCTGACAGTATAAGTGCAGATTGAAAAAAACTTATTAAAATAATAATATCCAAGTTCTTACAAAACATTCTTCTACTGCAGAATTGCCTGTTACAGGAATTACTTTCCTGCTTTTAGTTACTGCACTGTTTACCAGGGGTTTTACCAGTGCACTCCTCCTGGAGGCCTGAGTATTGCTGGTTTCAATTAAGATAATTATGATGCATTATAAACATAGTCTCTCAACCTGAATACACTTAACAAGCCGGAAGAAATTGAAGAGATTGATAAAAACAGGGAATAAGAAACAGACGTGTCTCTCCTGCATCATTTCGAACCAAATATTTATTAAATTAGGGATTTAATTCTTAAATCCTTTATTATGAAACTTCTCAGAGCATTGTTTCTCTTTATTCTGATCTCTACAATTAACTTACATTCACAAGATTATAAAGCTTCCCTCTTCGGTATAGAGTCAAATGGCACCACTCTCAATACCACATCCATCCAGAAGGCTATTGATTATATCCATGAGAATGGCGGGGGAAGGCTTGTATTTTATGTCGGCCGCTACCTTACAGGTACCGTTCACCTGAAATCCGATGTAACAATACAGCTTGAAGAAGGAGCCATACTTGCAGGATCGGCTAACCCCTTCGATTATGAACGCATTGGATCATGGATGGCTCTCATCTTTGCCCATGACCAGGAAAACATAGGTATAACAGGCAAGGGTGTCATTGACGGCCGCGGATACCTTGTAGCCAATAATATCCTTTCCATGGTCCACAAAGGCATCATCAAGGATCCCAGTGGCCTGCTATGGGATAGGCCCAGGGAAGGTATACGTCCGCAGAATATATATTTCAAGGGATGTAAGAACGTCCACATTCAGGGTATTATGCTGAAGGATCCGGCAAGCTGGAACCAGCAATATGACCAGTGTAAAAACCTTATTGTTGAAGACCTTTTGATCGACAGTAAATCATACTGGAATAATGATGGTGTGGATATAGTCGACTGTGACAGCGTTATTGTAAGAAACTGTTATATAGACGCTGCTGATGACGGCATCTGCCTGAAGTCACACAGTGCTGATTTCGTTTGCCAGAATGTATATATATACAACAATACAGTACGCACCAGTGCCAATGGCATAAAATTCGGCACAGTATCCCGCGGTGGTTTCAAAAATATAAAAATCATAAACAATACAGTTTATGACACTTACCGTTCAGCTATAACCTTTGCAGCGGTAGATGGCGGTTTTGTTGAGAATATTATTGTTGACAGCCTGCGGTCTATTAATAACGGGAATGTCATTTTCCTGAGGATAGGAGAACGACAGAAAGGACTTAAGGGAAGAATGGATAATATAAGCATTTCGAATCTCTATGCCGAAGTACCGGCCTCAAAACCGGATGCAGGCTATAATTATGAAGGGCCTGTCGAAGAAAATCCACGAAATATCTCACCCTCTGCCATCGTTGGAATGCCGGATGTTCCCATAAAGAATGTCAAACTTAAGAATATTGAAATAGTAATGCCCGGAGGAGGCGATCCCTTTTATGCCAGGGTGAAACTTGATGAACTGGATAAGGTGCCTGAAATGGCCGACAAATACCCGGAATTTTCGATGTTCAAGGAACTGCCGGCCTGGGGCTTTTATATAAGACATGCTGAGAATATTGAATTCGAGAATGTCATCCTCAGGTGCAAGAAAGAAGACTACCGTAGAGCCATAGTGCTTGATGATGTACATAATGCCGTTTTCAAATCACTCACAGTGGAAGAACCCGGTGAGGATAAAGAACCGGTATTCCAGTACAGGTCTTCAGGCATACAGATCAGGTAAGAAAAATGAAGCGAAGAACTTTCCTGATCAATTCAATGCTTTTCACAGGAGGTGGACTATTATCAGGCGGATTTCCTTCCCTGGCCTCACTTGTTGTTTCTTCAGAGAAAGGAAAAAGCAGAGACCTGTTCCATACTTTTAAAGATCCCGATCTAAAATTTTATCCCTTTGTCAGATGGTGGTGGAACGGCAATAAGGTTGAAGCGGATGAGCTCGTACGTGAACTGCGTTTGCTGAGAGAAGCCGGTATAGGAGGTGTGGAGATCAATCCCATTGAATTTCCTTCAAGGCAGGAAGGTGATGATCCTGGTATTCCATCCCTGAGATGGTTGAGCCATGAATGGATAGACATGCTGCAGGTATCATTTGATGAAGCAAGTAAACTCGGGATGACCTGCGACCTGATTGTAGGATCGGGCTGGCCTTTTGGTTCGGAAACACTCAGGCCAGATGAAAGGGCACAGGTAATGCTGCTCAACGCTATCGAACTTGAAGGACCGTCAGATTATGAAATTTCCCGCTTCACCATATTCAAAGGAACTGATCCGGGTGTGACGGTAGCCTATCCCGGCCGCACCTTTGATCTTATCTCGCTGAAGCTTGTCCCCGACCCTGTGAACAGCCCTGATGAGGCCATAGATTTAAATGATAAGCTAAATGATGAGGTAATTAGATTTAAAATACCGGAAGGCAGGCATTACCTCTATGCCGTGGTTCGTGTAAGTTCTTTCGCTTCTGTGATCAATGGTGCACCGGGAGCAGCCGGCCCCATCCTTAACCATCTGGACAGGAAGGCTGTAAGAAAGTATCTCGATCATATGTCAGACAGCATTCAAAAGCAAACAGGACCTCTGTCAAAACACCTGCGGGCTTTTTTTACTGATTCAATGGAACTGGAGGGATGCAACTGGACGGATGACTTTCCCAGGGCATTCATGGAAAAACGGGGCTATGATATCAGGCCCTGGCTTCCTTATATCATGTTCAGGGTTGGACGACTAGGTGGTGTGGTTGATTTCAATTACGGTGCAACAAAGACCGCTGAATTCGATGAAGAGGTGAAACGCGTTCGCTTCGATTTTGAATTAACAAAGGCAGAGTTGCTCAATGCACGCTTTAACAGAACATACCTCGAATGGTGCAGGGATAACAGGGTTTTATCGCGTGCACAAGCATACGGCCGGGGTTTCTTCCCTCTTGAAAGCAGCCTGGGCTATGATATTCCGGAAGGTGAATCATGGACTACTAACTGGTTGAAACATAAAGTGGGCGAGGAAATGCCCGATGATGATTACCGCCGTGGAAGGGCATATACAATGATCAATAAGTATGTGTCGTCAGCGGCCCACCTGGAAGGTAAAAGAATAGTGAGCTGCGAGGAGATGACCAATACCTATAAGGTATTCAATACTTCCCTTGAATTGCTTAAAATAGGTTCAGACCAGAGTATAATGTCGGGGATAACACATTCCATATGGCATGGTTTTAATTATTCACCACCCGGAGCACCCTACCCCGGATGGATACAGTACGGTTCATACTATAGCGAGAATAATAACTGGTGGCCATGCTTCAAATACCTTAACACATATAAGGCAAGAATATCTTCATTATTACAGAATGCAGACATGTATTCCGACATAGCAATAATGCCTGCCAACTATGATCTGTGGAGTGAACTGGGAGTGCAAACCGACCCCTTCCCTGAACGGCTGAACGTTCCTTACACATCTCTGATATGGGAGTCAATAAACAAGAATGGCGGTGCGGCGGATTACATCACTGAGATCATAATCAATGAATCAGGCATAAAAGACGGTTGTATATACTACGGTCCCAAAAAATACAGCTTGCTTGTCCTCCCGGAAGTATCGGGTATCAATCCCGGCACACTGTCCGGAATTTTAGAATTCGTTTCAGGTGGAGGGAAAGTAATATGTATTGAAAAATTTCCCGAAAAATCACCGGGCTATTTTAATTACAGGGAAAATGACAAAGAGGTCAAGAATCTTGTTACAAGGCTTAAAACATTCAGGGATAGCTTCATACTTATCCCAAAGCCAGGTAAGAGTACATATCTTGAGTGGATGGCAGACCTGGTCAAAGAAAAGCTTATACCGCGGTACATGGACATTGAGAAACCCGATCCCTTCCTGATGCAAACACGCTACCGGGCTGATGATGGCAGAGAGATAATCTTCTTCTCAAATTCCAGTATCACAAAGAGGCAGGATACGAGAGTAAAATTCTCGGAAGGTATTACAGCAAACAGGTACGGCTGGATATGGGACCCTGAAAGCGGTGATCGCTACAGGATAGAAGCGGATATAAACGGCTCCTACCGTTTAAGCCTGGGACCGGCTGAATCAAGAATCTTCGTTTTTGATAAGATGAAAACGGGAAGGAAATGGCAGGATCTTCCTGTCCAGGTCAAGGGAAGAACCAGCGTACAGGGTCCGTGGGATCTTGAGTTTCTTCATTGCCGGGGAGAAAAAACTAATCCCGTACGGCTTGAAATCCTTAATGATCTAAAAGACCTGGCTGCATATAATGATTTTTCCGGTACAGTTATTTACAGGAAAGAAGTAGTATTAAATGATCCTTTACCTGCCTTCCTGAACCTGGGTAGTGTATATAACATCTCGGAAGTGTACGTTAACGGCAAGACAGCAGGCCTCAGGTGGTATGGTAATCATATATATAATGTAAGCGACCTCGTCCACAGAGGCGAAAACCATCTGGAAATCAGGGTTATTACCCTTATGGGTAATTATATGAAATCTTTAAAGGACAACCCCAATGCACAATACTGGACCAACCTTGGCAGGAAGAATCAACCTTTGGTTTCCATGGGATTAATCGGGCCGGTAACATTTTACAGGTAATTAAGGCAACTCCAGTAAGAATAAGAAAAATAACATCCGGAGGCCAGTCCGGCGTTGACAGGGCAGCTCTTGATGCAGCCCCGGAACTGGGACTTGAAACCGGGGGATGGTGCCCCCCGGGCAGGGTTTGTGAGGGCGGGATCATCCCCCGGGCTTATAATCCGGATGAAACGAATAATGAAAGATTCAGATTAAGCCCTCCTTACATATTTAACTTATTTGCAATACCTTGGCCCCTCTTATTCTACGGTTCTTAAGTTCATTGAGTGCTGTATTTGCTTCTACTAGCGGATATTCTGTAAAATCCGGCTTGATATTCACCTTTGCCGCCAGGGTCAGGAATTCTTCAATATCCTTCCTGCTGACATTGGCTACACTTTTTATTTCCTTTTCCATCCAAAGATCGCGGGGGTAATCGATCTGTAACAAATAATCCTTATCTATGTCTTCTTTCCTTATTGCATTTATTACCAGTCTGCCCCCGGGAACAAGATTATTCATAGCTGCAACAACAGGTTTCCAGACAGGTGTTGTATCAATTATACTATTAAGTTTTGCAGGTGGTTCATCTGTAATATCACCTGCCCATACGGCTCCCAGGTCAAGTGCAAAATTCCTTTCCTTCTCACTTCTTGCGAACACATAAACCTCTGAATCAGGAAACATAAATTTTACCATCTTCAGGACCAGGTGACCTGATGCTCCAAAGCCTGTAAGACCAAGTTTTTCATTGTTTTTGATATCTGTTAATCTTAACGACCTGTAACCTATTGCGCCCGCACATAATAATGGTGCAGCTTCTGAATCAGTGAAAGTATCTGGTATAAAAAATGAGGAATTTTCAGGAACCTTTATATACTCGGCATAACCACCATTAACATCCCTGCCTGTAGCTCTGAATTCAGGACACAGGTTATCATTCCCTGATAGACAATATACGCATCTGCCACATGAAGCAAAAAGCCAGCCAACCCCTACCCTGTCACCCGTCTTAAAACGGCTCACGCCCTTTCCTTTCTTCTCAACAAGGCCAACCACCTGATGCCCCGGTATTAGCGGCAAAACAGGAGGAGGAGTGCGTCCTTCGATCTCATCCAGTTCAGTATGACAAACACCACATACTCTAACTCTGATTAGTATTTCACCCATCCGGGGAACAGGTTTTTCCATTTCAACTAATTCGAGCGGGGTGGCATTCTTCGTCATATCAACTATATGCCTCATTACCATTGCTTTCATATTGATGACCATTCAGATTAAAACAAACATTAATTACATTCTCATTAATAATTTCAAATATAAATTTAAGACCATTAATGACCACATACAAATAAAATCCAAATACTTTTTCGTTTCTGATATCTTTGTATTTAGAATATTAATAAAGTAATTTGGGAGTGCCAAATAGTGTTTAGTGACCAGGACAATGAAATATTTCTTCAATTGGAGAACAAAATAAACTATAAAATTAAATGCGGATTGTCTGTAAGCGCATATCATCTTGGATAAGAAAATGAAAGCTATTTACCTGGACTATAATGCCACCACACCGGTGGCTCCTGAAGTGGCGGAGGAAATGATGCCCTATATTTCGGAATATTTCGGCAATCCTTCAAGCCTTCATTCTTTCGGGATAAAAACTAAGGCTGCAATAGAACAGGCCAGAAGACAGGTAGCCGGTCTCATCAATTGTGAAGCCTCAGAAATCATTTTCACCAGTGGAGGTACTGAGTCAAACAATTTGGCAATAAAGGGTATAGCCTCGAGGCATCGTGGCAGGGGCAAACACATTATTACTTCATCCGTCGAACACCCTGCAGTTTACGAGGTTTGCAGGCATCTTGAAAAAGCTGGTTTTGAAATAAGCTATCTTCCTGTTGATGAATATGGCAGGGTTGATCCGGAATCGGTTGAGGAAGCAATAAAGAATACTACCATCCTGATATCGATAATGCATGCAAATAATGAAGTGGGCACCATTCAACCGATAGAAGAGATTGCAAGCATTGCCAGGTCATACAATATATATTTACATACTGATGCTGCCCAGTCAGCAGCCAAAATAAAAACTGATGTCAGGGAGCTGGGAGTTGACCTGCTAAGCATTGCAGGCCATAAGATATATGCCCCGAAAGGCATTGGAGTATTGTATATACGAAGCGGAGTAGAACTGGATAAACTGATACATGGGGCTGACCATGAACAAAACTTAAGGGCCGGTACAGAGAATGTACTGGAAATAGTAGGACTGGGTAAAGCCTGTGAACTGGCAATCAAAAAGCTTGATGAATATCATGAACATTACAAAAAGACCAGAGATTATTTATACAGCCTGCTGAGGGAAGCTCTTCCGGAAATCAGGTTAAACGGTCACCCCGACAAGCGCCTTCCAAATACCCTGAGTGTTTCATTTCCCGGTGTGGAAGCAAATACACTTATTTCACGGCTTGACAATGTGGCAGCATCAGCCGGAGCAGCATGTCATGCAGAGAGCATTGATGTATCAGAGGTACTGAAGGCAATGAAGGTACCTGTTGAGCATGCTATGGGCACAATAAGGTTCTCAACCGGCAGGGAAACAAGCATGAATGATATTAAAAGAGCTTCTGAGGAGGTAATAGCAACCGTTACGGCACTTATGCCTCAGACGAGCAGATCTGAGGGTAAAAAAACCGGGAACACCGGCAAGATCAGACTTACACATTATACTCATGGCCTTGGATGCGCCTGTAAGATACAGCCACAGAATCTCGAAAAAATTCTGGGGTCAATACCCTTTGTTCATGATCCCATGGTGCTTGTAGGCACTGAAACATCGGATGATGCAAGTGTATACAAAATTAATGATAACCAGGCTATTGTACAGACCCTGGATTTTTTCACGCCGGTGGTGGACGATCCCTGCTCTTTTGGGGCAATAGCTGCTGCCAACGCCCTGAGTGATATCTATGCCATGGGAGCAAAACCCTTGTACGCTCTTAATATAGCGGCCTTCCCTGAGGATACACTGCCACTGGATATTCTTGAACAGATACTGAAAGGAGCAAGTGATAAGGCCCGGGAGGCAGGTATTGGAATACTTGGAGGGCATACCATCGAGGATACTGAACCTAAATATGGCCTTGTTGTCACCGGTATAGTGCACCCCGATAAAATAATAAGAAATAAAGGAGCCCGGCCGGGAGATAAACTGATCCTGACAAAACCCATTGGCACGGGTATACTTACCACGGCTTTAAAAAGGGGACTGATCAGCAGCGAACTGGAGCAAATATTAATCAGTATCATGGCATGCCTGAATAAGATACCATCTGATCTGATGCAGGAATATGATGTTCATGCCTGCACCGACATAACGGGATTTGGTTTAACGGGACATCTGAGGGAAATGAGTATGGCTTCGCAATGCGATGTAAAGATTTACGCTGATAAGGTACCCCTGATAGATCAGGCTCTTAACCTGGCTGCAGCAGGCATTATTCCCGGAGGCACTTATAATAATCTTGAATATGTCAATAAGGATGTTTTCTTCAAAGAACAAAGCAGAACCATGCAGCTTCTTTTATGCGATGCACAGACCTCAGGTGGATTGCTAATAGCTATAAATAATAAGGATGCATCGTCATACCTGAGTCGACTTAATGACAGAGGCATAACAGGAGCAGCCATAATAGGTGAATTTAGTGGCAAGGGAAAAGGCAGGATTACCGTCCTCTAATTAATTAAGCCATGACCATAAGTAAAACGTTTTTTTATACCACAAACAAAATGTAAAATGGAACACGACAGTTCACTCGATTTCTCACCTGAATTACTGAAAAAATTAATAATAAAGTCAGCCGGCATAATTGAGGAGTGGTATGCTAACGGTCTCAGGAACAGTAAGATTTACAGTAACTATTCTCCGGGAGAAATACGTAGCCTTTTTGATGAAGAAATGCCCGTTAAAGGTGCAGATCCTGAACAACTGCTCGAAATTATCAGGAAGGATGTTTTCAGAACATCAAATTTCAATCCCAGCCCCAATTATTACGGCTATATCACAGGGGGTGGCAACCATGCATCAATTATAGCTGAGTTGCTGAAGACAAGTCTTAACCAGAATAATCTCAAATGGCACAGTGCCCCAGCCAATTCAGAGATAGAAAAGATAGTGGTAAAATGGATATGCCAGTTCATTGGTTATCCGGAAGATGCAGGCGGAGTACTCGTGAGCGGGGGTTCGGTAGCCAATTTTCTTAATCTTGCCGTCATGCGGAAAACAATGTGTCGCGGTGATATATCTAATGAGGGATTGTACGGCGGAACACGTATAACAGTCTATGTATCAGAACAGGGCCATTCGAGCATTGACAAGGCAATGGACATGCTTGGACTGGGCAAAAATTACCTGAGGAAAATCCCGGTAGACGATGATATGCGGATAAACACGAAAATACTGGAGGAGACAATAGGTAAAGACAAAAAAGACGGGCTCATGCCAGCATGCATAATAGGTATTGCCGGGACTACCAATAACGGTGCTGTTGACCCCCTGAAGGAGCTGGGTAATCTTGCCGGTAAATATAATATGTGGTATATGGTTGACGGAGCCTACGGACTGCCGGCTGCCGGCACGAAAATGTACTCCCCCCTCTTTGAAGGCTATGAAATAGCCGATTCATTGCTAATCAATCCACATAAATGGTTCTTTGTCCCCTTTGAAGCATCATGCGTTATTGTAAAAAATAAAAAGCTGCTGAGAGACACATTCAGCCTCGTTCCTGATTATTTGCGCGATACCGGTGAAGATAGTGAACGGGATGACCTGATGAATTACAATCTTCAACTCACAAAAGATTTCAAAGCCCTTAAAGTATGGATGACCTTTAAAACCTATGGAGCAGGCAAACTCAGAGGGGCCATTGAAAATGATTGTAAACTTGCACAATATGCAGGAGACCTGATTGAGAAAGCCAGGGATTTCGAATTAATGGCCCCGGTCCCCTTATCCATCGTATGCTTCAGATATACAGGCAGGAATGGCGAGTTTACAGGTGATGAAAAAATGCTCGACACGGTAAATGAACAAATACTCAGGGGAATTGAGAAAGACGGCAGGATTTTCTTTGCCGGAACCAGGATCAGGGGTAAAACATCACTCAGAATAAATCTTACAAATCACCGCAGAAACAAAGAAGATATTGATTTCCTGCTTAAGGTTCTTCGGGAAATTGCCAATAAAAACATATATAGGAAATAATTATGGCACGATTTATTAAAGACTGTTCCCAGGCAAAAGGTAAAGCTCCGGGCTCACTGGTTCTTATCGGGCGGTAAAAAATGGAAAAACCCCGGATCAGGATAATGGATTACAGTCCTGACTACATGAATGAATCAGGTAATAAAAGTACTGACAATTTTCGCTTCCATTTTCATTCCTCTTACATTTATTACCGGTGTATATGGAATGAATTTCACAAACATACCTGAACTGAGCCTGAAATATGGTTATCTTTTCTTCTGGATCTTTATAATCATAATTGGCATTTCACTTATATTATTCTTTAAAAAGGAGAAATGGCTTTAGAATAAATAAATTTCGATTATATTTGCATATTGTTTAATCATGAGGGACTTGTGTTCCATGACTTCTTAACAGGCTTAATTAAGTTAGCAGACAAAAGACTCTCAGTAATTTTTTTATTTCAAATGAATATTTTTGTTGCAAAGCTTTCGTACCAGACAACGGAAGAACAATTAGAACAGCTATTTCAGAAATTTGGTGAGGTAGCAACTGCCAAGATTATCTTCGATAAATACGAAGGAAGATCAAAGGGTTATGGCTTTGTTGAGATGCCTAATGATGATGAGGCCCTCGAAGCTATTAATTCACTTAATGACACTGAATTTGACGGTCGTCAGATAGTAGTTAAAAAAGCCAGGCCAAAAGAAGATAATAACTCCCGGGGACGCCGAAACTAATACTGAGGCGTTTTACAGCAAGTGAATCCTGATAAAATATCAGGCCTGAAGAATTAAGATTTATTAGCCAGGCAACCAGCGGATATTGGTTGCCTGGCTTATTTTTTGAAGCCGGATTATAATAAATAAAGTATTAGTAAATTTGTATCTAATAAAATGGTGAAGCTATAGTTTAAATTGTATTGAAATAATATTCCCGGTTATGAAAAAAATAATTATGATTATGGTTATTGTGACTTTCTTTATTGGTAATGCCCTTTCTCAAACCAGGCAGGCAAGTCACTCCGCAGCTCTTAAAACAGGTGTAAAAACAGTAGACCTTATTAACGGACTGAAGATCAAAGTGGATTTCAGTCCTGAAAAGGGCACCCTGTGGTTTACAGGAGAATCCAAGGACCTTAAGATGTTTATTACTGAATTCATTCCCCTGACTGATCCCATTGAAACCGGAATTGAAATAGGGAAAAGCTACCACCTGGATAATATGTATGTCAGTATTGAGTATAAGGTCCTGACTATAGAAAATAACAGGGTTACACGTATCTGGTTCAGAATAGCAGCCGCACAACTTGAACTGCCCCAGAAGAACTGGATATGATATGAAGGCGGTAATACAGGAAAAACCAGGTGATAAACTGTACGTCAAAGATATTCCTATACCTGAGCCGGGAAAGGGTGAAGTACTGGTAAAAATGAATTATGCACCAGTCAATCCCTCTGACCTCAGCCTTCTACAGGGCACATATGCAGGCAGTCACAACTATCCCCTTATCCCTGGGATAGAAGGCAGCGGACAGGTAGTTAAAAGCGGCAAGGGTATTATTGCCAGATCAAGAGAAGGTAAAAGGGTGGCATGTACAGCATCAGGTCAAAGCTATGGAACATGGGCAGAGTATATGGTTACTTCAGCCCTCAGGACAATACCCCTGGACAAACATATAGATGATGAACAGGGCTCAATGCTTCTTGTTAATCCCCTTACTGCAGTAGCCTTTATCGAAATTGCCCGGAAAGATAAAAAGACTGCCCTTGTGAATAATGCTGCGGCCAGCTCACTTGGAAAAATGCTTATAAGCCTCTGCAGGGAAAATAATATAGGCCTGATTAATATTGTGGCAAGGGAATCCCAGTACCAGTACCTCAAAGAACTTGGTGCCGATTATGTACTTAACAGCAGCTCACCGGATTTTGAAAATGAACTTGCCAGACACTCAGATCTTCTCGGGGCAAGGCTCTTCTTTGATGCTGTGGGAGGGAAACAGGCAGAAACCATGTTAAAAGCATCACCTCCGGGAAGTACTATAATTACATATGCAAAGTTATCCGAACGGAATATACGTGTTGATCCTCGTTTACTCTTACAGCAGGGTAAGAAAATAACAGGTTTCTACCTGGCTAATTATATTTCCGGCAAATCAATATTACAGAAACTCAGAGCTACAGGAAAAGCCAAAAAACTACTGTCAGAAAATATTACCATAAAAGTGTCAGCCAGATACCCCCTGGAAAAGATTAATGAAGCCCTGGAATATTACCGAAATAATATGTCATCAGGCAAAGTACTGCTTTACCCGTGATATATCCTGATTTTTTATCTGCTGAATAACTTAAGAGTCCGGGACAGACTGTCACGTATTTTATCAAAGGCTTCATCACTAAAAACCATGAGTTCTTTTTGTAAAGCAATATATTCTTCATTCAATTTCTCATCTGGTTTTTCTGCCGAATTCAAAAATGCGGTAAGCGATCGTAACAGTACAGCATGGTCGTGCCAGTCTCCTATACAGGTTTCGGTAGCATTCAGGTGTTCATAATGACTTCTGGTAAAAATATTATCCTTCCGTCTCCATATCAGGGCCAGGAGGGGTTTGATATTTTTCATCACAATACGGACTTCGTGAATATACTGTAAATCTTCCTGTCCATCCAGCATATTCCTGATTCCATCTGTTTCTGAATAAATAAAGCCGGTAATAAAACTGACAAGCTCTGATCCGGTATGCCGTGAAAGCAATTCTCTTACCCGGTCGTTGCAATCTTTAAGCCCTGCATAACTAAAAGTATGGATTAGTTTATCAAGATCCGCCTCCCATCCTGTTCTCAGACGGGCAATATACCTTGAATATGATTTACATAACTCCCCTTCACAGGGAGCTTCTCCTAATAAACGCAGATTAATCTGACTCTCCCTTATCAGTCCGGCTTGCTTGAAAACAGGCTTGAAAAGTTGATAATGGTCTTTTGCATTGAAATCTGAGGAGTAAATATACCCGAGCAGACGGAAAATCGATTTAAGCCTTTTTATCCTTACCCGCAGTTTGTGCAGGTCTTTAAGCCTGTAACTTCCGGGGATGGCCTTCATGAAAGAATAAATATCGCCTATCTGCCTGTTATAGTACACCAGAAGAAATATTTTTTTCTGCCTGTTCATTATAATATATTGTAAGGCTTTAAATTAAGTAAAATTCACCAAAATGCTTAACAATTCAGGTATTCATTATAAATAATTCAATAACACAATAAGACCCAATTGTGTTAACTTTGAAAAAAATCAGGCCATTATGAAATTTGAATTTAAACCTGTCGGATTTATCAGGACACAAAACAGGGAATTGGCAGGAACCCCCATACAAGCCTCATATGCACAGGATTACACAGGCAAAGCAGAAATACTCCTTGAATATATCCCGGGCCTTAAAGATCTGGAAGGATTCTCCCATGTTATACTGATTTACGTTTTCGACAGGCATAAGAGAGGCGACTTTAAGCTTCAGGTTCAACCATACCTGGATGATGAAACAAGAGGCGTATTCGCGACAAGGGCTCCTAAACGGCCGAATAACATAGGCCTTTCAATAGTAAAGGTTCAACAGATAAAAAATAACATGATATTTTTTTCGGGGGCCGACATGCTTGACAATACACCTTTGCTTGATATCAAACCTTTTATCCCTGAATTTGATTATGGTGAGAACTTCCGCATCGGATGGCTTGAGGACAAAATAAAACTCAGTGAAAAAAAAGAAGCTGATGACAGGTTTAAATAAAAATTCCGGGGATAAAGAATACACAGAAGAGTCAAAGCCAATACAACATCCTGCAAAGAGACATCCAGGTTTCTGTATTGCAGGTCCTAAAGGCAGCACCCATGCATATAAGCGCAATACGGGCTTTTTAAAACTCAAAAGCCTTTTTGCCAGCAAACCTCCTGCAAGGGTAAAATATTATTGCAATAATAGTCTCTGTCGTAGTCTTCCGGATTGGTTGATTTATTTCTTTAACAGAAAAATACAACATTTAGGCTGAATAATTATTGCAACCGGGAAATTCTTTTTTTTACCCGATTTTTATTGGTGAAATCCTTAAATCAAACGCATTTATTTATTTTTACTGTTTCTTTAAAAACTAAAGAAATGTGCTGATTAGGTTTCCATGAAAGTAAAAAGAAAGATCAGAAAAAAAACCTTTTACCTCTGGCTGGTGATTATTGCTATATTACTGGCCCTGTATTTTATTAACAAGGACTGGTTTGATATAAGCTTCCTGCAAAGATTTGTTGATGATAATAAATTCCTGGTAATCACGATATATCTTTTAATACTTACACTTATCGGTCTCACATTCATCCCTTCAACACCATTTGCAATGGCCGGTCTCCTTCTTTTTCCCGCCCTTGAAACATTTATTATAAACATGATTGGTATAATAAGCTCAACCGCTATTGTATACTATTTTACACGTTTTCTCGGACTGGATAAATGGATAGAGCTGAAATTTCCAAAGCAGATCGAAAAAACCAGGAAGGCACTGAGCAATAAGGAACTTCCCATTATTATCGGATGGAGCTTCTTTCCGATTGTACCCACGGATCTGATCATTTATGTTGGTAGTTCACTGCGTATATCGTATCTTAAATCTGTAACCGGAGTACTCATTGGTGAAGGCGCCCTTAACGCATTATATATCTTTTCATTTGACTTTTTTTTCCTTTAACCTGACAAATTTTGAAAATGCTTTTTAAAAAAATGTATTATGAAAAAATATCTAATATTGATCATCGCCGGTATTTTAAATATTATTACAGGATATTCTCAGGATGGCAAAGAACAAATACCATTTTTGCAGAATACCACCATATCAGGAGAATGGTTCCTCGGATTTGGATACAACGATTATACTGAAATCAGCGCCTTTTATCTCAAAAGGGGGTATTTTACTATCAGAACCAAAATTAATGATGTCTTTTCCGTAAGATACACACAGGATATAACAACAGATACTGAGGGAAGCGATATGGGAAATGTCGAAATGAGACTTAAGTACCTGCTGTTAAAAGTTAATCTTATAAATAACGATTTACTGAAGAATTCTTACCTGGAATTTGGACTGGTTCACAGGCCCTGGCTCTGTTATGAACAGAGTATAACAGGTTACCGGGTACAGGGCAAAATGTATACTGATAGATATAATCTTCTCAGCTCAGCTGATTTTGGGGTAACATATTCAGGTCTGCTGGGAGGTGAGATGAACCAGGAGTACAAGGATAGGGTAAGCTCATATTTCCCTGGCAGGTATGGCAGTTTCAGCTTTGGAATTTATAACGGGGGCGGTTATCATGCACTCGAAAAAAATAACAATAAAATCATTGAGGGCAGACTGAGTGTCAGGCCCCTGCCTGATAAAATACCTGGATTTCAATTATCCTATTCATTCTCTTACGGTAATTCTAATACTGCCTTGAACAATGCAAAGTACAGGTTAAATATTTTTCATCTTTCTTCACTGAGTAAAAATCATAAATTAATGATCCAATATTACCAGGGTACAGGAGGACATGGCGATGATTATACTGATTCCGACGGGTTTTCATACCAGAATAAGGGCTACTCGGGTTTTGCAGAGATAATGATACCCGGAACATCCTTTTCATTGTTCTCCAGGTATGATAAGTTTATATCTTACCAGGATACGAAACAGATACAGAACACTTTCATAGCAGGAATAACATACCGGTTCCTGAGAAATAAAGTTTTACTGAACTTTGACCAGAATGAAAATAGGGGTATTTATACAAGGATTTATGAACTTGCCCTTGAAATAAACTTTTAATAAATTAAAAAGCAAAAAGAATCAGTTATTTATCAACCGTGTATATTCTAAGGGTGTGCTTACAGCATGAACGTTCCCGGGTAATTCCCCTTAAATATTCCGTACAAGAACACCACTGGCAATAATGACCCGATCCTTAAATGCAGCGGAAAGAGCTTCAATGTATTCATCATTATTAATACCTGAAAACCCTGATGATGTTGATCAATTTTCTGAGATCATCGTCTGTATATCTTCTCCTGTTGGTAGAAGTGCGGTGTGGCCTGATAATACCGTATCTTTATTCCCATATTCTTATCGTATGAACTTTACTGTTCGAAAGCTTCTCCAAATCCTTTATGGTATACTCTCCCATCGGCCTGGTTTTATTGTTTTAAATATATCAATTTATTAAACAATTAAAATGTGTTAAATGGTTTAGTCCGGTTTCGAGGTCAGTATTATTCCTGTATTTTTTTTATATTGTTCAAAAAATGTACAGGTATGAATAATATAAGGTTTCTTTTGTCCCTCATGGTATTTATGCAAGCCTGTGTATCTGCCGACAACAATCCGGAAACTGTAACGGGTGTAATTAACGAAGCAGTTTATGATTCGGTTCTTGCCCGTGAACTCAAGGCTGACTCTTATGGCATGAAGCAGTATATAATGGCTTTCCTGATCCGTGGAGACAGCAGTTCGGCTGACAGCGCTGAAGCAGCAAGATTACAAAGAGCACATCTGGACAATATAACCAGGCTGGCACAAGAAGGTAAATTATTGCTTGCCGGCCCCCTCCTTGATGATACTGATATTAGGGGTATATATATATTTAACGTAAGTACTGTTGAAGAAGCAGAAAAGCTGGCCGGATCGGATCCTGCAATAAAGGCAGGCGTTCTTAAAATGGAACTTCACCCCTGGTATGGATCAGCTGCACTTCAAAAACTGAATGAAATTCATGCAAGGATTCAGTCCGGCAATATTTAATAATTCATTAAATATAAAATAGTACGGAAGGAACAAAACGAATATATTTATTTGTCATAGACGGTAAAATAGAAAAAGGGAAAGATATTCCTTGAAAAAGGGATGCAATAGGTATTGCGGAAACAGAAGAAATTGATATAAAAGCATTTAATTAATCCTATATTTTGTTAATTGAAATACCAATGACTTAATCAAATTTTACTATGGAAATAGCCAATCTGATAAAAACCAGGTGGAGTCCCGGAGCTTTCAGTGATCATACACCAAGGAATGAGGAAATTTACATTCAAAATATTGAAAATATTATGATGAGAGTAATGTTGAGGTTTTCATTAATTCTCCTGCTGCTTGTGCCGGTATCACTAATTGCCCGGGGACAGCCTTATATAATTGTTCTCGGGGTGGCACAGGATGGTGGTTATCCTCATATGGGCTGTACAAAGGAATGTTGCAGATCAGCATGGGAAAATCCCTCCATAAGGAGAAACGTAGTTTCTCTTGCCCTGGTGGATCCTGTTTCACAGCACTGGTATCTTTTTGAAGCAACTCCGGATATCAGGGAACAATTACATCTTTTCAGGCAACTTACATCGGGGAAATACAATTACCTTCCGAGGGCGGTATTTGTGAGTCATGCCCACATAGGTCATTATACCGGGCTGATGCAATTCGGGCGCGAAGTGATGAATACAGATGGTATTAGCCTGTATGTAATGCCACGGATGAAGGCTTTCCTGGAGAATAACGGCCCCTGGGATCAGCTTGTGAGACTTGAGAACATTATACCAGTGGAGATAAATGATGGTTCGGAACTTGCCATTTCAGAAGAAATTACCGTCAAGAGCTTCTCGGTGCCACACCGCAATGAATACTCAGAAACGGCAGCTTACAAAATAATAGCCGGTAACAGGTCTTATCTTTTTATCCCTGACATTAACAAATGGGATAAAATGAATAAGGATATTATCAGTCTTGTTCAATCATCTGACATATCTTTCCTCGATGGTACCTTCTATTCCCAAGGTGAGCTACCTGGACGTAATATGGATGAGATCCCCCATCCCTTTATAGTGGAAACAATGGAACTGTTCAGCCGGGAAGACAAAGAGACGAAGAATAAAATACATTTTATTCATTTCAACCATTCCAACCCGGTGCTTTACAATAAAGGCATCCGGGAAGAGATACTGACCAAAGGGTTTAATATTGCTGAGCAAGGACATAATTACTAGATCATAATACTATGGGTCCTGTCTGGTTAAGCATAGCATTTGTCTTTGGTTTCCTGATAAGGCTGATTGGATTACCACCGCTGGTAGGATATTTAATAGCAGGATTTGTGCTTATTTTTTTTTGGCGCCGAGTCGGGTGAGTTTATCGAAACAGTTTCTGACCTCGGTGTAACCTTATTGCTTTTCACCATTGGTCTGAAGCTGAAAATAAAGAACCTGCTCAGGCATGAGGTATATGGAGGTGCGCTTATTCATATGCTGATTATTACTGTTATATTTGCCGAGGCAGGTTCGGGGCTTGCCGACCATATATGCAAAACCTTTTCAAACAGTTGATAACTCTTCCCGATAAGGTCTATACAGGATAAGCGCCAATAAGATTCCTAGATAATTTATAATTGACTTTGGTGTTTTGGAAAATACTTAGTACTTTTGCATCGCCTTTTAAAAAGGACACGGAGATTCAGTAGCTCAGCTGGTAGAGCACATCCCTTTTAAGGATGGGGTCCTGGGTTCGAGACCCAGCTGGATCACCAGAAAGACCTGCCGATACGGCAGGTCTTTTTTAATCCTCAGAGACTTCCATAAGAAGTTCGCGGTAGGTCGAGAACAACCTTGATTTGGAAAGTAAGCCCACATATTTACCTCCATCCAGAACGGGGAGATTCCATGCTCCTGTTTTCCTGAAAGTATCCATTACGCTTTCAACCTTTTCTCTTTTATCAATATATGAAGGAGGCATGACCATAAGATCACTTACATAGGTTTCATCGTAAATATCCTGGTCAAACATTATATCTCTTATGTTATCAAGTAATACTACTCCCTCCAGCACTCCAATTTCATCTACTACAGGAAATATATTTCTTTTGGATGCTGAAATTACCCTGACCAGGTCACCAAGAGTGTCTCCCGATTTCACAGTTATGAGATCTGTTTCAATTTCTTTTGTCCAGTCCATCCTGGCCAGCACAGCCTTATCCTTATGATGTGTAATCAGCTCACCTCTTCGGGCCAGTCTTTTATGATAGAGGGAGTGTTTCTCAAATCTCATAACAGTTATATATGAAACCGTAGAAGTAATTATAAGCGGTACCAGCAGACCATATCCTCCTGTTATTTCTGCGATAAGGAAAATTGCTGTCAGGGGTGCATGCATTATGCCTGCCATAGCTCCGGCCATTCCTGCAAGGGTAAAGCTGCTTTCGGGGAGGGAGTAATCTCCAAGGGTATTTATCAGCCTGGCCATGAAAAATCCGCTTACCCCGCCAATAAAGAGTGAAGGAGCAAATATGCCCCCGACTCCTCCTGCCCCGTTTGTTGAACTGCTGGCCAGAACCTTAAAAAGAGTGATCGCAAGGAGAAAAGAAAGAATGAACCATGCCTTATTGCTCATACTGATGAAGAAGCTGTTTTCAAAAAGGGATGAGGTATCGCCGTTAAGAAGCTGACTTATAGTATTATAACCTTCACCGTACAATGGAGGCAGCATAAGGATTAAAATGCCGAGGACGGTGCCTCCCATGAGAAGTCTGACATATTGATTTTTAACTTTTTCATATAAAGACTCAAGGTATATGGTAGCCCTTGTAAAATAAACAGAAAGTAATGCTGTGCCAATCCCCAGTAATATGTACCATGGAATGTTGCCCAATGAAAATGATTCACTCAGTGCAAATGAGAAAAGTACATCCCTGCCCATCAGGAAAAATGTTACAGTAGCTGCGGTGACGGATGAAATTAACAGGGGTACTATTGATGATATGGTAAGGTCCAGCATAAGAATCTCCAGGGTAAAAACGATCCCTGCAATGGGGGCTTTGAAAATTCCTGCAACGGCACCGGCTGCCCCGCATCCCACCAGGAGAGTTATATTCCTGTAATTCATCTTCATAAGGCGGCCTATATTTGACCCTATAGATGCTCCTGTGAGCACCACGGGGGCCTCTGCTCCCACCGATCCTCCAAAACCTATGGTGAGGGTGCTGGCAACGATTGATGACCAGCTGTTGTGCTGCCTGATCCTGCTGTTTTTCCTGGAAATGGCATATAATATCCGGCTTACTCCATGGCCTATATCATCCCTTAGAATATATCGGACAAATAACACTGTCAGGAACATCCCGATAAGAGGGTATGCCAGGTATAGGTATCCGGCCGTACCGGTTTTAAACCATGTAGTAAGGAACTGTTCGGTATAGTGTATGGCATTTTTTAATAATACTGCCGCAAGTGCACTCAGCATACCGGTAACAAAGCTCAGTATATAGAGGAAACGGCGCTGGTCAATATTTTTAACCCTCCACTTTAAAAACTTATTCAGTAATACTGAGAATTGTTGCATATTGTAAAATAAGGTATAATAATTTCTCCCTTCAGGGGGGATTTATTCTTCCATAAAGTTACGTATCATAGACCTGTAAGTTGAAAACACATTTGCCCTTGACACAAATCCCACGTACCTGCCATTATCAAGCACCGGCAGATTATAATGTGATGAGGTCTGAAACTTATAAGCCACATCTTCCATGGATTCGTTCAGTGAAACCGTTGGAGAAGGCATAAACATCAATTCCTTAACATAGGTTTTATCATATAATTCCTGCTTGAATAAAAGATGTCGTATATCGTTCTCCCAGACCACCCCCAAAAACATATTCTCCTCATCAACAACCGGAAAAACATTCCTTGAGGAACGGGAAATAATATTCACCAGTTCACCCAGTGAGGCATCCGGCGATACCGTACTGAAATTTGTTTCAATTAGTGTGGATACATCCATCAATGAGAGGGCTGCTTTATCCCTGTCATGGGTAATAAGTTCACCTCTCTGGGCAAGCTGGTAGGTATACACGGAATTCCTGACAAATATTCTAAGAGTGGCATATGATATTGTAGAAGTTATCATCAGGGGTATGAACAATTCATAGCCTCCTGTTATTTCAGCGATAAGGAATATTGAAGTAAATGGGGCATGTATGACACCTGCTATCATTCCAGCCATAGCCACAAGTACAAAATTACTAACCTCTACTTCGAAGCCGAAATAATTGAGAAGTATGGCAAAAAGCAGTCCTGCGTGTGCTCCCGTGAAAAGTGAAGGGGCAAAAATTCCACCGACACCACCACTGCCAAAGGTTACCGAAGTGGCAACAACCTTCAATAATATGATCAGTGATAAAACAAGTATAAGAACGAGCAGGCTGTCTTTATATTCAAAATAAATTGATTCCTGGAACAGGTAATTATACTTTCCCGTCAGCGCACTGTTAATACCTTCATAACCTTCACCAAAGAGAGCTGGAAAAATGAAGACCATTACACCCAGGAGGATACCCCCGATAAGTAATCTGTTCCACCATTTTTTTATGGCCTGGAACTTTTCTGCAATAAAAATATACACACGTGTGAAATAGACAGATATAAATCCTGTAAAGATCCCCAGAAAAATATAATAAGGGACATGACCTACAATGAATCCCTCTTTTAATGTGAATGTATACAGGAAGTTCTGGCCCAGGAAAATATATGAGGTAAGCACGGCAGAAACACTGGATATTAACAGGGGCACTATCGAAGCCATTGATAAATTAAGCATTATAACTTCAAGCGCAAAGGCAATAGCAGCAACAGGAGCTTTGAAGATCGAAGCCATAGCTGCTGCTGAAGCGCAGCCAAGCATTGTCATGATCTGCTTATAGCTAAGCTTCAACTTCCTGCCCAGATTTGAACCAATTGCCGCCCCGGTGGCCACAGCTGGTCCCTCCAGACCGACCGATCCGCCAAAACCTACAGTAAGGGCACTTGAAATAATTGAAGAATACATATTATGCCCTTTTATTTGACCATTGCTACGTGAAATTGCAAAAAGCACACCCGGTATCCCATGTCCGACTTCCTTCCGTAAAATATATCTGGTGAATATTACCGTTCCCAGTATTCCAATCACAGGCAGTAAAAGGAAAAAACCATTATAATGTTCAAGTTTAAAACCAAGGTCAAGAAGCTTTTGAATATAACGCACCAGGCTCTTTATGACAACAGCCCCCAGTCCTGCCGATATCCCTATCACCGCGCTAAGAATAATTACAAAGGTACCGTCGCTTATATTCCTTTTTCTCCAGATCAGGAACCTGTCTATTGCTCCCTTTTTCACCATAAATGCAAATATAAAAACAATAACAACCTGAAATGCCTGTTTTTTAATTAAGTTTGTGTATAAGGGATACATAATGAGCAATTATGTAAAAACAATACTACCAATAGTCATACTGTCCTGTGCCAGTTACCTGTCAGCCCAGGACACGGAAAGGCCGTTACCTCCCATTCTTAATCGTGTGACAGTGAATCCTTTCACCGGCCACACCTCCTTATATTGGACAGCTGGTGGATCAGCTGATGTGGCAGGTTACATTATATACCTTTTTCTGAATGAAGAAGGATATGCTATTGATACCATCTACCAGCCAAACGCTTACACATATACCAATATTTTTTCGAATGCCTCCTATTATTCTGAAAGCTATGTTATCGCTGCCATCGATTCATCTGAAAACGTAAGTCCCCTGTCAAATTTTTTAAGTACTGTATTTATCAAAGGGCAAATCGATAGCTGCAAGCATGAAATTGAGCTGTCCTGGAATACCTATAACTCCGTTTCCCCTGTGGTAAATGAGTATATTATTTATTCATCCCGGGATGGTTCAGGCTACTCTGTTGAAGGTAGCAGCCATGATACAACATTCAATATTATATCATTTGAATCATACTCAGAATATTGCTTTTATATTGAAGCCACCCTTTCTGACGGATCATCATCACTTTCAAACCTGTTCTGCGTAAATACCGATCTCCCGGCTCCCCCCGAATGGATAAATGCCAATTATGCAAGTTACAATGAGGACGGTTCTGTTCAGCTTTCATTTACAATCGATCCCCTTACCGAATATAAGATGTACAGGATAGAAAGGAGCCCTGATTTATCATCAGGATTTGTTAACATCCATGAAACAAACAACACCACCGGACATATTGAATACGCTGACAAAAACCCTCCTTCCGGAATTAAATATTACCGGCTTGCTGCTCTCAACAGTTGCGGGGAACCAATTGTATATTCAAATCTGGCCTCTAGCATTAATCTAAACCTTAGCCTTGAAGACGGCCTGATCAGGATAAGCTGGAACCCTTATCACCAGTGGCAGGGAGGAGTATCAGTATACAGGGTATTCAGGAATGGCAGTGGTTATTTTGAAGAAATAGCAACAACAGCGGGGAATGATACAACATATACCGATGACTTAAGGGCTTTTATGTATGAAACAAACCGGGAAAATATTTGCTACAGGATCATTGCAGAGGAGGCTTATAATCCTTATTTCGAAAATGCCAAGAGTACTTCAGAATTAAAATGTTTTGAACAGCCCATGAATATATATGTACCAAATGCCTTTACTCCTGATGGTAACCTGGTAAATGACATCTTCAGGCCTGTTCTGTCCTTTGTCCCGGTAAAATATAAAATGATAATAAAGAGCAGAGCCGGGATCACACTGTTCCGGACTGATGATCACCTTGAAGGATGGAATGGAAGTCATGGTAACAGAAAATTACCTGAAGATGTTTACATCTGGTTTATTGAGACAGAAACACCTGAAGGAAAAACAATTACCAGAACAGGCACCGTTACCATAATTTTTAATCAAGAACCCTGATATCGGTTTATAATGACCTTAATATTCGCTATATTTGCAGTTGGGCGATTGTAAAGAGAATATGGGGAACAAGAATATATTTACAGAGGAAGATTTCGCACTCATCAATAAGGAGTTTAATGCATTGAAAGACAATCTCATCAGGTGTAATACACCTGAATGTGTTGAGCTTGTCACAAAAGCATTCAGTCTTGCCAACAAGGCACATCTGAATATGCGGAGAAGGTCAGGCGAACCCTATATTATTCATCCCATTGAAGTAGCCAAAATAGTAAATGCCGAGCTAGGCCTGGGTGCGAAGTCCATTGCAGCAGCTCTTCTCCATGATGTTGTTGAGGATACTGATTATACCCTTGACGATATTGAGAAACACTTCGGACCAAAGATTGCATCAATCATAGACGGTCTCACCAAGATTTCAGGCAGCTACGATAACAGGAATACTTCACAGCAGGCTGAGAATTTCAGAAAGATGCTCCTAACCCTTTCCGACGACATAAGGGTCATACTGATTAAAACTGCTGACAGGCTTCATAATATGCGTACCCTTGACTCACTGCCTGAGAGGAAAAAAATGAAGGTTGCCGGGGAAACAATATACCTTTATGCTCCCCTGGCACACCGGCTGGGCCTTTTCGCCATAAAAACCGAACTGGAAGACCTCAGTCTCAAATACCGCCATCCAAAAATATTTGATGAGATCAGCAGGAAGCTTAAACACAGTGAGAAAAAGAACCAGGCCATGATAAACAGGTTCTCTCTCCCGATAATAGCATACCTTGAAGCTGAAAACCTGAATTTCGATATTACAGGACGGCCTAAATCCATATATTCCATATGGAAAAAAATGCAGACTAAAAATGTTCCCTTCGAAGAAATTTATGATATACTTGCCGTTAGGATAGTTTTTGAACCTGTTAAAGGAGTATCGGAGAAAACAAGCTGCTGGAATATATATTCAATCATTACAGATATCTACATGCCCAAGCCCGACAGGCTTCGCGATTGGGTCAGCAGACCAAAAGCAAATGG
The DNA here is from genome assembly GCA_011050615.1 of Bacteroidota bacterium. GTDB lineage: Bacteria > Bacteroidota > Bacteroidia > Bacteroidales > VadinHA17 > UBA9300. Next base: position 68,741 of record DRFJ01000047.1, read on the forward strand.
CTATGAAGCCCTTCACCTTACAGTGATGGGACCACACGGAAGATGGGTGGAAGTCCAGATCAGGAGTAAACGTATGGATGAATATGCCGAAAGAGGATATGCCGCCCACTGGAAATATAAGGGAGATAATTCACAGGAAAGCGAACTTGACAAATGGATTAAGAAAATCCGTGAAATGCTTGAGAGTCCGAACAGTGACCCCATTGAATTCCTGGATGAGTTTAAAATGAACCTGTTTTCCTCCGAGATTATGGTATTTACCCCGAAAGGAAACATAATAAACTTACCGAAAGGTGCCACCGCCCTTGATTTTGCCTACGAAATACACACAGAGATAGGCAATAATGCTATAGGAGCCAAAATAAATTACAAACTGCAGACATTGAATACCACCCTCCAGAGTGGTGACCAGGTTGAAATAATTACAAGTGACAAGGCCAAACCTGTTAAGGAATGGCTCGACTACGTTACGGTAGCAAAGGCAAAATCAGCAATAAAACATTCATTGAGGATTGAAATAAAAGAACTGAAAGACAAGGGGAAAAATATTCTTGAAGAGAAGCTAAGAGAACTTAAAGTAACACATAATTCAGAAGTATACAATAAACTCCTTCCGGGATACGATTGCGTCAGCCGGGATGACCTGTATTCAAAAATAGGAAATGAAAGCATCAGCCTGGACAATATCAAGAAAATACTGAAAAAGAATCCGAGCAGCCGTATAATTAAATACTGGGAACTGAGAATGCCGGGCTCCCAGAAAGAGTCAAAGAAAAAGGATGAACCAAAGGAAAGAGATATTGATACTAAGGTTCCCTACCTTATCAGGGAAAGTGTGGATGACATGAAACCTGATTATGAAATTGCCAAATGCTGTAAACCCATTCCCGGAGATGAAGTAGTGGGTTATATAGCTTCCGACGGTAAAATAATTATTCACAAACCAAAATGCCCTGTAGCTGTCAGGCTGATGTCGAGTGAAGGAAACAGGCTGATTGCTGTAAAATGGACCATTCATAAAATGGTGTCCTTCCTCGCACAGATTCATCTTGAGGGAATAGACAGAATGGGGGTGGTAAATGATATTACGAACATTATTTCACGTGAACTTAGCGTAAACATGCGAAATATCACCATTAATGTTAATGACGGTATCTTTGAAGGGACCATTGATGTATATGTGCATCATACCAAAGACCTCAATAACCTGATAATGAAACTGGTAAATATTGAAGGAGTAGACAGGGTAAAAAGAGTTGAAGATTTTAACTGACCAAAAACACCACGGGTACCGGAAAAGACTATTTGTATTGAAGAAAAAAATCATTTAATTTGGTTATTTTAATCTGGTTTAAATATGGTTAGCGAAGAAACCAAAAGAACCGTAAAACAGATATTTACTTCATATCTGGAAAAAAAGGGGCACCGTAAAACACCTGAACGGTTTGCCATCCTTGATGAGATATACTCGAGATCGGGGCATTTTGATATTGAATCACTTTATATCTTTATGAAAAACAAGAATTACAGGGTAAGCAGGGCTACATTATATAATACAATTGATCTGCTTCTCGACTGTAACCTTGTAATAAAACATCAGTTTGGAAAAAATATAGCACAGTTTGAAAAAGCCTATAATTGCGGCCAGCACGATCATCTTATAAATACTGAAACCGGTAAGGTTATTGAATTCTGTGACCCCCGAATTCATGAAATCATCAACACAGCCTGTGAACTGCATAATTTTAACCCCCAATATCATTCCCTTTATATTTACGGTACAAGTAAGGAGAAAAATGACTGATAATCGCAGGCTGTTGATAAACAATGCCAGCAAATAATTAAGACAGGTATTATAATACGGTTTTTATATAGTAAATTCAAGTCCGATGAACAATGCACTCCCTGAAGAAAGCCATCTCGGGATGGATATAGGCTCGATATCTGTAAATACGGTGATTATTGACAATAAGGGAGAAATTTTTTATGAGGATTATTCATACTGCCAGGGTAAACCTTTTAATGTAGTCCTTAAAATACTAAAGGGTATTGAAAATAACCTTGCCCTGACAAATTTTTCTACAGTTTCTTTTACTGGCAGTGGCGGCAAACAGGCAAAAGAGCTTCTGGGCGGTATTTTTCTAAACGAGGTAATAGCCCAGGCAGAAGCTGTGTCAAACTTATTTCATGAGGTACGGACCGTTATTGAGATAGGCGGAGAAGATTCAAAACTCATCCAGATGGAAGCAGATGGAAAGCTTCGTGCCTCGCAACTGTCAGATTTTTCCCTTAACAGCCTCTGTGCTGCAGGTACGGGTTCATTTCTTGACCAGCAGGCAAAGAGGATAGGGATTAAAATTGAAAATGAATTTGGTGAGCTTGCTGAGAGATCTGAAAATCCCCCAAGGATAGCGGGAAGATGCAGCGTATTCGCAAAAAGTGACATGATACATCTTCAGCAGATTGCCACCCCTCTTCACGATATTGTTGCAGGTCTGTGTTTTGCTGTCGCACGAAATTATAAATCTACTCTTGGAAGGGGCAAAAAACTCGAAAAACCATTTATTTTCCAGGGAGGGGTGGCGGCAAATGCAGGTATGAGAAGAGCAATAACAGAAGTCTTTGACCTTAAACCCGGAGAGCTTATCATACCTGAAAATTATGCCTCCATGGGTGCAATAGGTGCAGTATATTATAATTTGAGGCATAAACAAAAGGGGAAACGGTATGCAGGCACGGCCCTCCTTGAAAAATATCTTGAATCAGGAAGTGGTAAGACATATCATCTTGATCCTTTGATAGTTTCTGAAGCAGAATATATAAAGGAGGTAAAACCAATACCCCCGGGAGTTGGAATGCTGGACGTTTACCTGGGCCTGGATGTTGGATCCCTGAGTACAAATGTGGTGCTCATCGATAAGGATAATAATGTTATAGCAAGACGATACCTCCCCACTGCCAGCAAGCCCCTGGAAGCAATAAGAAAGGGGCTCAGCGAAATTTACGACGAGGTGGGCACACGTGTAAGGGTAAGAGCGGCAGGAACAACAGGATCAGGACGATATCTGACAGGCGATTTCATAGGGGCAGACACCATTCAAAATGAAATAACGGCACAGGCAAAGGCAGCTATAGCATATGATAAGACAGTTGATACAATATTTGAGATCGGCGGACAGGATTCAAAGTATATTAGCATAAAGAACGGTGTGGTTATTGATTTTGAAATGAATAAGGTTTGTGCCGCAGGAACTGGTTCTTTCCTGGAGGAACAGGCTGAAAAACTTGGTATCAACATAAAAGAAGAATTTGGCAGGTTTGCCCTTGAATCAATAAAACCTGTAAGACTGGGTGATCGGTGTACGGTATTTATGGAATCTGACCTTAACTCATACCAGCAGAAAGGAGTATTCCTGAATGACCTGCTCGGCGGACTGGCTTACTCAATAGTGCAGAATTATCTTCAGAAAGTGGTGGGTGAAAAGCTTATAGGTGACAGGATTTTCTTCCAGGGCGGGGTAACAAACAATAAGTCAGTAGTAGCAGCTTTTGAAAGAGTTACAGGGAAAAAAATAACAATCCCGCCACATTTCGACGTCACCGGTGCCATTGGCGCAGCAATACTTGCCAGGGAACAGATGACTGAAGGTGGAAAAACCCGGTTCAAGGGTTTTGAAATCAGTAACAAAACCTATAGCGTAAAACGTTTTACCTGCCAGGCCTGTTCAAATAATTGCGATATACAGTCAATCCGGATTGAAGGGGAAGAAAAAGCACTCTTTTACGGAGGACGTTGTGAAAAATACGAAAAAGAGGAAAGGAAAAAGAAGGGAAGCAATATTCCCGACCTGTTCAGGGAAAGAACGGAGAGACTCCTTGGTGACTATGCTTTAAAATTTGACAGGAGCAAAACCAGTATTGGCCTTCCCCGTGCTCTCATGATATTTTACCAGCAGTTCCCTTTCTGGCGAAGCTTCTTTGAAGAGCTGGGCTTTAACATTATTCTATCGGATGAGTCAAACAGCAGGCTGGTAAAAGAATCAATTGAACTGATGGTTTCCGAAACATGTCTTCCCATGGAACTGGTACACGGGCACGTAAAGAATCTTCTCGACAAAGGAGTTGATTATATCTTTCTTCCTTTCGTTGTAAATATGAAAGCCGGTGCAGATAATCCTACAAGTAATTGCAACTGCCCATGGATCCAGGCAGCACCCTTCATGATAAAAAGTGCCTTTAAAGATAAGTCTGTCAGAGATAAGTTGCTGATGCCTGCCCTGCATTTCAAGTATTTTAAGACAGCACTGAAAAAGGAACTGGGGAAATTTATGAAAGAATCATTTGGCATTAAGCCTTCACTTACATGGAAAGCGATTCTTAAAGCCGACATGGTCCAGGAAGCCTTTGAAAAATCCTTACATTTGAGGGGCAAGGAGGTAATCAACTGCAATTACGGAGAAGGTATCAAGAAGATTGTTATACTGGGGCGTCCATATAATACAGGTGATCCTTACCTTAATCTGAGCCTCATAGAAAAGCTTATTAATCTTAATACACTGCCTCTACCGGTTGATTTTCTGCCCCTGCAGGATGAAAATATATTTGATGATTATCCCATGATGTACTGGCCCAATGGTCAGAAAATTATTGCAGCTTCACGCCTGGTAAGAAAATCAGATGATCTTTATGCTGCCTACATCGGTAATTTCAGGTGCGGGCCCGATTCTTTCATTAGCCATTATGTCAGGCATGAGATGAAAGGAAAACCCTTCCTTCACCTCGAGGTTGATGAACACAGTGCAGGTGCAGGCATGATAACAAGATGTGAAGCCTTCCTTGACAGTCTTAAGGGTTACGACAGGAATAAGGATAAAACCCTCAGGGTAAATGTTAAAAAGTCAGTGCCAAACAACCTGCTGGAAGGCCGGACCTTATATTATCCATATGCCAATGATGCGGTGCACATCCTTTCTGCGGCAACAAGGAGTTGTGGCATTAATTCCGAAGTCCTGCCGATGCAGGACGAAAAAGACCTGGAAATTGCCGGCAAACATACAACAGGCCAGGAATGTTTCCCGATGATATGTACTACCGGCAGCTTCCTGAAAAAGTTAATGGAGCCGGGATGTGATCCCTCAAAAGTGGCCTTCTTCATGCCCGATCATAATGGCCCCTGCCGTTTTGGTGATTATAACAAGCTGCAGAGGCAGATTTTTGATAAACTTGACTTTCATGAGGTCTCTCTTGTCACACCGAGCAATGATAATGCCTATGCTGAGCTTACCAAGGAACATGCACAGAAATTCAGGATGAATGCCTGGCTGGGATCGAACGGATTTGACATTCTCAGGAAGTTTAAACAGGAAACAAGACCTTATGAGAAAAATAACGGCGCTACCAACAGGGTATATGATGATTATTTCAGCAGGTTAATAGGTCTTGTTGAAAAAGGAGCACGCGGTATACCCCGCTTACTTGAAGAAGCCGGTAAGGCTTTTTCTCAAATCCCGGTACATAACACCGAGCGCAAGCCTGTAATAGCTGTTGTAGGGGAGATATTCATGAGAGATAATCCCTACTGCAGTGCTTATCTCGTTGACCGGCTGGAAGCACTTGGAGCAGAAACAATGGTTCCCAGATTCTGTGAGTGGCTGCATTATTCGACTTACAGGTATACCCGTGACAGCAAGTGGAAGAATGATTATAAGGGGATATTAAAATCAAAAGTCCAGGAATTCTACCAGCATTATACAGCTAAAAGGATGAATAAAGCCGCACATAATTATGTTAAACTCAGGGATTATTTCACCGTGAATGACCTTATAAGGGGTTCTGCCCCATACATTCACAGGGATTATGACGGCGAGCCTGTTGTCGCACTGGGTTCAGCTGCCTCATTAACAGGGCATAAGATTTCAGGCGTGGTATACATACTGCCCTTTACCTGTATGCCGGGAACCATTGTTTCGTCTGTTTCAGGTGATTTTAAGAAAGACCATAAAAATATTCCCTGGCTAAATTTTGCTTATGACGGGCAGCAGGATGCAAGCATTGAAACACACCTGCAGGCCTTCATGCACCAGGCGCAGGAGTTCTGCCGTGAAAATAATTATCACCTTATAAATTCAGAAAAGAGGCTTAGTTATTAACAAGATTCCATATTTGTCACCAATAAGGAAAATAATTAGTAATTTTCGGTGTTTTTTTTTATTATTATCCGGGTATGGGAGAAATTGATATTCTGCTTGGACTACAATGGGGTGATGAGGGAAAAGGGAAGATAGTAGATGCCCTGACTCCTGAATATGACATTATAGCAAGATTCCAGGGAGGACCGAACGCAGGTCATACACTTCTGTTTGAAAATAAAAAATATATTCTGCACACTATTCCTTCTGGTATTTTCAGAAAAGAAAAGCTCAATATTATAGGTAATGGTCTTGTTATTGACCCATCAATCTTTCTAAAAGAAGTGAGGTCATTGGAAATACCGGTGGATGAGCTTGTCGATAAATTAATAATCTCAAGCCGGGCACACCTTATCCTTCCCACTCACCGTCTCCTGGATGAAGCATATGAAGATGCAAAGGGAGTAATGAAAATAGGATCCACACTTAAAGGTATAGGTCCCGCCTATACAGACAAGACATCACGGTCCGGGCTTCGTACGGGAGAACTGCTGAAGGATAATTTTCACGAGATTTATACCATACACAGGGAAAGACATCTTAAGATCCTTCAAAACTATGAAATAAACACAAAGATTGAAGAATATGAAAAGGAATGGTTTGAAGGAATTGAACTGTTAAAAAAATTCCGGATAATCAACACCGAATATTACATTAACAAAAGCCTCAACGAAGAAAAAAGAATACTGGCAGAAGGTGCCCAGGGCACAATGCTGGATATTGATTTCGGATCCTATCCTTATGTAACATCTTCAAATACAATAAGTGCAGGTGCCTGCTCCGGTATGGGAGTATCACCTCGCAAGACAGGCAGGATATATGGCATTTTCAAAGCATATTGCACTCGTGTTGGAAGCGGTCCTTTCCCAACAGAATTACACAATAAAACAGGCCAGAAACTCCGTGACAACGGATATGAATATGGTTCGACAACAGGCAGGCCAAGGCGTTGCGGCTGGCTTGACATGCCCGCATTAAAATATTCCTGTATGATTAATGGTGTCACATCCCTTTTTATGACAAAGGCTGATGTATTAACAGGCTTTGAAAAGATTAAGGTGTGTACCGCTTATAAAACAGGCAATTCCTTTGTTGAAGAACTGCCTTTTGATGTCAATGCTGATATTGAACCCGTATACATTGAAATGAAGGGCTGGAGTGAGGATATTACAGGTATTCGGGAATACGATATGCTCCCTGCAGCCCTGAAGGAATATGTCAGTTTTATTGAAAAGGAAACAGGCATACCAGTGAATATAGTTTCTGTCGGTCCCGACAGATCTGAGACAATTATGAAAGGAAAATTCTAAAGATGAGACGCGAGAGATGATTCATCCTGGCCTGTTACGGCTCCCCGAGCCCGGACTTGCTTCAACACTACTCTTTAATATACAACCACGATTCAAAGTCTACCGTATCCTGGTACTGGTACAATCTTTTTAAAGCCCGGTTTAAATTATCATGTACCTCGGCAGAAACGAGGTTAAAACGGTTTTCCGGACCTGCTATTATCTGAGCATTGTAACCCATGGACCTGTAATAATCAAGGTAATCCCCGGCAGATTCAGGTGTCAGAAAACTACCAACTATTATATGATATTTAAAACGCTCTTCCCATTCACGCTGAGCCTGTTGGGCGGTCTGTATTGAATCGAGCCTTGCCTGCCGGATGGCTTTCATCTTCTCTTCCTCAGATTTTACGGAATCAGCAATCCTTATGCTGTCCTGCCGTGCCAGCCAGACAGCCATAGTGTCGGCTTTTGATTTTCCGAACCAGCCTTTTTCCTTGATAAACTTACATGAGCTTGTCAGCATAAGAAAGGCAAGGAATATGGAAATGGAAGTTTTGATACCTTGTTTCATAATTAATGCTTTTCTATTAAGCAAATATACAAATATTTAGAATCAGAGTGAAAAGTATGAACAAAGGATAGATTTCTTATACGGTAAAAATTTGTATCTTCGATCGATTTACCTTAATCCTAATAATAAAATAATGAAATCAATAGTTCAGTTCTTTGAAGAAAATGTAAACAAGTTTTCCAATAATGTGTACCTGTGGGAAAAGCCCGGGGACAAGTACGAAGGAACAACTTATTCAGAAGTCCGCAAACAGGTTCACGAATTTGCGGCTGGCCTTCTCCGGCTGGGCTTAAAAGAAGGAGAAAGGGTGGGCCTTCTCTCAGAAGGTTGCAATAACTGGGTAATAGGCGAACTGGGGATTCTGTACACCGGGGCCATAAACGTACCGCTTTCCACCAAGCTCAATTCTGAAGAGGTCCGCTTCAGGTTAAATCATTCTGAAACCCGTTTTGTTATGGTTTCGGCAATGCAAACACCAAAGCTTATGGAAGTAATAAGTGAATGCAAGACCGTAGAGAAGATCATATGTTTTGAGAAGAAAGAGGAATATGCCGATAATGAAATCCAGTTCAACCAGGTAAGGAAGATTGGCAGGGAGTGGCTTGAGGAAGCCGGAAATGCGAAAGAATTTGAAAAAGAGTATAAGAGCATAACGCCAGAACATTTTGCCAATATATGTTATACCTCTGGAACAACGGCTGATCCCAAGGGAATAATTCTTACCCATGGTAATTATATAACCAACTGCTACCAGGCTTACAGCCTTATGGATATTCCGCCCTACTGGAAGACCCTGCTATACCTGCCCTGGGATCATTCGTTTGCACATACGGCTGCCATTTTTGCCTTCATGGGGAAGGGTGCCAGTCTGGCCTCTGTCAAGCAGGGCAAAACACCAATGGAAACACTGCGGAACTTCCCCAATAATATGCGAGAGATAAAACCTAATATTTTGCTTAGCGCCCCTGCTGTATCAAAAAATTTCAGGAAGAATATTGAGAAGGGTGTCAGAGAAAAGGGCAAGTTTACCTCCTTTATGTTTGAAACCGGGCTTAAAATAGCATTCGCGTATAATAAAGAAGGATGGAATAAAGGAAGAGGAGCTTCTAAAATGTTGGCTCCCCTTGTAAAGTTTTTTGACAAACTTGTTTTCTCAAAGATACGTGACTTTTTTGGTGGCGAACTGGAATATTTTATCGGCGGAGCAGCACTTCTTGATATCGAACTGCAAAAGTTCTTTTATGCCATTGGAGTGCCTGTTTTCCAGGGATATGGCCTTTCAGAGGCTTCCCCTATTATATCTTCAAACTCAAAAACCAACCATAAACTGGGTTCATCAGGTAGGCTGGTCAATAATATGGAATTAAAGATATGCGATGAAGAAGGTAATTCCTTGCCGGTGGGCGAAAAAGGAGAAATTGTAATCAAAGGAGGTAATGTGATGTATGGCTACTGGAAAAATGAAGAAGCTACAAAACAAACGATAAGAGACGGGTGGCTGCATACGGGAGACCTTGGTTACCTTGATGCAGACAATTTCCTTTATGTCCTTGGCCGTTTCAAAAGCCTGCTGATAGCGGATGACGGAGAAAAATACAGCCCGGAAAGCATAGAGGAAGCAATAACAGAACAGTCAAAATTTATTGACCAGTGTATACTGCATAATAATCAGCAACCCTATACTGTTGGTCTTGTGGTTCCCAACCAGCATAACCTCAAAGCCTACCTTGATGAAAAAAAGATAAACGCCAGTTCAGAAGAAGGGAAGCGGGCGGTCCTGATGCTTATAGAAAATGAAATCAATGAATACCGTACAAACGGGAAGTATGGTAAAATGTTCCCCCAACGATGGCTGCCGGTAGCCCTGGGTGTACTGGATGAAGGTTTTACCGAAGAAAACGGGCTGGTTAACGCAACTGCAAAAGTAGTCAGGGGTAAAGTCATTGAAAAATATGCTGACCTTATTGATTTTCTGTATACCCCTGCTGCCAAGGCAATATCAAATGAGAGGAATATTGAAGCAGTTGAAAAGATAAATCTGGGCTAAAATATATTATCATGTCGAAATATAAATTACCATTTATCCTTATCCTCCTATCTGCCCTGGTTTCATGCAGCCAGAACGAACAAACGAACTGGAAAATTGCAGATAACCCTTTGATTACAGAATGGTCTGATGATGTTGACCCGTCAATTCCCTGGCCTGAATATCCGCGCCCGGACATGGTAAGAGATACATGGCTGAATATGAATGGCTTATGGGACTACGCCATAACACAAAAGGACCAGGAACCTGAAGCCTGGGATGGAAAAATACTCGTACCCTACCCTCTTGAGTCGGCCCTCTCAGGTGTAAAAAAAAGAATCAGTAAAGATGAATGCCTGTGGTATAAGACAAATTTCAAGCTACCCAAGACCTGGAAGAACAAGCGGATACTCCTTAATTTTGAGGCCTGTGACTGGGAAACAAAAATATGGATAGATGGTAAAAAGGCGGGTGAACACAGGGGGGGCTATGACCCGTTTTGTTTTGATATAACAGACTATGTAAGACCGGGTAAAAACCATGAATTAAGGGTAAGCGTATGGGATCCATCCAGCGAAGGTACACAGCCAAGGGGGAAACAGCTTACCGAACCGCGTGGTATCTGGTACACTCCTTCGACGGGAATTTGGCAGACAGTATGGATGGAACCGGTCGATAATATTTACCTTAGATCATTTCGTATACTGACAGATATAGAAAATGGTATAATAAAAATAATACCTGAAATAGTCAACCTGCAGGACGGTGTGAGTACAAGGGTAAGAATACTTAAAGACAATAACATACTTAAAGAGACAGAATCACCTGGAGATAATGAGATAAGCATCAGGCTTGAGGATTATGAGCTATGGTCACCCGGCAAGCCGGTATTATACGATATTGAAATAGAGTTGCTTAATAAAGGAAGAGCAAGTGATAGAATTAATGCTTATACAGGTTTCAGAAAAATTTCAGTGGGAAAGGCAGAGGATAATTACACACGTATACTTCTGAACAATAGTTTTACCTTCCAGAGAGGACCTCTTGACCAGGGCTTCTGGCCTGACGGTTTATATACTCCGCCAACTGACGAGGCCATGCGTTACGATCTGGAAATGATTAAGAAGATGGGCTTTAATATGCTACGTAAACATGTCAAGGTTGAAAACAGGCGATTTTACTATTGGTGCGACAGAATGGGACTCCTTGTCTGGCAGGATATGCCTAACGGGGATAAACACATAGGCGGTAATGATGACGATATTGTAAGATCAGAAGAATCGGCCAGGCAGTTTGAACTGGAGCTCAGCCGGCTTATCGAAACAAAATATAATCATCCTTCTGTCATTGTATGGGTAGCCTTTAACGAGGGATGGGGGCAATATGAAACGGGCAGGATAACAGACCTTATAAAAGAGCTCGATCCCACACGACTGGTTAACAGTGCTTCGGGATGGGCCGACAGGGGCACCGGGGATATTCTTGACATACATCATTATCCGGATCCGAAATGTCCTGAGGCTGAAGAAAAAAGGGCTATTGTACTGGGTGAATTCGGTGGTCTCGGTCTGCCTGTACAAGATCATACCTGGGAAGAGAGAAACTGGGCATATGAAAATATGAGTGACGTAAGCTCACTGCTCCATAAGTACCGGGAATTTTACGAAACTGTTTACAGGATGGCAGAAGAAGAAGGCCTTAGCGCATCAATATATACCCAGATAACTGATGTGGAGACTGAAACCAACGGGCTTCTCACCTATGACCGCAAGATTGACAAGATGGGAGCAGATAATCTGTATAATATTAACACAGGGGAAGGCCTTTAATTTCAAACCACCAGCCTGCTTTTAAAGGGCAGGAAGGTCATGAAATCGGCATGATGGACAATATAAGCCTCTGTTGTTCTCTTTACATGATCTCCTTCACCTGCATGAGCAGCTATTATATGACAAACCTCGGGAGGCAGACCACATTCCTCGGCAAGTGAAACGCCTGAGAAAGGATGCCTGAGGTATTTCCCGTATGTGGCCTGGACAACATTGCCATCTTCATCTTTGACATATTCCAGAAGCTTACCTACATCAGCAAGTATGGCCCCTGAGATAAGTGTATCCATATTTACCGGAAGCGCCTCCCTGAAAAATTCATTCATCTTTTTACCACTTTCCAGAGCCACATGAACCACACATCTCTTATGCGCCATAAAGCTTACTTTCAGATCGGGACCACAGAGAAGGGTAAAAGGTATTGTATTAAGGTCTTCAGCTGACAGTACACTTCTCTCAAGGGCCAGCTCCCATACCCTTGCAGTCTTTTCCTTTAACTCTTCATTATCAATCCAATCCAGCTCAGGCCAGAGATCATAAACTACCTTATTCATAAAATAAAAAATTTAGAGGTTCGAAATAATTTCATCTGTCATTTCTATAGTGCTGGCAGCCCCCTTTTCTATAACATCAGGACTGCCCTTCATCTTCATCATATCATAAGTCCTGATTTTACCCTCTTCAATTACTCTTGATACAGCCTTACGTATTCTGGACGCTTTATCCTTGTCATCGATATAATCAAGCATCATGCAGGCTGATTCAATCATTGCAATGGGATTAACTATTGGGGGATCGTATTCGGCATATTTTGGTGCTGAGCCATGAGTTGGTTCAAAAACGCCGACACCATCGGCCGAGAACTGTGCCGAACAGGCAAAGCCCAGTCCCCCGATCAGTCCGGCAAAGGCATCGGAGACTATATCGCCAAACATATTACCTGCAACTATTACACCATAGTCTTCAGGATTTTTAGTGAGCCACATCATCTGGGCATCAATATTGGTGTTCCATAATTGAATATCCGGGTACTCATTCTTTTGTATATCCTTTGCCAGTTTTAGCATCATGCCGGAAGTTTCTCTTATTACATTTGGTTTCTCACATACGGTTACTGATTTATATCCATATTTACTGGTATGTTCAAAAGCAGCTCTTACTATTCTCTCGGTTGCCTTTTTGGAAAAAATCCTTGTTGACACTGATATTTCCTCTACGGGCACACTCCCGAAATTCTTTATGAACTTAGGATGGGTCATAAGGGCCTTGTAAACAAGCGATGGCGGATTGGACCACTCTACTCCTCCATAAAGTCCTTCGGTATTTTGCCTGAATATTGCAACATCAACATAAGGCTCATCAAAAGAACCTTCAGTGTTTCTTCGAATAAAATTCAAAGGATTTCCTTTGTAGGTTCGACAGGGGCGCAGGCATATATCAAGGTTGAAATGTTGTCTTAGCCCTACTATGGGACTGGAATAAACAAGACCTTTATTCTGGAGAGACGGATGCAGCTCGGCAGCAGCTTCATCCTTGGGCTTTGAAGTAATGGCTCCGAAAAGTGCTATCTTATGTTTCTCTATGAGATCAATGGTCCTGTCAGGAAGAGGGTTCCCCTCCGTACGCCAGAATTCCCAGCCAATATCACCATAAACGTATTCAGCATCAAAACCAGCAGCAGTCAATACTCTTATAGCCTGTTCAAGTACAATACCTCCTATACCATCACCGGGTAGTGCGACTATTTTTCTTTTTGTCATTTGTTATTTGCTTTAGATGTTTATTTAAAAATAAGCTTAGTCAAAATAAGAATTTTTTTTCGTTCGGTAAAACCCCGCTGACAAATAATATTATTTAAAAACAAAGCCAATTTTTGATACCTTTGTGCGCATAATTTTTTTATCAACCATATAATTTACCTGAAATGATTTTTGAAAATCTTGAACCCTCTAAGGTATGGAGTTATTTTAATGAGATATGTAAAATTCCGAGACTGTCTAAAAATGAAGAGCAGATACGTCAATACTTAATTCATTTTGCAAAAAATCAAAAGCTTGAATATAAAACCGACGATGCAGGCAATGTTCTGATTATCAAACCTGCTTACAAGGGTTATGAAAACAGGAAAAGTGTCATATTACAAAGCCACATGGATATGGTTGGTGAAAAAGATGCTGCCACCGGACACGATTGGGCAAAGGACCCAATAATCCCGTTTACCGACGGTAAATGGGTGAAGGCAAAAGACACAACACTGGGAGCAGATGATGGTATTGGAATAGCTGCCCAGCTTGCCATCCTGGAAGACAGGGAATTGAAAACCGGTCCTGTAGAATGTCTTTTCACCGTTGATGAAGAAAGCGGTATGACCGGTGCCATTAAGCTTGGCATAGATTTCTTTAAAAGCCGGATACTTATAAATCTCGATTCCGAAGATGAAGGGGAACTTTTCATAGGTTGTGCCGGTGGTATGGATACAATAGCTGAAATGGAGTACAATAAAGAAGAAACAAAAAGTGATCACGCTTCTCTTAAGTTATCAGTTACGGGACTCCATGGTGGGCACTCAGGTGACGAGATTCATAACGATTATGCAAATTCCGTAAAGGTTATGACCGGTTTACTGCAAACATTAAGCAAGGCTTATGATTTCAGGATATCAGAATTCAATGGAGGCAATCTCAGAAACGCAATTCCCAGGGAAGCTTTTGCGCTCATAACATGTGACAAAGTGCATCTTGACGAAATAGAGAAAGTAACTGCTGCTTACGGTGAAAAGATAAAAGAAAAGTACTCGGCTACTGAATCTCAGATAAATATCTCTGTCAGTAAAACAGAAGATATTGCTTATGTAATCGATGGTAAAAGTCAGAAATCGCTTTTAAAAGCACTTGATGAATGCCCTCACGGAGTTATTGCATGGTCCAAAGACATGGAAGGCCTTGTTGAAACATCAAGCAACCTGGCTTCAGTGAAGTTTGCAGACGGGAAAATCAGGATTATTACAAGCCAGCGCAGTTCTGATGAATCAGCAAAGAAAGAAATTGCCGGGCGGATTAACAATATATTTTCAGCCTATGGCGCCAATGTTAAACATTCGGGAGGATATCCCGGATGGAAACCTGACACCAACTCGGAAATACTTAAAATTACAAAAAGTTCATACAGGAAATTATTCAGTACCGAACCTGTTGTAAGGGCAATACATGCAGGCCTGGAATGCGGACTGATACTTAAGAAATATCCGGGACTCGACATGATATCCTTTGGCCCCACGATCAAGGGAGCACATACACCCCAGGAGAGGCTGGATATAGAAACGACAAAAAAATTCTGGGACCTCCTTGCAGATGTTCTTAAAAATATCCCGGCTAACTAATCAATAGCTTCAAATTCATGCTTGCTGGCTCCGCATACAGGGCATGACCAGTCATCAGGGAGTTTCTCAAAGGGAGTGTCTTTTTCAATTCCTCCTTCAGGGTCACCATTTGCGGGATTATATTCATAACCACAGACTGTACACTTGCTCATTATATTTATATTTTCGTAGCCTCGCTACAGTTAAACTTTCACTTTTCTTACCACATCAATAACGGTTCCGTCAACCCACTTTATGGCTGCTATAACTTTCCCGTCGTTGTATAGCTTCTCAGGCCTTCCACACAGTCTTTCGGCTTCTTCCTTCAGTTCCTGTATTGTCTTAACAGGCAGATCAGAATTTCTCACTGCATCCATAAGGTCTTTTCTCAGGGGATTTATTGCTATACCTCTTTCAGTTACAATAACATCAATAAGTTCACCCGGTCCACATAATGTTGTCACCCTGTCGATTATTACCGGCACCCTGTCACGTACCAGCGGGAGTGGTAATATTACTGTCTTTGAGAACAGGCAGTTTTGCCATCCTCCTATGCCATGCAGGAGGTAGCCGTCGGAATGAGTAACCACATTGGCATTAAAGTTTATATCCACCTCTGTTGCCCCGAGTATAGCCACATCTACAAGGGGGGCGAAATTACCCTTACCGTGATAATTGTAACTGGTAAACGGGCTGGTCCATACATGCCTGGGATTTTCCCGCATCGATCTTACACCGTCAAGGTCAAAGGTTTGGCCGTCGAGAATGTAATCAACAAGCCCTTCTTCCAGCATTGAAACAAGGTATTTATTGCTTCCTCCGCGAGCGAATCTTGCCTTTATTCCCTTTTCCTTCATAAGGGTTCTGAAGAATTCACCCACGGCCAATGATGTACCACCGGCCCCGCTCTGGAATGAGAATCCATCTTTCAGAATACCTGCTGCATCACAAAATTTTGCAGTCAGTTCGGCAAGCAGCAGTCTGTCCGGGCTCTTTGTTATTTTTGTTGTACCCGATACTATTTCTTCGGGAAGCCCCAGCCTGGGCACTTCAACTGTAAAATCCACGTAATTGCCCTGTATCTGCCATGGTATACACGGGAAGGGGACCATATTGTCAGTCACAACGATTACCCTGTTGGCATACTGCGAGTCAGCCAAGGCAAATCCAAGCAGTCCGCAGGCTGAGTCGCCTTCAAGTCCATTTGCATTTCCGAAGGGGTCGGCCATGGGTGCCCCTATAACAGCTATATCAATCTCCACCTCCCCATCCTGCACTGCCTGGTACCTTCCCCCATGTGACCTGAGCACGGCAATCCCTTTCATTTTTCCTTCTGAGACATACCTTCCCAGCGGCCCGTTCATACTCCCCTCTATATGATGTATGGTGCCATCATCAAGGTATTGAATAAGATGTTCATGGCATGGGAAGGAAGCAGAAGGAAACCATCTTATATCTTTAATTCCAAGTTCGTGGACAGCATCAAAGAGCATATTGGCCAGCAGGTCACCATTTCTGAAGTGATGATGAGTGGATATTGTCATACCATCCTTTATTCCTGCCTTTACCAGAGCCTCCCGGATATTACTGACCCTCTTATCCCCGTTATCAGGATAATCGGCACAGCTTGATATCCATGGGGCGTACTTTCTTCCCTCCGGTTTATATTTGCCCACGCCCTGGTATGGCACAGCCTTCTGCCCGTTTATTTCAGTTACCACTTCACGGCCTGCAGCATTTTTCACCATTTTATTTGCCATAGTATCTTACTTTATAATTATTTCAGTTATTATCAGTTTCGCCAGGTATAAGATTCAGTTTTTCAGCCAGTTCAATTATCCGCATTGCCCTGTGTACCACGGGAGGATCTATCATTTTCGATCCGATTGAGACAACACCCAGCCCCTTTTCTTCAGCTTCCCTGAAGGCTTTGACTATTTCAAGTGCTTTATTAAGCTCATCCTTTTCAGGAGCAAAAGCAGCCTTGATTACCTGGATCTGCCGCGGGTGTATACATCCCATTCCTTCAAATCCGTAAGATTTTGAAATCATGGCTGTTGTTCTCAATGCTTCCATGTCAGATACATCCGAAAACACTGAATCTATTGGTTGAACACGTGCTGCCTTTGCCGCATTTACCAGTCGCATGCGTGCAAAGAGTGATTCTTTACCCTCATTGGTCCTCTGTACTCCCAGGTCAGCAGTGTAATCCTCGAGACCAATGGCAATTGCTACCACATTTTTTACTGATGAGGCTATTTCAAAAGCTTTTTCAACTCCCATGGCACTTTCTATGATAGGCATAAAGAAAAGGTCTCCTGTAATATTATTCTGATCCAGGATATTTTCTGCCCTTTTCGCCACTTCCCTTATTTGTTCCCCGCTCTCGCATTTGGGGACAAGGATAAGATTTACATTATGAGGCAATACATATTGAAGATCCTCATAGCCTTTTTCCCCCTGGTTAATACGGACCATACGCTCAGCACCATAAAAATCAACCTGCCTGAGGGCATTTCTTACAAGGAATCTTGCCTCATGCTTTTTTGCGGGCGCTACCGAATCTTCGAGGTCGAGTATAATTCCATCCGGTGAATGCAATCCGGCATTCAGCATCATGCTTGGCGTATTTCCCGGCAGGTAGAGCCTGCTGAACCGGAATCTGTTCCTTGCTGAGGAATAAATATTTTTTTCAAGCAAAGGAGGAAGCCAGTTCTTATCCGTTTTAATCAGACTTTTGACTGCCGCCTCCAGTCGTGCCATATGCACAAAGGGAAGGGCTCCGGAATCATCAATATCAAGAACGGCATTTTTAATCCCGAAATAGTCAAGACCTTCCCGGTAAAGGTTGGTAATTGAATTCCCATACATTGCTTTAACCTTTGATTCAAGGTTAATTATTATTCCTCCGCCTGATCTCAGTTCAAGTCTCACTTCACAATCAGATCTTACACGTGGGCCTTTATTGCCCGTTACAACGATATTCTTCATCAGTTTATTTTGAATACTGTTTAATATACAAACCTAAAGATACAGAAATTTTTATCCAAGAAAGCTAAGTAATATTCCTGCAGCAACTGCAGATCCTATAACACCAGAAACATTAGGTGTCATGGCATGCATCAGGAGGTGGTTAGTCGGGTCAGCCCTTAATCCTTCATTCTGAACTACCCTGGCACTATCAGGAACGGCCGATACACCTGCAGCCCCGACAAGGGGATTTATCCTGTTTTCTCCCCTGAGAAAAAGATTCATGACTTTTGCAAATAACAAACCTCCGGCTGTGGCTAACATAAAGGATATTGCACCAAGGATGAAAATCAACAATGAATCAGGAGTTAGGAAAACATCAGCCTGTGTTGATGCTCCGACTGTAAGTCCCAGAAGTATTGTCACTATATCAACCATTGATGTACGTGCTGTTTCCGCGAGGCGCTTTGTAACCCCTGATTCTTTCAGGATATTGCCAAAGAAGAGCATACCCAGTAGAGGGAGGGAACTGGGTGATATAAATGCCGTTAGCAACAGGCCAATTACAGGGAACATTATTTTCTCAGTCTTTGAAACGGCCCTAGGGGGTTTCATCCTTATTTTTCTTTCTCTTTTGGAGGTCAGGAGCCTCATTATGGGTGGCTGAATAACAGGAACCAGTGCCATATACGAATAAGCAGCAATGGCAATTGGTCCGATAAGGTTTCTTACCGTTTCTCCATCCGGCAAAATATTGACACCATTTGCCAGTCGCGAAGAAAGGAAGATTGCTGTTGGCCCGTCGGCCCCGCCAATTATTCCAATAGCACCTGCTTCAGGCGGGGCAAAGCCCAACATCAATGCACCAAGGAAGGTAAGAAAGATACCTATCTGTGCTGCTGCCCCGAGGATCATAAGTCGCGGGTTCGACAGCAGGGAAGAAAAATCGGTCATGGCACCAAGGCCAAGAAAAATAAGTGGCGGGTATACACCTTTTAAGACACCGAAATATAAATAATTAAGTACACTGCCCGTTTCGTATATTCCAAGCTGAAGATTTACAGCACCTTCCTGGTAAAAAGGTATATTCCCTATTATTATACCTGTTCCTATAGGTATGAGAAGTAAGGGTTCGTAATCATATTTTATCGCGAGGAAAATAAACAGTAATCCAACTGTTATCATTATGAGATGGCCTTTGGTAGCATTTCTGAAGCCTGAATATTCCCAGAATTTCCGTAGTCCCCTGAAGGCAACCTCATCATCAGTATCCTGTTGTACTAAGTCAGGGTTTTTATTATCTGTAACAAGCTCGGTTTCATTCCTTTGTTTGCTCTCTTTCTCAGGTTTAATAAAAGCCGTCCAGGTAAGGGACAGTATGACCAGAACTCCTATAACGGTAATAAATCGCCTCATAATCAATTCATTTCTATTAAGACCTCATCCTGCAATACCGATTGTCCCGGGCTTACTTTAACAAAGATTATTTCACCGTCATTTTCAGCTTTTATTTCATTTTCCATCTTCATAGCCTCCATCATAATCAGCTTCTGTCCTTTTGTCACCTTATCTCCGGGTCGCACCCTTACGTCCATTATTATACCCGGCAGCGGGGCTTTAATTTCCAGTTTAGGGCCTCCTTCTTTCTTCTCAATGTGTTTCTGTGGTTCTCTCAGTACCGGCCTGACAAGTGTGGGGGTCTTTACAGGCTTTACTTCCCTGTGTATTTCAACATGGTAAATTGTGCCATTTACCTCAATTTTCGCCACATCACCTTCAATCTCCAGTATCTCAACCTCATATGTATTACCGCTTATTGTAAATTTATAATTCTTCATTGCACAACATCTTAACGTTCAAGGTTTCGCATATTATAAAGCTTTGAATTCCAGGGGGAATATGATTTTGATACCTTCCTTATGGTAATCACATTACTTTCAAAATCATGTATTTCATCAAAATAGAGGTAGAGGGCTGTAGCTATAGCAGCATTTACCTCGCCGGTGAGTACCTGTTTTTCAGAATCATCCAGATGCCTGCCTTCCCTGGCTGCCCGACGGTACATACTTATTTTAAAGAACACAGGCATCACATACCTGAAAACAAGATAAAGAAGCACCAGGGCAAGGAATACTATCATATAGCCTATGATAACTATTATTGTCGCCTGTCTGTCAATACCGGCAAAAGTATTTATAAGGAAAAGCAGATCATTCATAAGAGGTAATATTAAAGCGGTATATTCGAATGTTTCTTCATTGGTCCGGGATCTTTCTTTGTCGCGATAGTCCGCAGGGCTCTTATGACCCTGAACCGGGTATTTCTGGGCTCAATAACATCATCCAGGTAACCATAGCGTGCAGCTTCATAGGGATTGGCAAATTTTTCGCGATATTCTTTTTCTTTGGCAGCTATATAATTTGCTTTTTCTTCTTCATCTTCTATCTCAGCTATTTTTTTGCCTTCCAGTACTTCTATGGCTCCCCTGGGCCCCATAACTGCTATTTCGGCCGAAGGCCATGCATAATTAATATCGCTGAGTAGCTGTTTCGAGGACATAACACAATGAGCTCCCCCGTATGATTTCCTCAGGGTTACCGTTATTTTTGGAACAGTTGCCTCACCATAAGCGAACATCAGTTTTGCCCCGTGCACAATAATACCTCCATATTCCTGGCTGCTGCCAGGGAGGAAGCCCGGCACGTCTACAAGTGTCAGTAAAGGCACATTGAATGAATCACAGAATCTGACAAAGCGGGCTGCTTTCCTTGAGGCATTTATATCGAGGACACCCGCCAGAAAATTAGGCTGGTTAGCAACTATTCCAACAGACATGCCTCCCATTTTGGCAAATCCAACAACGATGTTTTTTGCGAAATTGGAGTGCACTTCCAGAAATTCCTCATTATCAACAATCTTATATATTACATCCCTTACATTATAGGCATGGTTTGGATTTTCAGGGATAAGGATATTTAAAACATCCTCAAGCCTGTCAATCGGATCGTCACAATCAGTAAGCGGGGGATCTTCCAGGTTATTCTGGGGCAGGTAGCTCAACAATTTTCGTATCAGCAGTAAGCCCTCTTCCTCATCTTCAACAACAAACTGCGCCACACCTGACCGTGTTGAATGTATCCTTGCTCCTCCCAGGTCTTCGGTTGATATATCCTCACCGGTTACGGTTTTTGTAACTTTCGGCCCGGTTACAAACATATAACTGCTATGCTCGCTCATTATAATAAAATCGGTAAGGGCAGGCGAATAAACAGCGCCCCCGGCACAGGGACCGAAGATTGCTGATATCTGGGGTATCACCCCGGAAGCCAGTATATTCCTTTCAAATATTTCCGAATAACCTGCAAGGCTCCTCACTCCTTCCTGTATCCTTGCCCCTCCGCTATCATTAATGCCTATAACAGGTGCACCAACCTTCATAGCCTGGTCCATCACCTTGCATATCTTGCTGGCGAATGTTTCAGAAAGGGAACCTCCAAAGACTGTAAAATCCTGGGCGAAGACATAAACAACGCGTCCGTCAATTGTTCCGTGCCCGGTAACAACACCATCCGAAAGATATTTTTTGTCTTTCAGATCAAAGTCATCTGTACGATGAGTAACAAACATATCGAATTCTTCAAAGCTCCCTTCATCCAGAAGGATATCAATTCTTTCACGGGCCGTCAACTTACCTTTCGAATGCTGGGAAGCTATCCTTTTTTCACCACCCCCCATCTTGGCTTTTTCGCGCAATTCAATCAGCTGCTTTATTTTTTCCTGGCTATCCATATTCCGGAATTATTATAATTCATTTACCTGATTTATTTTCACACAATTCTGTCAGCACACCGAAGGTAGACTTTGGATGTAAAAAAGCTATATCAAGGCCTTCAGCACCCTTTCTCGGACTGGAGTCAATCAGCCTTACCCCTCTTGACTCTGCCTCCCTGAGTTTGTCTTCCAGTCCACTAACGGCAAAAGCCAGATGATGGATGCCTTCACCTCTTTTTTCAATAAATTTACTCACCGGGCCTTCAGGGTCAGTAGATTCAAGTAATTCAATCTTAGTCTGCCCGACCTTAAAAAAAGCCGTTCGCACCTTCTGGTCGCTAACTTCCTCAATGTTATAACATCTCAGACCAAGTACTTTTTCATAGAAGGGGATAGCCTCATCCAGGCTTTTTACGGCAATACCAATATGTTCAATATGTGTTGGTTCCATAAAAATTCAGATTATTTTCAGATATGAAGCAAAAGTAATGCTAATAATGATACATTAATAAAGATAAAAGTCATATTTTGATGACTTTTTCAACTAACATGGATGAATTACAATTCACGGTCTCAAAGCGTTTTAAAGGATTTTCACAAAATGTACCGAGCTTAATGCCCGGTTCATGCCGGGGTGATCTTTGTCAGAACGGGAATTCGTCGAGTTCTTTTACTTTCAGTTCTTCCTCGTCAGGTTTTTTTGCATCCTGATGGACCGGGTTTCCATCAACGAAAATTGCCTTGAAAGGTTTTGTGGGGCAAGCATATTCACAGGCCCCGCAACCAACACATATTTCATTATTTACTTCCGGAATAACCAGGTTACCTATATAAGGAACCATCTGGACTGCTTTTGTAGGGCAATGCTCCGAGCAGGCACCGCAATCTGTCTTCTCGGTTTCAACAATACAATTTTCCTTTATAAAATTTACCTTGCCTATCTGTGTAAGTTTCTTGGCTTCAAGCACAAGTGGCAGCAAGGCCCCGGATGGACATACTTCAGTGCACCTTATACATTCAAAATTACAGAAACCCTTATGATAATCCATCCTTGGCTGCATAATGCCAGAAAAGCCATATTCATTTATGGAGGGTATTATTACATTATTGGGACAGGCACTTACACATAAGGAGCAGGCTGTGCAATAAGTATTAAAATGATCTATGCTTATTCCTCCCGGAGGGCATACCGGAGAAGTACGATTCTCCGGAACGGTAGATTCCTTCCTGGGAATGGGAGCATCCTGTGCCTTTAAAATGCGTGGCATAAGGGCTAAAAGTGCCAGCATGCCACCTATAAAGCCTCTCTTGGCCTGATCAGGTTCATCAGTTTCTTTTACCGCAGCGGCCTTCTTAAATCCGTATGAAACAGCGTTATCCGGGCATACGGAGATACAATTAAAGCAGGTAACACATCTGCTCAGGTCAACATCCTCATTTTTAAAATCAATGCATGAAGCCTTACAGTTGGCAGCGCAAAGTCCGCAGTGAGTACAGTGACTCTCTTCGATCCTTATCCTGAGAAAGGACACCCTTGAAATAAGCCCGAGAAAGGTACCCACCGGACAAAGGGTATTGCAATAAAGCCGTCCCCTCGTGAATGATAACCAGGTAACGAGTACAAGGAGCAAAACAGGCAGTATGTAGGCTGCCAGGGGGATCTTTATAAAATCAACCTTGAAGATGACATAATTATCAAAAAATGAAGTCACAGCCGCTATAAGGTTATTAACCAGCAGCACAAGTGGCTGGAAAAAATATGTGGCGGTCCTGCCAAAGATACTGTAAGGATCAAGCAGGCTAATGAGAAACACAGAGCCTGCAAGCATCACTATCAAGGTCAGGGCAAGTATAAGATGCCTTAAGATAATGTATGGTTTCCCATAACCAAACTTCCTGAACTTACGCCTGAACTTTCCCCCTATGCGGCTTACTATGTCCTGGCAGATACCAAGTGGGCAGAGCACGGAGCAGTAAGTTCGCCCCGTCACCAGGGTCAGGCCAAGAACAAAGATGAATCCTGCTGTTGCAAGGGCCGGCATGTTCATAAAATTCAATACCGACGGCACAAACTGCAGGTAAAGTATGATGGTGAACCACTTATCAGGGATAATATTACGGAAATCTATAAACGACAGTGTAATAACAACAAATACCAGTACTGCAAGGATAAGCCTGGATGTTTTTAAAGCAGGAGATTTCATCCGGAGCCTTACATTTTTATTCTGTGAATATTAAGGTTTTCAAGATCCATTCTCCCAATACCCTTTTTATTGGCCAGCGGTATATAATCTATCTGTTCCGGGCTCATTTTTATCATACTGGCAGCAGCTGTATCGGCAGCCAGCATATCGGTTGATATTATCTGAGCCTTCATTTCCACAGAATCGCTAACTGATACTCCCTGCGGGCCGTTTCGCATCATCACCCTGTAGCAGTCAATAATATTAAGCGTTGGTTTCTTTTCAAAGGTTGCATAATCGGCTATGCACTGGTGCAGGTTATTGGAATGCCAGAAGCCCCTGTCCCACACATTACCCATAA
Organism: Bacteroidota bacterium; assembly: GCA_011050615.1. Lineage (GTDB taxonomy): Bacteria > Bacteroidota > Bacteroidia > Bacteroidales > VadinHA17 > UBA9300. The sequence continues at coordinate 93,290 of DRFJ01000047.1, forward strand.
GATTCTTCATTGTAGCCGTCATTTTTGTACTGGAATGATGTTTCAATACGGGTACATTAATGAAGACATCCGATTCCAGTATCAGTTCATGCACCTTTGCCGTTTTCAGAATACTTGCCCGGGGTACATCAACTTCATGGTAATATTTTTCGGTATCTGCCGGTACTATTTTTGCACCTGCATCTTTTGCGGCTTTTTCTATCCCGGAATTCTTATATGCTTTAATCCAGTTATGACAGGTATGATCAAAAACATATACCTTATCTGCCCCTGCCCTGATGCAGTGCCCGACTATACGCTTTATAAGAAGCGGATTTGTATTGGCTGCCATTTCAGGGCTCCTGTCCCATCCAATATTTGGCTTGATAACCACCGTCTGGCCTTTCCTGACAAAATTTGTTATTCCTCCCAGTGCGCTTATTCCCTTATCGAACATGGCATCCGGCTCAGCCCCCATCACTGCAACCAGATCATAAGTTGCCGCAGCGGTGCCTGATGCCCATAATTTATTATATCCGCCAAGGCTGAAAGCAGCACCTGCTGCCACACCTGCTCCCAATGACTTTATAAAAAAATCCCGTCTTTTCATTCGTTTAAAATTTTATAATTAACTGAATATAACTTAATTAAAAATTTAAGAACGAATGCATGCGCTTACTCACGGTAAAACTGTTCGTGAGCTCGCTGTGCCCGGTTCGCTCCCGCATGAAAAATTTAATCATCTTCTATTGTGAAGTAAGAGATTAAATTTATTCATGCTCGTTTCATTTTTTTGTTTTTATTCAGTGCAAATATTCAAATTTATTGTTTCACTGCAAAATAGCATTATTATTATTTTAATAATATGCTTAATATTATCTTAGCAGTAGTTTTAAAATATAATAATTATGAACACTCTCTGCTACGAATGTTTCTCGGGTATAAGCGGTGATATGAACCTGGGTGCAATGATAGATCTTGGAGTTGACAAGGATTATCTTATTAGTGAATTAAGAAAACTAAAGCTGCCGGGCTGGGAAATGCGTGTGGAAAAAGATCAGCGTCATGGCATAACGGGTACAAAGGTAACAGTTGTTTTAACGGAAGTAGAGAAAAAACATCGTCATCTTGCGGATATAGAAAATATTATTGAAAAGAGCAGCCTGAGCAAGGCAGTAAAAGCCATTGCGATGGCAATATTCAGGAAAGTTGCTGAAGCCGAAGCTAAGGTTCATGACATTCCCGTTGATAAAGTGCATTTTCATGAAGTGGGTGCAGTAGATTCGATAATAGACATAGCAGGAGCAGCCATATGCTATATCAATCTGGGGATAAAAGAAGTTATTGTATCACCTGTTGAACTGGGCAGCGGCTTTGTCAGGTGTGCCCATGGTTTACTTCCGGTGCCTGCTCCCGCCACAGCTGAAATAATAAAAGGTATTCCTGTTAATAAAGGAAGAGTAGACTTTGAAGCAACAACACCAACAGGTGCAGCCATAATAAGCACACTGGGGACAAGGTTTGAAAGTGAAGTGAATATAAAAATACACAGAACCGGTTATGGTATCGGGCAGAGAAATAATCCGGACCTGCCTAATTTGCTGAGGGTCTACCTTGGTGAATCCGCTGTAAGGGAAGCTTCAGGCCATATGTCGTATCTGGTGGAGAGCAATATAGATGACATGAATCCTGAAATGTATGAAAACCTTGTTAATAAATTATTTGAAGCAGGTGCCGCAGATGTATTCCTGACAAATATTATCATGAAGAGATCCAGACCGGGAATAAAAGTAAGTATTATTTGCGGGGCCGGGGATATTGAGGCAGTAAAGGAAACCTTTTTCAGTAATTCAAGCACACTGGGCCTCAGAATAACAAAGTTTGACAAGCATACCGCAAGCAGGCAAATGAATAAAATAGATACGGCATACGGGCCCGTAACGGTTAAATATGCCTATCACAATAATAAACTAATATCTGCAAAACCTGAAATATCAGAATGTATAGCCATCGCAGAAAAGAACAAATTACCTCTTGCCGAGGTTTATAATAATATTATTGCAGTTATTCATGGCAGTAAGAGATAGGATAAAAAAATTATGCACTTATTTCAGCGATGCTGACAATATTCTGGTCGCCTTTTCAGGGGGAGTTGACAGCACTTTTCTCTTATATGTACTAAATAGGTTTTCAGATGCAAAGGTGTCAGCAGTGACCATAAAGACACACTATATACCACAATGGGAGGTAGAGGAAGCAATAAATTTCTGCCGATCAATGAATATTGACCATGATATTTTAAATATTCCACTTGACAACTCAATAGTATTAAATCCGCCAGACAGATGCTACAGGTGTAAATCCATATTATTCGGGCATATAAAAAAATATGCCGGACAAAAAGGCTTTAATATCATTGCAGACGGCAGTAATGCAGACGACATAAGTGACTACAGGCCCGGAATGAAAGCACTGAAAGAACTTGATATACGCAGTCCCCTTCTCGAAGCAGGATTCACAAAGGAAGAGATAAGAAAGGGCCTTCGAAGTTTCAAGCTCGAAATATGGAATAAGCCTGCATACGCATGCCTCCTGACACGTTTACCTTTTAATTCAAAAATCAATTTACAGGAACTCAGGCTTGTTGAAGAATCGGAACGTTACATGCACAGGATGGGATTCCCGGGAGCACGTGTAAGATTGCATAACAATATCGTGCGACTGGAAATCAGTCCGGTCCATTTCAGCAGGATACTTAAAGATACCATAAGGAAGGAAATAATTAAGGAATTTAAAAGCAGGGGCATCGAATTCATCAGTCTTGATCTGGAAGGATACCGTATGGGCAGTATGAATCAAAAAAAATAAGAATAATATGAACAGGGAGAGACTAAAAAAAATACTGGAAGATCTTTCTAAAGGAAAGATAAATACCAACGACGCACTTGAACAATTGAAGTATTTTCCCTTCAGCGATCTTGGTTTCGCCCGTATTGATCATCATCGTGAAATACGGACAGGTTACCCTGAAATAGTCTTCTGTGAAGGGAAAACAAGCGAACAGGTCAGGGATATTTTCAGGCATATATCGGGAACAGGACAGAATGTTATAGGCACCAGGGCCAGTGAGGAAAAATTCGAGGCAGTACGGTCGATAGCCCCTGAAGCCATATGGCATGAGGAAGCCAGAATAATAAGTATTATGAAGGGGAGACAAAAAATTGCAGATTCACCCATTGCGGTAATTACTGCAGGCACCTCTGATATACCCGTAGCCGAAGAAGCGGCGGTTACATGCGAGCTGCTCGGAAACAGGATTACCCGTATTTATGATGCCGGCGTTGCAGGCATACACAGGCTGCTGGATAAGTTGCCCGATATAAAGGAATGCAGGGTGGTTATAGTTATAGCAGGTATGGAAGGAGCACTTGCAAGTGTTGTTGGCGGCCTTATAGATAAACCGGTTATAGCTGTACCAACAAGTGTTGGCTATGGTGCAAATTTCGGGGGAGTGTCAGCATTACTGGCCATGCTTACCAGCTGTGCATCGGGAGTCAGCGTTGTAAATATAGATAATGGATTCGGTGCAGGCTTTAATGCAAGTATGATTAATCAGTTGGCATAGACCGTGGAAGGTATAACACTTATTTTATCAACAGCATATTACCCGCCTGTGCAATACTTTGCCGAGCTGCTCAAATCAGGCAAAGTATTTATTGAGCAACATGAGACCTATCCGAAGCAAACCTATCGCAACCGTTGCTATATATATTCAGCCAACGGGGTGATTCCTCTGAGTATCCCTGTGGAAAGAGGAAGTTTCCATAAGGTGAAACTGAAAGATATAAGAATTGATAATTCACGGAAGTGGCAAAGAGAACATATCCATGCCATCCGGTCGGCATATAACTCATCAGCTTTTTTTGAATTTTATAAGGATAAGATCCTTCAGCCTCTTTATAGTGAATACGACTATCTGCTCGATCTGAACATGGAAATCCTGGATGTCATAAGCAATATACTGGAGATTGAAATTCGCGTGTATACAACCGATTCGTTTATTAAAGAATATGATGATAACATCAGGGACCTCAGATACAGTCTGTCGCCCAAGAATGAATCAGCTTACAGCAGCCCGGAATACTTTCAGGTATTCAGCCCATCCCTTGGTTTTAAGCCAAACCTGAGCCTTATTGATCTTTTGTTTAATATGGGGCCCGAAACATGGTCGTATCTTAGAACCTGAATCCAAGCGTGGCTGTCACAAGATGCCTGTTATAGCTTATCTCAGCAGGATTAATTTCAGTATGATTATACATGAAATACATCTGCTGGTTACTTCTTAGTGCATAGGAGACATCAAATGAAAAGTTACTTTGCCTGAATCCCAGGCCTGCTGAATATACTGACTGGTAATTATCCTCATTATCCTCTCCTTTAACAAACGGACTTCCATAGAATGCATAGCCGGCTCTCATATAAAACGAATTCAGCCTCAGTTCGCCACCAAGCCTGATATTATGTGCCACATCATAAATATCTTTTATATCCTGGTTTTCATAGTAGTAGTCATAGTCGTCAGATGCCCTTGAGAATCTTGCCATCCTGTAATCAACAAATTCATAATCAGCACTCAGCAAACCTGCTTTACCAAGCTGCAGTGCTGCACCGGCCATTGCTCTGAGCGGTGTTGTGAGAGTGTATGAGAACCTGAAAGGATCATTTTCCCATGTGTAGTAATCGCCATTATCAAATTCTGATCTTATATCATCGTAATAGTACTCATCGAGTCTGTAGACCGTAGGTGTATGAAAGGCCAATCCCAGTCTCAGCATTTCAACGGGCCTGACTATTATGCCAAGCTTGAATGCATATCCTGTGCCACTTGCTTCAACCACGTCCCTGTAGACAAAATTATTGAAATCATAAATAAGATCCCGATCATCGATTTCTGTATGCTCATAGGTTGAATATGATTCAATTTTGTTTATTCCCAGGGTAGCGCCGATGTATATTTTATAACCCAGGTTAGCCGAAAAACTTAAGGCATGTTCAGCGGCATGCCCTTCCCTTGAAATGACCCGCCGTATGCTCTGGCCATAGGTGGAATTGGTATTTTCGCCGTATTGTGAGAAAGTGGTACCATATTCGTAACCACCTGAACCACTTAGTGTATCAAGGAGCCAAACTTCAAAAGCCGCTCCCGGAGCACCATCAATATCGGTATAATAGGTACCGTAAGCAATATCAGCCCAGTAATCGGCCATTGAACTGTTCTCATTTACTCCCCGTATCACTGTATTCATATTGAAATTATTGGTACGGTTGAAGGAATATGCCAGGTTAATACCTGAAAGGCCACTTGTATTGTCCCTGCTGACGAGAGGATAAACAAAACCTGCCTGGTTCAGGTTGAACTGGTATGCATATTCTGTCGCTTCTGTATTATTATACTTTGAGAGTGAATTATTATAGTACATTTGGGGAGACAGGCTTACTTCCATCGACCTGTAAATTCCCAGCCCGGCCGGGTTCTGGCTCAGAACTGAAAGGTCTCCTCCAAGAGCGGTAAAGGCACCGCCCATTGCCTGGAATCTGGCTGACCCACCATAGAATAACTGTGAATACCACAGTACTTCGTCTATTGTTTGTGCTTTACCCAGGGTAATTGCAGAAACAAAAGTTATAAGTATTATCAATGCTTTTTTCATTTTCAGTTTTATTAAATGTATACCTGGCCATCCCTTTCCGGGATGATATAATAAATTAATGCAACAAGCTAATTTCCAATAATTACACTTTTTTTATCTTCTTCTTCCTGAGCTACTTGAGCTTTTAGCCGAGCTTCGTCCACTGGATGAACTGCTACCTGATGATACTCTGCCGGAGCTGCTGCCTGCTGAGGAAGAAGACCTGCCAACAGAAGACCTGCTGGATCCCCTTGATGAGCCTGACCTGACCGAGGATGATCTTCCGGTGCTAAAGCTGCTCCTTCCGGTTGAAGAAGATGAGCGGTTAATAATTGACCTGCCTGATGTTCCTGAGGATGAACTGTTAATTATTGACCTGGAACGGTTATAGATATATTCAGTATTCCTGTTAGTCACAGTACTACTTCTCCTGTTAGTATTATTATAGGCAGGGCGGGTAGTCATCCTTGGATTAGTATAGGTAGGCCTGTATGTCCTGTCTTGGGTATTATATTCAGGCCGTGAAGCTGCACGGGTTGTAGTGTTAACCTGTGTTCTCCTGTTGAGGTTTGAGTTCACTGACCTCTCCTGCGGGTTACTTGCATTGCTGATGTTAGTATTACTTGATACTATGGTTTGATCAGTCCTCCTGCTGCCTTCAGTACTTCTTGTATCACCGGATACAACTGTTGCTGTTCTCCTTGAGGATGCACTGACTGAACTTGCGCGACTCAAAGGAGTAGATACATTCCTGTTGGTCAGGGTACTGTATGAGCTTCTGCGCTTTACCGGTGTGGTATAATAATCAACATTACTGGAGTAGCCATAGTAATATGGTGACATATATGAATAGTAGCCTAAACCATACCTGTAAGTCCAGGGATTGTAAAAATAAGAGGAACCCCAGTAATACGGTGAATAGAACGGGTCATAGTAATATGAGTAATACGGGCTGTAGAAGGGATCCCACATCCTGTAGGAATAATACGGGTAACCGAAAGTCAGACCATAGCTGAACCCGTAGTAAAAGGGATCTCTCCAGTAAGGATCGAAGTAGTTGCCGTAAAAACGGTTCAGGTAACTTGAGTAAGATACCCCGTCATAATAATCAAAGGCACTGCTTTTGTCACTGTCATAATACATGAGATCCTTGTCATACTCGGCCGGATCCAGGTACTGATCAGCCACAAGAGTATCGAGATTATACTTGTCTTCGATCTCTGAAATTGATTCATACGCCTGTCCGGGCACACCGGCTTCCTGCACATATATTTCTTTTGGAGCAGGTGTATAATACAGGTCATCGTATTCACCACTCATATAAAGTGATGAGGAACAACTGCTTAGAAGAAATATTGCCAAAACTGTTATGTAAAGATAAGTTTTCATTTTAGACCTCCGATCAATATTATTTCATCCTGTTAATATAAGAGCAAAAATCATACCAATTAATGTAGTATGTCGGGCACCAGGCTTCAGTAACAAATATAAGATTTTTCTTTGAACCTGGTTATTTTTCATGATTAATGAGATAAAAAAGCAGGCTTTTAACGCCTGCCCCTTTTTGTTGCTGATGTAGATTTGCTGTTATTCCTTGATCCTGTGTTGCTTCGTACCGCACTGCTTCCGGTGTTTCTGCTTGATGAGCTCCGCACTGCACTGCTTCCGGAGCTTCTTCCCGATGAGTTTCTGACGGCACTGCCGCGTGTATTCCTGTTTGATGAGTTCCGCACTGCACTGCTTCCGGAGCTTCTTCCCGATGAGCTTCTGACGGCACTGCCGCGTGTATTCCTGTTTGATGAGTTCCGCA